>JBJEAF010000205.1:0-8647 GCA_051868755.1 Alloprevotella sp.
AAGATTCGCTTGAAACCGATGTCGGTGAAAGGATTGATGTATTTGGCCATATCTCGCTTTTGTCTGCAAATGTAGAGAAAAACCGCGAGATTCCACATCGACATAATAAATAAATCGTTTCTTAGAGAGAAGATAGTGCAGCAGTAAGCTGAAATTTCTTGCATAAGATTGGCTGCGTTAACTTCTTTGAATCTCGGCTGCATACGGCATAGCATTCAAGCAAGCTTGATGCTCTGCTCTCACTGGCACGAGATTTCGGCATAGCTTGGGGCAAGCTTGGCTCTGCGCTCACTGGCACAATCTATCATATAACAAGAAAGGTTTTCATCCAAGTCAAGTATAGTAAGTTCAATTTGTTTTGGGAAATGAGCGTTCAAGGCCCGTCCTCCCAGTGCGCCGTCGCCTCAAGTCAGCTTGACAACGGGCGGGCCTTTGCCACGCCCTCCCAGTGCACCGTCGCTTCCTATCCCCCGGCTTTTGTTATTTGAGGCTTCGCTTCATTCCATAATCACTTACTATTCATAAGATTGGCTGCGCTCGGCATAGCTCATGATATCAACTTTCAAAAGAAGATATACTGCATCGCTCCAAGAAGATATCTTCTATGGCCGATGGAGATATCTTCTATGGCCAATGGAGATATCTTCTTGGGCCGATGCAGTATATCTTCTCAGAAAACGAAGCGGAGAGCAGTGATTATGGGAGCTTTGCGCTGTCGTGCAACAAGTTGGGAGAGTGAGGGGAGACGAGTGGCGGGGTCAGGCGCGCCGGTAGTGGGTGATTACATCTTGCAAAATGGAGTCGGGTACCCAATGCCTGATGTCGAGTCCGGAATGGATGCGCCGGCGCACTTCGGTCGAAGAGTAGGGCAGAAGAGGTGCGTCTATGTAGCTGACACCTGGGGGCAGAGGGGCATCCAGAGGATAACCGGGACGGGGATAGACATACAGACGGTGGTGGGAGAGTATGCGTTCTGTGTGTGCCCAACGGTCAAAGTGTGTCCAGTTGTCGGCACCGATGAGCAGGGAAAAATCAGAATCAGGCCAGGTGTGGCCCAATGCGCAGAGGGTGTTCCAGGTGTAGGAAGGGCGGGGCAGTGCAAACTCGAAGTCGGAGGCGATGATACCGCTTTCGCCTTGTAGGGCCTTGCAGGCTATCTCATACCGCAGCCGTTCGTCGAGCAGTCCGTCTTGCGGTTTGAGCGGATTCTGCGGCGACACCATGAGCCACACTTCGTCGGCCAGATTCTCTCTCAGAACCTGGCGCGCCAAAGCAATGTGACCGCAGTGGATGGGGTTGAACGACCCGCCAAAGAGCATGATGTGTCGGCGGGGACTCATGACTCAAGGAAGTCTTTCACCGCTTGCAGCACTTCGCGGCAGGCGGTTTCGAGCTGGTCGTTGACGATGACCTTGTCGAACTGTGGGGCATAGGAGAGTTCGAACGCCGCACGGGCTATGCGCTGTTCAATCACTTCGGGCGCATCGGTGCCGCGCTGTTCCAGACGCTGACGCAATGTTTCGATGGAAGGGGGCTGGATGAAGAGGCTGAGGGCACGCGCTCCATAATGCCGTTTGATGTTGAGCGCGCCGAGCACATCTACATCGCACACGACGTGCTGTCCCTGTGCAAGCTGGTTGTCCACCTGTTGTTGCAGGGTGCCATAGAAGCGGTTTTCGTAGACTTCCTGATACTCCAGAAAGTCGCCAGCGGCTATGTGTGCCCTGAACTCATCGGGTGTCAGAAAGAAGTATTCCACTCCGTTCTGTTCGGTGCCACGCGGCGACCGGCTGGTTGCAGAAATGGAAAAGTGGAGATTAAGGCCCTGCTGCATCAGGTAGTTGATGAGCGTACTCTTGCCGCTACCGCTGGGAGCGGAAAATATCAGTACTTTCATGGATTAGGGATTTGGGGGGAGTGATAATTTATAATTACAGTTGAAAGTTTATAGTTTAAAGCTTATGTGGATAGTCACTGAGCGGCTGATGACTGCGTTTCATAGTGACTTTATAAGCTTTAAGCTATAAACTTTAAACTATAAATTTTCAACCAAAAGACTACATGACATTCAACACCTGCTCTTTGATTTGTTCCAGCTCATCCTTCATCTTGACCACGATGTTCTGCATTTCAGCCTGATTGCTCTTCGAGCCAGTGGTGTTGATTTCGCGACCCATTTCCTGGGCGATGAATCCGAGCTTCTTGCCCTGTCCGTGGCGTTGGTTCATGGTTTCGCGGAAATAGTTGAGGTGGTTGGTGAGGCGCTGTTTCTCTTCGCTGATGTCAAGCTTTTCGATATAGAAGATCAGTTCCTGTTCAAGCCGGTTCTTGTCGTAGTCGATGCCACGAAGTTCCGCC
Organism: Alloprevotella sp.; assembly: GCA_051868755.1. Taxonomy (GTDB): domain Bacteria; phylum Bacteroidota; class Bacteroidia; order Bacteroidales; family Bacteroidaceae; genus Alloprevotella. The sequence continues at coordinate 2,359 of JBJEAF010000205.1, forward strand.
AGTCGTTCAACCAGGCGGTTGCGAATTTTCTCGACACGCGATTGTTCGAAAGGTTCGATTTGTGCCAGCAGGGCCTCGATATTGTCAATTTTCTCATTGAACTTCTGGTAGAGGGCGGCACCTTCCTGCTGCCGGAACTCGACGAGCTGCTCGATGGCTTGCAGCACAGCGGCGTGTACGGCCTGCCATTCGCCTTCGTCGAGGGTTTCTGTAGCCGGCGCTTGGGTGCAGTCAGGCAAGCGGAGCACGAGTTCCCAGAGGTTTTCGGGCAGGGGGATATTCTTCTCTGTGCTGATATGCTGAATCTGTGACACGTAGTTGGCCACCACCTCAGCATTGATGGTGACAGACGCGGGCGATTCGTTCTTTTCAATCCAGAGGTTGAAGTCTACTTTTCCGCGTTCAAGGCGTTGGGCGATGAGCGCACGGATTTCCATTTCCTTTTCGCGGTATACGGGGGCGATGCGGGTATTGAGGTCCAGACTCTTGCTGTTGAGCGACTTGATTTCGGCATGAATCTTCTTGTCGCCCCAAAGGGCTTCGGCTTTGCCGTAGCCGGTCATTGATTGTATCATGATTTTTTGTTTACATAAGATTAGCTGCGCTCGGCCAAGCTTGGCTCTGCGCTCACTTGCACAATCTTTGAATAAGATTGGCTGCGCTCGGCAAAGCTTGGGGCAAGCTTGGCTCTGCGCTCACTTGCACAATCTTTAAATAAGATTGGCTACGTTCGGCAAAGCTTGGGCCAAGCTTGGCTCTGCGCTCACTTGCACAATCTTTGAGGAAGCAATTTGTAACCCAGACTGTCAGGTTAGGAGAAACTACAGATCCAGACTTTTCCACCATGCATCATCGCCCTTGAGGTATTTGGCAAACCAGGCGAAGATGGCATTTTGCCAGGCCAGACGCTTGTTGTAGTTGGTGATGACATGATTTTCACCGTCAATCTGGATGTAGCAGACTTCGCGGCCCAGAATCTTCAGGGCGTTGAAGAGTTGCTGGCTTTCGTTGGTCGGCACATTGGTGTCGGCCGTGCCGTGCAGCAGGAGCATGGGCGTGTGGATCTTGTCGGCATTAAACAGCGGAGACTGCTTGACGTAGAGATCCGGATTGTTCCAGGGATAGCTGCCATACTGGGCACATTCGCCATAGGAATAGCCCCAGTAGCCTCCGCCCCAATAGCTGGCGATGTTGCTGATGCCTGCATGGGAAATGGCTGTAGCAAAGAGGTCGGTCTGTGTTTGCAGATACTGCGTCATGAAACCGCCGTAGGAGGCTCCCATGCAGCCAATGCGCTTGGCATCGACAAAGGGGTGTTCCTGACAGAACTTGCGGGTGCCTTCGATGATATCATCGCCTGACTCCTTACCCCAAGTGTTCACGTGGCGCGCAGCAAATTCCTGTCCGTAGCCAATCGTACCGCTGGGATTGACGGCATACACAACATAGCCCTGTCCGGCAAGTACCTGAAGGGGATATTGAAATTCCAGACACTGCGTGGTGGGCGTACAGCCGCCGTAGTAGTAGACAATGAGCGGATAGGTCTGTTCGGGATTAAAATCGGGGGGGAGCAGGTAGAAACCATCGATGGAGTCGCCGCGCGTGGCCTTGAACTGCCATTCATGGCAGGTGCCGATGGCCACATCCTTGTAGAGTTCATCAAAACGGATTTTCCCGATCAGTGTAGCGGCAGGCTTGCTCTTGTCAGCCAAATTGCACGTGAACATTTCACGGGCGCGCTCAGCAGTTTGTCCGAAGAACACGGCGCGAGGATTACGCATGGCTGTGGCAATGCTGTAGTTCTGTACATAGGTGACGGGCAACTCATAGCGCACAACCTTATGGGTGCGCATGTCGAGCGAGAAGAGTCCGTGGTAGGCACGGTCATCGGCACTGAAGTAAACCTTGTTGTCAGCTGCCGACCACTCATAGGATGCCACCGAAGGGGCAAATCCCCTGAGCAGGGCAGTGGTCTGTCGGGAGGCAATGTCGTAGAGGTAAAGCCGGTTGTCGAAAGCCTGCGGCTGCTGTCCGGGCTTCACTTCGCTGCCCAGTCCGTCGAATGCTGCGGGCGAGGCTTTGACCAGAATCTGCCGGCCATCAGGCGAGAAGCGGGTGTCGGAGATAAATGTGGTGTCGCTCAGCAGGGTGTCGACCTGGCCGGTGTAGGCATCCATGCGCAACACGGAAGTACGGTTGAAGGGAGCACGGTGGGCATCGAAGCGGCTGCTCTGAAGCAGCAGGTACTTGCCGTCGGTCGAGATGTCGGTAAGCCAGCATCCGGCGGCGCCGAAGGTGAGCCGCTTCATCATGCCGGTCTGCAGGTCGTAACGCCACAAGGCATTGCGGTTACGCCATCCGGGCATACGGTCATCGGGATCCTGCAGGCGTTTGAGCGCACCGCTGACAGCCTTGCCCTCATCGGTCTGAGAAAAGATGAGATAGTCCTCAGCCGGCGACACACTGAACGAGCCAGTGGGCAGGTTGTCGGCCAAGATGCGTTCGCGGCCGTCGGCAGGCGTGTAGACCACGAGTTCGGTGCCCGTTCCGCTGGGACGCGTGTAGTAGAGCACGTCCTTCGAACCTTTCAGCCAGTTGAGCCACACGTATTCATTGCGGTGCATGAGTTCGCGTTCGGTCGCTGTTTCGCTGAGCACGGTTTCGTACTGTGCCGTACCATCGGGCTTGAGGTAGTAACTTGTTGTGACCAAATACTTGCCCGTGGGCGAAAGAGCTACGCTGCGGTAGTGGTCGCCCTGAAGCATGTCGGCCATGGTGTAGGGACGCTTGCCTTCGGGATTGACACGTACCTGCTTCAGATCTTCACCGATAAGCCGGACCGAGAAGGTATCGCGGTCAGTCTTCTGGGTGAGCACTTGCAGGGTCAGTTCAGCACGCCCCGGCGCGAGCTTGAGCTGCTTGTCGTCGCAGGCATTGCCGTCGACAAAGAGCTTGTAGCTGTTGAGGTGGCTGATGTCTACACTGCACTGGACGAAGCGGGGCGTCTCGACCGTGAAGCGCAAGGTACGCCATGCAGCCGAACTGTCGGCACTGCAGGGGAGGGCGTCTCCGTGTCTTACGGTCTGGGCGAAGTTTCCCTGCCGGACACGCGACTTGCTGACAAGCGACTTGTTCTGCTTGAATACTTCCTGAATGTCGAACGCCTTGCCCTGCATGTTCAGAGAGTCTGTGGCATAGGGCCGGGCTATGGGGTAAGGGCCTTCCAACTGCGCCGACTGCACCTGAAGCGTGTCGGAGTTGAGGGCGGCAGTGAGTAGCAATAGGGTGGGGGAAAAGAGCATGAGGAAAATGAGGTAGGGTTTTAATTTTCAACTTTGACGCTGCCCATGGCCTGAAAGTCCTTTTTGCGGAGCTTGAAGCTGTTGGTCAGGTATTTGTCGCGCACGATTTGATTGGCAGCCAGTTCTTCGGGCGTGCCCTGGAAGAGGATGCGGCCTTCAAACAGCAGATAGGCGCGGTCGGTGATACAGAGTGTCTCCTCGACATTGTGGTCAGTGATGAGGATGCCGATATTGCGGTATTTGAGTTTCCACACAATATACTGGATGTCCTCGACAGCAATGGGGTCGACACCTGCAAAGGGTTCGTCGAGCATGATGAACTTAGGGTCGATGGCCAGACACCGGGCTATTTCGGTACGGCGACGCTCTCCACCCGACAACTGGTCGCCCAAGTTCTTGCGCACCTTCTGCAAACGAAATTCGGCAATCAGGCTTTCCAGCTTCTCGCGGCGGTACTCTTTGGGCTTGCCTGTCATCTCGAGCACCGAAGCAATATTGTCTTCCACACTCATTTTGCGGAACACCGAAGCCTCCTGAGCCAGATAGCCAATGCCCTTTTGGGCACGTTTGTAGACGGGGTCGGAGGTGATTTCGCTGTTGTCGAGAAAGATGCGGCCGCCATTGGGCACTACCAGTCCCGTGGTCATGTAGAAGGAGGTGGTCTTGCCTGCACCGTTGGGGCCGAGCAGTCCGACTATTTCACCTTGCTTCACATCGAACGAAACACCGTTGACCACAGTGCGCTTGCCGTATTTCTTAACCAGTCCCTCTGTGCGCAACACCATTTGGGAGGGTTCTTCGGACTGGTTCTCATCCAGTATGCCATCGGGCAGACTGGTGTCGGCCAGAGGCTCCCCGCCACTTGCCGGCACAACTTCAGCCGCAGCATGCTGGGCTGCTTCATCGGGTGTGACGGTTTCGGGCTGCACAGAGGAGGCAGCACCGACAGGTTCGGTTTCAGCAAATGCAATCACGTCAGTGTAGATATGGGTGATTCAACTTACAAATCAAATTTCCGTTTTCTCGTACAGGTAACGCTTGATACTGCGCTTGGGGGTCTTTTCGAATTCGTTGTCGAAGAGTTTGAAGCCCGACAGACGTTCGTAGGTGGCCACCATGTCGTTCAGGTCCTTGCGGTTCTGTTCCATAGCAGCGCGCAGCCCGTTCTCATCCAGTCCGTCACGTACGGCTTCGTCGCGGTCGGGATAGATGAGCGCATAGAGCTTCTCGCCCTTCTGGATCACAATGCTTTCGTTCACGTAAGGCAGTGTGTTCAGCTTGTCCTCAATTTCTTCGGGATAGATGTTCTGGCCCGAGGCACCGAGCAGCATGTTCTTGCTGCGTCCGCGAATAAACACGTTGCCTTCGCTGTCCATCAGGCCCAAGTCGCCAGTGTGGTACCAGCCTTCGGCATCAAGTGTGGCTTGGGTGGCCTCTTCATTTTTATAGTAGCCCAACATGGTGTTGGTGCCGCGTGCCAATATTTCGCCGGCTATATGCTGAGGGTCAGGACTGTCAATCTTTACTTCCATGCGGGGCACGGCTTTGCCACACGAGCCTTGACGGAAATGGTGCCAGTCTTCATAGGTAATGATAGGCGCACACTCAGTGGCACCGTAACCCACGCAGAAGGGGAAGCCGATGCGTTTGAGCAGATTCTCGACTTCGCTGTTGAAGGCTGCACCGCCAATGATGATTTCGTAGAACCGTCCGCCGAAAGTTTCGATCAGACGCTCGCGGATTTTGTCGAAAATGCGTGTGCTGATGAGCGGCAGCTTGAGCAGCACCTTCATGCTGGGCGTCTGAAGCTTGGGCAGCACATTCTTCTTGATGATCTTTTCGATGATGAGCGGAACGGATATAATGATGGCGGGCTTGATGTCGGCAAAAGCCTGCATGACAATTTTGGGTGAGGGTATGCGGGTGAGGTAGTAGATGTGGCAGCCGTGGAGGAACTCAAAGACAAATTCAAACGACATGCCATACATGTGGGCCATGGGGAGCATCGAAATGACACTGTCGCCACGCTTGACTTTATGGCCCAGTACTTCGATGGCAAATTCATAGTTCGACCAGATGGCACGGTAGGGCAGCATCACGCCCTTGGAGTTGGAAGTAGTTCCGCTGGTATAATTGATGAGGGCCAAGTCGTCGGGTCCGGGGCAATGACGATAGTTGACATGTTCCTTGCGGAAGAACTTGGGGTATTTCTTGCCGAAGAGTTCGTTGAGCCTTTCGCGCGCATCGGTCAGTTTCTCAGTGCGTGATACCAACAGCGAATAATCGGGTATGTGCAGTACACCCTCCAGATGAGGCATGGCCTCGGCATCGAGTTCAGGCCACACCACATCGCCGGCAAACAAAAGTTTGGCTTCAGAATGATTGACGATGTCGTGTACTTGTTGTGCCTTGAACTCATGCAGGATAGGCACCGCCACCGCCCCATAGCTCAATACGGCCATATAGGCAGTTGCCCAGTTGGCACTGTTACGGCCACACAAGGCAATCTTGTCGCCGGGAACTACGCCGGCATTTTCAAAGAGAATGTGAAGCTTTTCAATTTTACGGGCCACGTCCTTGTATTGCAGCGTAACCCCCTGATAGTCGGTCAGGGCATCCAGGTCCCAATTAGATTTCAGGCTTTCGGCAATAAGGCCAACAAAATTTGTATAGGTTTTCATTTACTGATAGATGGGCAAAGGCGGCCAGCTCCATGCCAGTTTGACTTTTGCTTGTCCGCACATTCGTATTATTTTTGTGCAAAAATACTGTAAGGTGTATTAAGAGCAAAGGAAAACGGACGAAAAGATTAAGTTTTCAGGTAAATAGACCGAAATTAGGGGATGAGAAGACAGGGCTAAGGTTATGAGGCTGCTGTCATGGGTTATAAGGGATAAGGTTATGAGGTTATTGCTGAGGTTATAAGGGATTGGGTTATGAGGTTATAAAGTTACTGCGTAACCTTGGTTATCAGGTTATGGGGTTAT
>JBJEAF010000206.1:0-2223 GCA_051868755.1 Alloprevotella sp.
TGTGCAAAATGCGCAGCTTTTTACTCCATTCTAAAAAATATGTTAGCTAAAGCTTGGCTGATTCAGTCATATGTATCATCTTTGCCCGACAAATGTAGAAAGAAGAACAACCAACTATAACTATTAACTACAACACATCTGATTTGCTTATGAGAAAAAAGAGCGTATTTCTGCTGACTCTGGCTTTGGCGGGAACGGCGACCTCGGCTTCGGCACAGGCTTCGCTGGTCCTGAACCCCAAGCAGGACAGTTCGGAAAAGAAAGAGTTCTTGCTGGACGGCATTCGGACTTTGACGTTTGGCGATGACGGACTGACCGTTAACCTGACCGATGGGCAGGTGTATGCCGCCGCTTACGACGACCTGTCTACCTTGACCTTCAGCGGCATGGAAGGCACGGGCATCGAGAACGTCACGGTCGATGAGGCCCAAGGCGCTGAACTCTTCTTGGCCGACGGACGGCTGGGCGTGAACAACCTGCCGGCTCATGGTGTAAACAATGCCGCTGTCTATGATGCTACCGGACGCATGGTGCTGTCGCGCACCAACTGGAACGGCGAACCTATCGCCGTGCAGCAGCTGCCCAAGGGCGTCTACATCTTCAAAGTTAATAACCAAACCATCAAATTCACCCGCTAATGAAAAAGTTTTACTCCTTATTGATAATGGCCTTTGTGAGTCTGGCCGTATTTGCCCAGAACAATCCCAACCGCGTGATTGTGCATGAAACATCGGGTAACATCTCCGGTTTTCTGGCTGAGCGCGTTGACAGCATCTCGTTCACCAAAATCGAAGGCCGCGTGGCAGCCGATGCAGTGGTCAATGCCTTTGCCGCCGGCGCAGAGACCGACACGCTGTGGGTAGCCATTACGCGTACAACCCAATGTGTGGGCTACAAGCTCGCATGCATTCCCGCCAACGTGCTGCCCTACCTGCCTACCGAGGCCGCTCTGGCCAGCTACATCGACCAGATTGGTGAGAATGTCTACTATCAGGACTTTACCAATGCCCAGCTCACTGGCATCGACCTTTCGGACGACGCTGACTATGTGTTCGCCACTGTAGGCTATGACTACTTGGGCATCCCCTGCTCGGTGTCCAAGGCTGAGTTCCACACGCCGCGTCCCGCCGTGGCAGGCAATCCTGCCGTAGAATGCACGGTCAGCGAGGTGACCAGCTCCACCATCACATTGAACTTCAAGCCCAATGCTGACGTAGCCGGCTATGCCTTCTGTATTTACAAAAAGGGCGAAGCCGAAGAGCAGCTGGCCATGTGGGGCCCCATGCTCGGCTTCTCAACGGTAGGCGATATGGTTCGCGGCTGGGGTATTCAGGCTGATCAAGACTATGTATATACCTACACGGGCATGGAACCGGGCACAGAATATGAACTGTATATCCAGCCCTGGGACGTGAACGGAAACAACGCTGACTATACGGTCATTCCTGTTACTACCTCCAAGTTGGGCGGCGAGGGTGTAGCCGAAGTGTCTATCGAGATTGGCAGCTTTGGCGGCGATGCCGAGTGGGGCTACTATCAGGTTGTCATTTACACGCCCAACGATCAGGCTTCCCTGCACCGTGACATGTTGATCGAGAAGGAAGCCATTGAATCGGGCAAGTGGACTGAAGAGGACGTGCTGAACTACCTGAAGGAAGATGACCCCTACAATCCCTACTGGAATCAGTACGGTGTTGACGAAGCCTGGTGGAATGCTGAACCTAACAAGGCTTATGTAGCTTATGCCATTGCCCAGAACATCAACGGCGAATGGGGCCCGTTGGCCAAGAAGGAATTCTCCACGCCCGAGGCTCCTGCGGGCAAGGCTCCCGCTGTCAAGGCTGTTCCCAACCGCATCCTGCGTGGTACTTCGCGCATCAACACGGCGATGCCCTTCAAGACTATGCCTAAGGCTCCGGCCAAGATGCAGCTCCAGCAGCTGAAGTAATCCAAGACCTATATATAATAAGGGGTGTAACAGACCGATTCGTCCGTTACACCCCTTATTTATATCATCCTCTATGGCCCTTGCTTGTATCCGATACCGACCGACGGCGACCTCCCTGCTTCTCTGCTCTAAACAACTCGGCACTTAGAAAATCCCAAGTGCCGAGTTGTCTTTCCCAAGTGCCGGGTTGTTTTTCCTAAGTGCCGGGTTGTTTTTCCCGCCCCCCGCCTTTCCCTTTCCGCAGCCCCCGTTCCCCGAAGTTTTCTTCGGGGCCC
>JBJEAF010000207.1:0-2055 GCA_051868755.1 Alloprevotella sp.
ATAGGCTGCGCTCGGCATAGCAAAAGCAAATCCTGCGGAGTTTTCTTTTGCTTTGCCCTCACTTGCACTATCTTTGCCCCCGCAATTTATTAACCAATGTAAATACCCTGGCCCGACATGAAAGAGTTTCTGCGCGTCATGCGACAGTATGTCAAGCCCTACAAGCTATATCTGGTCGGCTCGCTGATATTCAATTTGCTGTCAGCGGTGCTGAATGTCTTCTCCTTCGTATCTATCATTCCGATGCTGCAAATGCTCTTCGGCATCGACCAGAACCGCTATGAGTTCATACCCTGGTCGGCGGCCGGCATGAGCATGAAGGACATTGCCGTGAACAACATGTACTGGTACACCACCGAGCTGATGGACGACTACGGCGCAGCCACTGCCCTGCTGTTCATCGGCCTGTTTCTGGTCACGGCCACCCTGCTCAAGACCAGCTGCTACTTTGCCTCAGTGGCCATCATGGTGCCGCTGCGCACAGGTATCGTGCGTGACATACGCTCACGGGTGTACCATAAAATCACCCGGCTGCCTCTCTCCTTCTTCTCCGATGAACGAAAGGGCGACATCATTGCACGCATGAGCGGCGACGTGAACGAAATCGAAACGTCCATCACCGGCTCGCTCGAAATGATCATCAAAAACCCCATTCTGCTCATCTGCTACTTCGGCGTGCTCATCTACGTGTCGTGGCAACTCACGCTCTTCACCCTCGTGGTGCTGCCCCTGATGGGATGGATGATGGGACGCATCGGCCGCAAGCTGAAACACCAGAGCTTGGACGCGCAAAACAAATGGAGCGAAATCATGGCGCAGCTCGAAGAGACACTGGGCGGCATGCGCATCGTCAAGGCATTCACCGCCGAACACAAGATGACCGACCGCTTCGACCGCTGCACCAACGACTACCGCAACGCCTCAAGCCGCGTGGCCGTAAGGCAGGCTTCGGCCCACCCCGTGAGCGAATTTCTGGGCACCGCCCTCATTGTGCTCGTGCTCTGGTACGGCGGCACGCTCATCTTCTCCGACCACTCCCCCATCGACGCGCCCACCTTCATCTTCTACATGGTCATCCTCTACAGCATCATCCAGCCGCTGAAGGACTTCTCGAAAGCTTCCTACAGCATCCCGAAGGGCATGGCCTCGGTCGAACGCGTCAATAAAATACTCAACGCCGTCAACCCCATCGGCGAGGTCAGCTGTCCCGAACACATCGGCGGACTGAACGACCGCATCGAGTTCTGCAACGTCAGCTTCTCCTACAACGGCTCCACTCCCGTGCTCACCAACGTCAATCTCACCGTCAAGCGCGGACAGACCATCGCCCTGGTAGGCCAGAGCGGTTCGGGCAAGTCCACCCTCGTCGACCTGCTGCCACGCTATCACGACGTGACGGGAGGCGAAATCAAAATCGACGGAAAGAACGTCAAGTCGCTCGCCCTCTCCGACCTTCGCGCGCTGATAGGAAATGTCAATCAGGAGGCCATCCTCTTCAACGATACCTTCTACAACAACATCACCTTCGGCGTGGAGCACGCCACCATGGAACAGGTCATCGAGGCCGCCAAGATTGCCAATGCCCACGACTTCATCATGGAGAGCGAACACGGCTACGACACCAAGGTCGGCGACCGCGGCTGCCGCCTGTCGGGAGGCCAGCGACAACGTGTGTCCATAGCCCGCGCCATACTGAAAAACCCCGCCATTCTCATTCTTGACGAAGCCACCTCGGCCCTCGACACCGAAAGCGAACGCCTCGTGCAGGAGGCCCTCGAAAGGCTCATGAAGACGCGAACCACCATTGCCATTGCCCATCGCCTCTCGACCATCAAGCACGCCGACGAAATCTGCGTGCTCTACGAAGGCAGCATCGTGGAGCGCGGCACCCACGAGGAACTCCTCAAACTGGGTGGCTACTACAAACGGCTCAACGACATGCAGCAACTGTAATTTAAGTTTTAGGTATTAGTGATTAGTGATTAGTGATTAAGTTCTTCCTGAGGCTATGAGGAAAAGAGCAACTTAATAACTAATCACTAATACTTAACACTT
>JBJEAF010000207.1:2155-8569 GCA_051868755.1 Alloprevotella sp.
AATCACTAATACTTAACACTTCATTTCATGTGATTAGGATGTTCTTGTCCTTAGTCATCTCAGGAAGAACTTCATAACTCTAATCACTAATACTTAACACTTAACCTATGAGGCCCATTCGCACCGCCACACTGGCCTATTTCTACGGAGCACTTGTCCTGCTGTTCATGCTGGCCAAGCCCTGCTTCATATACACACAGCCGGCTGCCGTGCGCGGCGAAGTAACGGCTGCCGACATGGCCCGAATCCTGTGGCACGGACTGCCCCTCGACCTGGCCACAGCCGGCTATGCCACAGCCCCTCTCTGGCTCCTGCTCGGCCTGAGCCTCTGGTTCAGCGTGCGCGGCCTGCGTATCATCTACCGCACCTATGCCTTCTTGGTGGCAGCAGCCGTTTCAGTCACCTTAGTGGCCGACACGTGTCTCTACGGCTTTTGGGGCATTAAGCTCGACGGCACCGTGTGGAACTACCTGTCGCAGCCCGGCGGAGCCTTGGCCAGCGTGTCAATGAGTTATGCCATGTGGACCGTGCTGGCCACTGTGCTGGCCGCAGCCGTCATCTACGCCCTGCTGCGAAGCATCATGCCCCCTACCCTGCCCTCTTGCCGTCACCGAGGCTGGGGCACTGTCCTCTGGGCCCTGCTGGGAGGCCTGCTATTTCTCGGCATACGCGGCGGCGTGGGCAAGAGCACAGCCAACGTGGGCATGGCCTACTGGACCGACCGCCCCTTCCTCAATCACGCTGCCGTCAATCCCCTTTTCAGCGTCATGGCCTCCCTGCCCAAAACGCGCCATTTCCAGGACGAATGCGACTTCTTCAGTGAAGACGAGCGCGCCCGCCTCTTCGCCACCCTCCACTACGACACCGAGAGCCTCCGGCCCGACACCCTGCTCCGCACCCCACGGCCCAATGTGCTCATCATCCTCATGGAAGGCTGCGGCGCCACCTTCGTCCACGCCGTTGATTCCGCCAGCAATCCCAGCGTCACACCCTGCCTCAACCGCCTGGCCGCCGAAGGCGTAGTCTTCACCCAATGCTATGCCAACTCCTTCCGCACCGACCGCGGCACCCTCTGCACCCTGAGCGGATTCCCCGCCTTCCCTGACGTGAGCGTCATGAAGTTGCCCGGCAAGTGCGGCCGCCTTCCCTCCATTGCCTCCTCGCTCCGGCAGGCGGGCTACACCACCGAGTTTCTCTATGGCGGCGACATCAACTTCACCAACACCAACGGCTATCTGCTCGCCACAGGCTACGAGCGCACACTGGGCGACACCTCCTTTCCCGCCTCCGTGCGCCGCACGCATGACTGGGGCGTGACCGACCACATCACCTTCGACACACTCTATGCCCGCATCATGCGTTACCCCAAAGACAAGCCTTGGCACACGGGCTTTCTCACCCTCTCCAGCCACGAGCCATGGAAGGTGCCCTACCAGCGCATCGCCGGCGACGAGCGGGCCAACGCCATGGCCTACCTTGACGACTGCATAGGCCGCTTCATCGACCGCCTGCACCAGTCGCCGCTGTGGGACAACACGCTGGTCATCCTCCTGCCCGACCACGGCATATCCTACCCCGACACCCTGACCGATGCCGATGAGCGCAAGTCCCACATACCCATGATCTGGACAGGAGGTGCCGTGCGCTCGCCCCGCCGCATCGAAACCCTCTGTAACCAGACCGACCTGCCCGCCACCCTGCTCGGCCAGATCGGCCTGCCGCACGATGACTTCCGCTTCAGCCGCGACATCCTGAGCCGCACCTATACCCATCCATCGGCAGTCCATGCATGGAGCGAAGGCATCTACTTCATGGACGAAACGGGCATCACCGTGCTGAACCTGCTGACCAAGCCGGTGAGCGCATTCCGAGAGAATCCACAGCCATCGGAGAGGCGCACCAACGCGGCAAAGGCTTTCCTTCAAACAGCCTACGACGCACTCGGAGAACTGTAAGCAAATATTCTTTGGGTCATGAGGGGTAAGGTTATGAGGTTATAAAATCACAACCAAGATAATAACATAATAATGCCTAAGATACTCATCACCGGCGCATCGGGCTTCATCGGCAGTTACCTTGTCGCCCGCGGTCTGGAGCTCAACATGGAAGTTTGGGCCGCCGTGCGCCCCACCAGCAGCCGCCGCTACCTCAGCGACCCACGCATCCACTTCATCGAGCTGGACCTCGACAACGATGACAAGCTGAAAATACAGCTTCTGGACCACACGGATTTCCACGAAGCCTTCGACTACGTCATCCACGCCGCCGGAGCCACCAAGTGCCGGCAGGCCGCCGACTTCCGTTCCATCAATGCCGAAGGCACCCGCCGCCTCGCCCGTGCCCTGCTCACAGCCCAGGCCCTGAAACCCGGCGGACGATTCGTGTTCATCAGTTCGCTCAGCGTATGCGGACCCGTCCACGATGCCGACTACCGTCTCATCAGCGAAGCCGACACCCCGCAGCCCAACACAGCCTACGGCCGCTCCAAGCTGCTGGCTGAACAGTACCTGAGCGACATACCCGACCTCGACTACGTCGTGCTCCGTCCCACGGGAGTCTACGGCCCGCGCGAACGCGACTACTTCCTCATGGCCCAAAGCATCAGCCGCCACACAGACTTCGCCGTAGGCTTCAAGCCCCAGGTGCTCAGCTTCATCTACGTGGCCGACCTTGTCAATGCTGCCTACCTCGCCCTCACCCACGGCGCGCGCGGCAGCGTCTATCCGCTCTCCGACGGTCACAGCTACACCAGCCGTTCCTTCAGCGACCTGCTGCAGAAGGAGCTGGGCGTAAGGCACGTGCTCCACATCGTCGCGCCCCTCTTCGTGCTGTGGTTCGTCTGCCTCATCGCCGGCACGGCGGCAACCCTGCTCGGCCGCGCCTCCACCCTCAACCTTGACAAATACCGCATCATGCGCCAGCGCAACTGGCAGTGCGACATCACCGCCGCAGAGCGCGACCTCGGCTACATCCCCCAGTGGCCCCTCGCCCGGGGCGTGAAGGCGGCGGTCGAATGGTACCGCGAGGCAGGATGGCTGTAAATTAAGTATTAAGTATTAGTGATTAGTGATCAAGTTCTTCCTGAGATTACAGGGGGTAAGAGCAGGCTTAACCACTAATTCAAGTTTCGCAAGTCACTGCCGTGAGTTGGCAAGCGTTCAAGGCACGGGCTGAAAGCCCGTGCAAGGTGAGAGCAGAACATCAAGCTCGCCCCAAATGTTTTGCCGAGCCGCAGCCGGGCTTATAAAAAGCCCAACAAGCACTTAGCCCAGGGCATCGCCCTGGGTAGGTTTACCGCCGTGAATGCGCCCTGCAAGGGCAAAAGCGTCTGATGACAAGCGTTGCGAACATACGCTTTTGCCCTTGCAGGGCGAACTTTATCGCCTCGTTCTACCCAGGGCGATGCCCTGGGCTAAGCGCTCACTGCCCCTTCGGGGCGTGCCTTGAACGCTTGTTAACTATCTGCAACTACTTGCGAAACTTGAATCACTAATACTTAAAAGTCACTTAATCACTAACACCTAATACTTAATACTTAAATAAACCTTTTCCCGACAATGAAACCCAACCTACGCCAATCCTTATTGCCCGTCGAGCGGGTCACCCTCGCCTACACCCTCTTTACCTCGCTGCTCATCCTCCTGATGTGGCGCGACATGGCTGCCCCCCTGCGCCTGCTCACAGGCCGCGGCCTCGTCGTGGCAGGCATGGCACTGATGTACCTTATATATAGTCTCAGGCCCTGCCGCCCTACCCTTCTGCTGCGCCACCTCTATCCCCTCACCCTGCTGGGCTACTGGTACCCCGACACCTACGAGTTCTGCCAGCTCCTCCCCAACCTCGACCACCTCTTTGCCGCTGCCGACCAGGCCCTCTTCGGCTGCCAGCCCGCCGTCAGCTTCTCCCAATGCGTGCCCCAGAAGCTCTGGAGCGAACTCTTCCACTTGGGCTACTTCGCCTATTACCCCCTCATCGCCCTCACTGTCCTCTCCCCTCTCTTCGGCCACCGCGAGCGCTTCGCGCGCACAGCCTACATTGTCCTCGCCTGCTTCTTCCTCTACTATGCCGTCTACCTCTTCCTGCCCGTAGCCGGACCGCAGTACTACTTCCACGCCGTGGGCCAGGACCTCATCCTGCAGGGCCACTATCCCCAGCTCGGCGACTACTTCCGCTATCACACCGAGCTTGCCCCCGGCCCCGGCCCTTCGGGCTTCTTCCACGACCTTGTCGAAGCCACCCAAGCCTCCGGCGAACGGCCCACGGCTGCCTTCCCCTCTTCCCACGTAGGCATGAGCACCGTGCTGCTCATCCTCCTCTGGAACGACCGCCGCTGGCTCTGCCTCGCCGCCCTGCCCTTCTACGTCCTCCTGTGCTGCGCCACCGTCTACATCCAGGCCCACTACCTCGTCGACGTGCTCGGCGGCTGGCTCTCCGCCGTTCTCTTCTACCTCCTGGCCGCCCGCTGCTGGGAGCGCAAACATCCTTGCCCGCTAAACCGATAAAATTCACCTTCAACCCCTAACAACGTTTATCAACCCATTCACGTATGAAAAAGATTTTCCTCTTTCTCCTCCTCTCGGCCCCAGTCCTGCCACTCTGTGCGCAGGAAGCTGCCAAGGGCGGCATCACCCCCGACATGCTGGAAACGTTCCGTAAGACGCAGCCCACAGACAAGGCCGCTGCCACAGCCCTGCGTAACGCCCTGGCCGGCACATCCATCAACCAACTGGCCGCCAACCCCGCCAATCCCGACGCGGACGACACCTATTTCTCCAACGAAGTGCCCTCCAAGGGCATCACCGACCAGCAGAGTTCAGGACGCTGCTGGCTCTTCACCGGACTCAACGTCATGCGCGCCCAGATGATCAGGCAGTACGGCCTGGGCGAGTTCCAGTTCTCCCAGAGCTATTGCTTCTTCTACGACCAGCTCGAAAAGGCCAACCTCTTCCTTCAGGCCGTCATTGACAACGCCGCCAAGCCCATGGACGACAAGCTCGTCGAATGGCTCTTCAAGAACCCGCTGTCAGACGGCGGTACCTTCTGCGGCGTCATCGACGTAGTGACGAAGTACGGCCTCGTGCCCGCCGAAGTCATGCCCGAGAGCTATAATGCCAACAACACCTCGCGCATGGCCTCTATCCTCTCGCTCAAGCTCCGCGAATACGGACTCACCCTGCGCCGCGCCGCCGCCAAGGGCGAAAAGCCCGCCGCCCTCCAGAAGCGCAAGACCGAGATGCTCGCCACCGTCTACCGCATCCTCTGCCTCTGCCTCGGAGAACCCGTGCAGCAGTTCACGTGGACGATGAAGAATGCCGATGGCAAGCCCGTCAGCACAAAGCAGTACACGCCCCAGTCCTTCTACCGCGAATACATCGGCAAGGACCTCCGTGCCGACTACGTCATGCTCATGAACGACCCCTCGCGCCCCTACCACAAAACCTATACCATTGATATGGACCGCCACAGCTACGACGGCGCGCAGTGGACCTACCTCAACCTCCCCATGGACGAAATCAAGCCTCTGGCCATTGCGTCCATCAAGGACTCCACGATGATGTACTTCTCCTGCGATGTAGGCAAGTTCCTCAATTCGAAGACAGGCATCCTCTCCCTGCGCAACTACGACTACGCCTCCCTCTTCGCCACCGACTTCCCCCTGACCAAGGCAGAGCGTATCGCCACCTTCGCCTCCGCCTCCTCCCACGCCATGACCCTCATGGCCGTAGACCTCGATGCCGACGGCAAGGCCAAGAAGTGGAAGGTCGAAAACTCCTGGGGCCCCACCAACGGCCACCGCGGCCATCTCATCATGACCGACGAATGGTTCGACGAGTACATGTTCCGCCTCGTTGTTGACCGCCGCTACCTGCCCGCCGCCACGCTCCGTCTCTTCGATCAGGAGCCCGTCAAGCTTCCCGCCTGGGACCCCCTCTTTGCCGGCGAAGAGTAGCACGCCCATTAGGAGAGCGGGTATCTTACCCGCTGAAGAGCGCGGGTATCTTACCCGCTGAAGAGCGCGAGCATCGTACCCGCCAAAACCGCTGAAGATCGCGCAAGCACACTGCGCCCCTCCCGATTGCGTTCAATCAGGAGGGGCGCAGCCCATTAGGAGCGCGGGTATCTTACCCGCTGAAGAGCGCGGGCTTCCTGCCCGCCACGGCTATCGCAGGGACGAGAACCTACTCCTCCGTCCATGGGTTGTTGTCCCAAACGCCGCCGTTTCCGGGAGTTTCCCGCTTGTTGGAGAACTGTACGCCGTTGCCCTCTGAGTTAGAGTAACCCATCATCAAGGCGTGTTCAGGGTAAAAGGAGAAAGACTGCGATGAAGGAGTCGTATAATGCTTTTTCATTGTCATAGCGCGTTTTTGGTGAAAGAAAGGATTTATTTGACCAGAATCTTCTTGCCGTCCCGTA
>JBJEAF010000208.1:0-8565 GCA_051868755.1 Alloprevotella sp.
AGACTTGCAAAAGGTCGCTCTAAAAAACAGCAGACAGCCGGAATAAATGAGTTCATTCATGGAACATTCTTTAAAACCTAATTTATAGAACACCCCTAACACCTAATTATAGCCTAAGAAACGCGCATTCTGGTCCAGATGCAGCGGGGTATCAGCTGCCAGACGAACACCAGCAGGCGGTACATCCAGTTGATGGTGACCACCGCCTTGCGCTTTTCGAGTGCCTCGACGATGTCTGCTGCGACCTGTGCGGCTGGCAGCTGCATGGGGAAATTGCTTCCTTCAATCAAGGGAGTCTTGACAAATCCGGGGCGGATGTCGGTGATGTACAGGTGGCGCAGCCCTTTGATGCGTGCCAGTTGGCAGAGGCTTTCTACATAATGGCTGGTGAAACGTTTGGAGGCAGAATAGGCCGGCGCGGCACCGAGCCCTTTGGTACGGGCAATAGAGCTGATAACGGCTAACCGGGCAGCGGTTTCTTGATGTTTCTCAAAGTACCTGAAGGCTTCTCCCACCAGACGTGCCATGCCGAGGCAATTGGTATCGATGGTTGACAGTTCCTTTTCTGCTTCGAGTGCCGTGTTTTGGTAGCCAATCCCCGAACTGTGAAAGTAGAGGTTCATTCCTCCTAAGCGTTCAATGAGACGGTGCAGGCCGTCCGTCGCCTGTTCATGGGTTACGTCAATCACTTCGTATGCCACGATGCCTTCTGTCTCCGCTACCATCTTTTCCAGCATTTCCTTTCGTCTGCCGGCCACGCCTACTCTCCAGTTGCGACTGGCCAAAAGCTTGGCTACCTCATAGCCTATGCCTGAGGTAGCTCCCATCACTATGGCCGAACGTGCCTGTTGCTTGTAGTTCTTCATTTGTTGTTCCTGATTTCGAGCGTAATGTCCCTGTACTCTCGTTTGCCCTCAATGTAATCGGCATAGAGTTTCTCTTCGTTCCTGCCTTTCAAAACATGGCATTTGCCGCACAACCTACAGTTGTGCAGACATTGCCACGCTTCGCGTACAAACGCCAAGCGTTCTTCTCTTGTTGATGATGCTATGATGGGAGGGGATGCCATGAAATGATCAGTTTTCTTCCATTTGCGGATAAATTACGGCAATTCACGCTCAATAAAGCATCAACGTAAATTGCCGTAAAGAGAAAAGGTTATGGACGACAACAGGGACAACTGAGGACAACTTTTTGTTGTGCTGTTTTTTCCTTGGGTTATGAGGGATTAGGTTATGAGGTTATTGCTAAGGTTATAAGATTTTAGGTTATGAGGTTATAACATTACTATTGGAACAGACGAAACTCCAATCGCTCAATTGGTGACTTTATAACCTCATAACCCCATAACCTGATAACCAAGGTTACGCAGTAACTTTATAACCCCATAACCTGATAACCAAGGTTACGCAGTAACTTTATAACCTCATAACCTAATCCCTCATAACCTGTTCAATAGTCCAACATACGGGCCTTAGCCCTTATAGTCGTTCTTGACCCGCAGCGAAGCATACACCAGATAGGCAATGAGCAGCAGGTACATGCCGAGCGACAGCCATTCGGCAGCAGGTGTTTTCGTCCAGTTGGGAATGGTGAGCTGGATGCCACCAAACTGCAAGGCGGCACTGACCACACCCATCAAGGCACCGCCGGCAATGAAGCCCGAGGCCAACAGCGTGCCCCGTTCGTTGCGCAGGCTGTTGAGCTGCGTGTCGGTCGAACGTGTGTTGACATACCAGTTGACAGCACCACCCACAATGAGTGGCAGGTTAAGCTGCAAGGGGATGAACATGCCGAGCGCGAAGGCCAAGGCCGATATGCCGCAGGCATTCAGCACCAGGGCGATGACCGCACCGATGCCGTAGAGCAGCCAGGGTGCTCCTTGTCCCGACATGAGCGGCTCTATGACAGCTGCCATGGCACGCGCCTGGGGTGCAGCCATGACATCGGTGTTGTCGGGCGTGAAGCCGTATGCCTTGTTCAATATCATGATCACACCACCCACCGTGGCTGCCGAAACGAGAATGCCCAGAAACTTGTAGGTCTCCTGATACTTGGGCGTGCTGCCCAACCAGTAGCCTATCTTCAGGTCGGTGATGAAGGCACCGGCACTGGACAGGGCCGTACATACCACACCGCCCATGATGAGGGCTGCCACCATGCCGCCAGTGCCTTTCAGGCCCACCAGTACCATGATGATGGACGAGAGGATGAGCGTCATGAGCGTCATGCCGCTGACCGGATTACTGCCCACAATGGCAATGGCATTGGCTGCCACCGTAGTGAACAAGAATGCGATGATGGCTACAATAAGGATGCCTACCAGCGTGAAGAGCAGGTTGCCGCCCATTACACCGATGTAGAAGAACACCGCCGTTACCAAGATGGCTAACAGAGAGCCAATGGCAATGATCTTCATCGAAAGGTCGCGCTGCGTACGTTGGACAGCTGTGGGATTGGCATTGCCCTTGAAGATCTTTCCCACCAACGAGAAGGCACTCTTGATGACTCCCCAACTCTTCACTACACCAATGATGCCGGCCATGGCAATACCGCCGATGCCGATGCTCTTGGCATAGTTGAACAGCTGTTCGGGCGAAGCCTCCGCTGCCAACAGAGGCTGGTTGCCGCCCGAAGCGATGTTCATGTCGGGGAATACCAAGGCTATGCCAGGCACAATGACCCACCATACAGCTACCGAACCGAAACAGATGATGGAGGCGTATTTCAGTCCTACAATGTAACCCATGCCCAGCAGGGCCGCACTGGTGTTGCAGCTGAACACGAGCTTGGTCTTGTCGGCAAAGGCGGCACCCATTTCGGTGACACGGCTGGTGAAGTTCTCTGTCCATGCACCCAGACTGGCCACCAAGAAGTCATAGAGTCCGCCTATCAGGCCGGCTACAAGCAGGGGCAAGGCCTGCGAACCGCTCTTCTCGCCCGATATGAGCACCTGCGTTGAGGCAGTGGCTTCGGGGAAGGGATATTTTCCGTGCATGTCCTTCACGAAATACTTGCGGAAGGGGATGAGGAAGAGGATGCCGAGTGCGCCACCCAGCAGCGAAGCCAGGAACACTTGGATAAAGTTGACCGAGAGTTCGGGATACTTGTGCTGCAAGATATAAAGGGCGGGGAGGGTGAAGATTGCACCGGCCACAATCATGCCCGAACAGGCACCGATACTCTGTATGATGACATTTTCGCCCAATGGGTCTTTGCGGTGGGTCGCACCGCTCAGTCCCACGGCAATAATGGTGATGGGTATGGCAGCTTCAAAGACCTGTCCTACTTTCAGGCCCAGATAGGCCGTCGCAGCCGAGAAGATCACGGCCATGAGAATACCCCAAGTGATAGACCACGGCGTGACTTCGCGATAGGTCTTGCCGGGTTTCATAATCGGTTCGTAGTTTTCGCCTTCTTTCAGTTCGCGAAAGGCGTTTTCGGGAAGTGTGGTCATCTGTTTTATTGATAATTTGTGGAATACTTACTGCTGGGAAAGCAGGCAGGGTCTGCTGAGGTTTTGAGGTTGTTTTCTTGGGTTATGAGGGATAAGGTTATGAGGTTATAAAGTAAGTGTTTAAAGCGTTCAAGGCACGCCCCGGAGGGGCATCAGCACATAGCCCAGGGCATCGCCCTGGGTGGAATGAAGCGATGAAATGCGCCCTGAAAGGGCAAAAGCGTTAGGAGACAAGCGTTATGAATGTCAGGAGACAAGCGTAATGAACAAACGCTTTTGCCCTTGCAGGGCGCATTTGCGGCGGTTAACCTACCCAGGGCGATGCCCTGGGCTATGTGCTGTTGCCCCTTCGGGGCGTACCTTGAACGCTTCAAACACCCACCTTATAACCTCATAACCTAATCCCTCATAACCTATAGAAAATCTTCACCACACCTCCACGCGGTCCTTCTTGGCCACGAAGAGCGGGTCTTTCTTGGTGATGTTGAAAGCCTTGTACCAGGCATCGATGTGGGGCAATGCGCCGTTGACGCGCCACAGTGCCGGGGAGTGCGGGTCTGTCTTTACCTGCTGGCGAAGCTTCTCGTCGCGGATATTGTTTGCCCAAATCAGACCATACGACAGGAAGAAACGCTGTTCGGGCGTGTAGCCGTCCTTGTTGCCTATCGGCTGCTCCTTCATGGCATTCTGCAAGGCCTGGAAGGAAATGTTCAGTCCGCCGTGGTCGGCAATGTTCTCGCCCAGTGTCAGCTGTCCGTTGGCGTGCAGTCCGGGCATGACCTCAATACGGTCGAAGAAGCGGCGCATCACCTGCGTGCGTTCTTCGAAGTTCTTCTTGTCGGCTTCCGTCCACCAGTTTCTCAGGTTGCCGTCCTTGTCGAACTGTGACCCCTGGTCGTCAAAGCCATGTGTCATTTCGTGGCCGATGACCACGCCGATAGCTCCGTAGTTGCAGGCATCGTCGGCTTCGGCATTAAAGAAGGGAGGCTGCAGAATACCTGCGGGGAAGCAGATTTCGTTGGTCGTCTGATTGTAGTAGGCGTTGATGGTCTGCGGTGTCATGAGCCATTCCGTGCGGTCAGTGGGCTTGTTCACGCGCTTTTCAATATAGTAGTTGCTCATGAACTTCGTGGCACGCACCATGTTCTCATAATAGCTCAGGCTCTCGTCGATGTCCAACTTCGAGTAGTCCATCCATTGGTCGGGGTAGCCGATTTTTACATAGAAGCTACCGAGCTTTTCGTGGGCCTGCCGCTTGGTCTCCTCACTCATCCATGCCTGCTGGTCTATACGTTGTCCCAAAGCCGTCTGCAGGTTCTTCACCAGCTGCGTCATGCGCTGCTTCGACGATTCCGGGAAGTACTTTTCAACATAAAGTCTGCCGACAGCCATGCCCAGTGCGCTCTCCACCGCACCTACGGCCCGCTTCCAGCGCGGGCGGTCTTGTTCGGCACCGCTCATCGCATGATTGTAGAACTGGAAAGCTTCGCTGCGGAAGCGGTCGCTCAGTGAACTGGCCGCATCATCCACCACCTTATAATATAGGTATGCCTTCAGGGCCTCCACGTCGCATTCTGCCAGAATCTTCTCTACCTCATGAATGGGTTCGGGCTGGTTTACCGACACGTGCTCAATGGCAGGAATGCCGTTCAGCAGGCAGAGTGTACTCCAGTCGATGCCGCTGTAGTCTGCCAGCAACTGACGGTAACTCATTTTGTGGTAGTTGTTCTGCACGTCGCGCAGCTGGGTGGCACTGTACGATGCCCGGGCAATGCGTGTTTCGATGTCGAGCACAGCCTCCATGTGTTGCTGTGCTTCCTGCTCGGCCTGTCCGGTCATGATGAACAGGTTCTTCACATATTCACGGTAGGCCTGGCGTATTTGCTGCGTGGGCTCGTCATCGCCCAGATAGTAGTCGCGTTCGCCCATTGAAATGCCGCCCTGATTGATCTGCACCAGGTTCCAGCGTGCATCCTTCAGGTCGGCATCACAGCCCAGTTGGAAGAAGCAGCCTATGCCGCGGGCATGAAGACTGGCCATGACATACTGTACTTCGCTGCGCGACTGGATAGCCAGCACCTCGTTGAGCGTAGCCTGGATAGGGGCATAGTCCTCGCGGTTGCGGCGCACACTGTCGATGGCCAATCGGTAGAGTGAGCCGATTTTTTGTTCCAGCGAACCCTGCGGATGCTGTTCGGCCGCCAAGCCTTCGATCAGTTCGCGCAGTTGCTTGCGGTTGTTTTCGGCCAACAGCTCAAACTGCGAATAGCGGGCATATTCGGCAGTGAGCGGATGTGCGTCGCGCCATCCGCCGGTGGCAAATCGGTAGAAGTCGCTGCCGGGCTTGGCCGTGAGGTCCATATGGGCCTTGTCAATGCCCGACGTCAGTTGCTGCTGGGCAAAAGATGATGTGGCAGCCATAGTCAATGTGAGTAGAATGGATTTGAGTTTCATAGAGATAAGAGGGTGGTTTATGAGAGTCTGATGAAAAACTACAAACTGCCTTCAACGGCCTTTTCCCAAGCCTCTTCGGCCTCTTTCAGCCTGCGTTGCAGGTCGGCATAGGCTTCAAACAGCCGGGCGTTCGAGGCCCCTTCGGGCGTGGCCAACTGGGCTTCCAGGTCAGCTTTCTCCGTTTCGAGTTTCATCACCAGTTTTTCGCATTCTTCAACCAGCTTTTCGGCCTTGCGGCGCAAGCGGGCCTGTTCCTTGCGTTCTTCATACGACAGCTTGCCTTCCGACGGCTCTGCCTTTTCGGGGGTAGCGGCTGCCGGCGTGTGGCCTGAGGGCGAACCTGCCACGTGCAGCTGGTCGAGCGATTCGATGTCCTTCTTTTGCAGAAAGTCGTAGATACCGCCCAAATGCTCGCGCACCTGCCCGCCGCCAAACTCATAGACCTTTCCGACCAGTCCGTCCAGGAAGTCACGGTCGTGGCTCACCACGATGACCGTGCCGTCGAAGGCCAGAATGGCCTCCTTCAACACGTCCTTCGTGCGCATGTCGAGGTGGTTGGTCGGTTCGTCCAGTATCAGGAAGTTGACGGGTTCGAGCAGCAGCTTGATCATGGCCAAACGCGAACGTTCGCCGCCCGACAGCACCTTCACCTTCTTGTCAGAGGCTTCACCGCCAAACATGAAGGCACCGAGAATGTCGCGGATTTTCAGTCGTATGTCGCCTTTGGCCACGCGGTCGATGGTGTCGAACACAGTGAGCTCTCCGTCGAGCAGTTGTGCCTGGTTTTGTGCATAATAGCCTATTTCCACATTGTGGCCCAACTTCAGGGTGCCGCCATAGGGTATCTCGCTCATAATGCACTTCACCAGTGTCGACTTGCCTTCGCCGTTCTTTCCCACAAAGGCCACTTTTTCGCCGCGCTTGATAGTGAGGTTCACATGCCGGAACACACAGTGTTCGCCATAGTCCTTGCGCAGCTCTTCGCAGATAACCGGATAATCGCCCGAACGGGTGCAGGGCGGGAACTTCAGGTGCAGACAGGCATTGTCCACCTCGTCAACCTCGATGGGCACCATCTTTTCAAGCTGCTTGATGCGGCTCTGTACCTGTACGGCCTTCGTGGGCTTATAGCGGAAGCGTTCGATGAAGTCCCTGATGTCGGCCATTTCCTTTTGCTGGTTCTCATAGGCGCGGAGCTGCTGCTCGCGGCGTTCTGCCCGCAGGCGCACAAACTCGTCGTACCTGACCTTGTAGTCCGTAATCCGTCCGCAGGCTATTTCGAGCGTACGGTTGGTGACATTGTTGATGAAAGCGCGGTCGTGGCTCACGAGTACCACAGCCCCAGGCGATTTGGCCAGAAACTGTTCGAGCCACCTGATGCTTTCGATATCAAGGTGGTTGGTCGGCTCGTCGAGCAGCAACACATCGGGGCGGCGCAGCAACAGCTTGGCCAGCTCAATACGCATGCGCCAGCCACCTGAAAACTCTCGGGTAGGACGGTGAAAGTCCGCTGGCGTGAAGCCCAAGCCCTGTAACGTACGTTCCAGTTCTGCGTGGTAGTTCATGCCGCCCATCATCTGGAACCGCTCGCTCTCATGGCTGAAGCGTTCCACTAATTCCATGTACGAATCGCTCTCATAATCAGTGCGTTCGGCCAGCTGGTTGTTGAGCTGCTGAATGTGCTCCTGCAATTCGCTGATATGTTCGAAGGCCTTTTCGGCTTCTTCCATTACCGTATGCTCATCGCTCAGCACCATTACCTGCGGCAGATAGCCGATGGTAATGTCATTCTGTACCGACACCGTTCCGCCAGTAGGCAGCTGCTGTCCGCTGAGAATCTTGAGCAGGGTCGATTTGCCTGCCCCGTTCTTTCCGACCAGCGCAATGCGGTCTTTCTTGTTTATAACGAATGACACGCCCGCAAAGAGCGGGCGTGCACTAAATTCCACACTTAAATTGTCAACAGATACCATATCGGTTTTGGCTTTGCGTTTGGAGAACCGGAGTCTTGGTCCGCTCTGGCAGTGGCAATAATCATTTTCTGTCATTCGCGGCTAATTTGCGGTCATTCGCGTTCAAAAGAGTAGAGAACGTAAATGCCCGTAAATTGGCCGTGAATGAAAGAAAAGCTTTCAACATGAACGGGAGAGACCTATGGGTTTGAGGACATTCGGGGACAGAAGCGATTAGTAGCTTCGAGCCACAATGACCCTGCAAGTGGCGGGTTTGCCGCTCACCATATCTACGCCCGGATTCTCTTGGCTATAGCCGTAAGGCACACAGCGTATGGTGGCCTGCGTGTCAGCCTTGATTTGGGCTTCGGTCTCTTCGGTGCCGTCCCAGGGGCAGAGGAAGAAGCCGCCGTCCTTGACACGTTCCTTGAATTCCTCGTAATTGTCGCAGGGGAAGATATTGTCGTCCAACCGCTTCTTGGCCTTGTTGTAGATGTTCGTCTGGATTTCTTCGAGCAGCGTCTTGACATATTCCTCGATGCCTTCGAAGGGCAGTGTCTGCTTTTCGAGTGTGTCGCGGCGCATCAGTTCGATAGTGCCGTTCTCCAAGTCACGGCCACCCATCACCAAACGTACAGGCACGCCCTTCAGCTCGTAGTCGGCAAACTTGAAGCCCGGGCGCTTGTTGTCGGCATTGTCATA
>JBJEAF010000209.1:0-8542 GCA_051868755.1 Alloprevotella sp.
CCCATTGTCAAGGCCACTTAATCACGAATCACCAATACCTAATACTTAATAAAACTGCGGGCCACACATGTGTGCGCATACAATTTATTCCTTACATTTGCACCTATGAAGAAGAAGAATAGACAACTCATCCGATGGGCGGCGGGCATACTGGTGTCCCCTATAGCACTCTTCCTGCTGCTCGCCCTGCTGATATATTTGCCCCCCGTGCAGAACTTCGTGGTGCAGAAAACCACCGAAGTGCTGTCGGAGCGCATGGGCATGGACATACGCATCGCCAAGGTGCGGCTGGCCTTTCCGCTCGACCTGGCCATTCACCACACGCTCGCCATCGAGTCCGGCGACACGCTGTTAGACGCGCGAAGCCTGCGGCTGAACGTGCAGATGCTGCCGCTGCTGAAGGGAAGGGCCGAAGTGGACGGTGTGGAACTGTATGACGTGAAGCTCGACACAAAGAGCTACCTGCCCGACACGCACCTCAAGGGACGCGCCGGCGAACTCACCGCCGAAGCCCACAGCATTGACTGGAAGAACGAACAGGTGCGGCTGAACCGCTTCAGGCTGAAGGATGCCCGATTCACGGTGGCACTGAGCGACACGGCCCGGAAGGACACCCTGCCCACCACGGCGCAGTGGGTGGTAGAGGTGGTGCAGGCCGACATCGAACGCTCGCGCATACAGCTCCACATGCCCGGCGACTCCATGCGCATCGACCTGCTGATCGGCTCGGCGGCCCTGCGCGACGGCCGCTTCGACACCGGTCGGGGCGACTATGCCGTGCGTTCGCTGCAAATGCGACACGCGGGCATCAGCTACGACTTGCCCCACGAGCCTCATGCCACCGGACTCGACCCGAACCATCTGGCCTTCACAGACCTGAACCTGATGCTCGACACCCTACACTACACGCAGCAGGGTGTGCTCACAGCCGGACTGGGCGGACTTTCGCTGAAAGAGCAGAGCGGACTGGCAGTGAGCCGGCTGCAAGGCAGCGTATATATGGACAGCACACAGCTCCGTCTGCCGGCACTGAACCTGCGCACCCCCTACTCGCGGGTGGATGCCGCCGTGCGCTTTGACTTCAAGGCGCTCCAGGCCGGAAAAGGCGGCCACTGCCTCTTCGACGTGGATGCCAGCATCGGCCGTGAAGACCTGCGCTGCTTGGCTTCGGGGATGGTTGATGCCGCCTACCTGAAGCTGCTGCCCGCACAGCCGCTCACGCTGAAAGCACAAGCCGAGGGCAACATGGACCACCTGCGGCTGCCGCAACTCTCGCTCCACGTGCCGGGCATGGCCCGGTTGGAAGCCCAAGGTTATGTGACGCAACCGATGAGCGAACGCCGAAGCGGACACTTCGAGGCCGACCTGCGCACGCAGAACCTGACGGCGGTGAAGGGCTTGATGCCTGCCTCGCTGAGACAGTCCATGGACTTTCCGAATCCCATGACAGTGCGGGGCACGGCTGACTTCCGGGGCGATGACTATAAGGCACAGCTGCGCTTGCTGGCCGCCGGCGGCACGGTGCAGGCCAAAGCCACGCTGAACCTGCGTAGCGAGCGTTATCGGTTGGCGGCCCAGGCTACGCGCTTTCCGGTTCACCGCTTCGTGAAGGACATGCCTCTTTCGCCCTTTACCGGCCAGCTGCGCGTTTCGGGCCAAGGGCTCGACGTGCTGTCGCCCCGCAGTTCGCTCACAGCCGATGCACGCATTGACCATCTGGCCTACAGTACCTACAACCTGAGCGGCACCTCGCTGCAAGCCCAACTGCGTGGCGGCAGGCTGCAGGCCGCCTTCGCCGCCGACAACAACTG
Organism: Alloprevotella sp.; assembly: GCA_051868755.1. Classification (GTDB taxonomy): domain Bacteria; phylum Bacteroidota; class Bacteroidia; order Bacteroidales; family Bacteroidaceae; genus Alloprevotella. Next base: position 1,812 of record JBJEAF010000209.1, read on the forward strand.
GCTCGAAGCCTCGGGGCAATTGGCCGGACTGCTCGGCAACAAGGGCTACGACCTGCAACTGCGTACCGACGTGGCAGCCCTTCACCTCCATGAGCTGGACGCAGCACGCGACACGCTGACCATCGGCACCGTGGCGCAGCTTGACTTCAAGGCGAACGCCGCACTCACGCGCCTGTCGCTCGGCGGCAGCCTGCGCACCAACACCTTCACCACCCCGCGCATCAGCAACCTGGCCAAGGATGTGGTCTTTGACTTCGCTACCTCGGCCGACACGACCACTGCCTCGGTAGCTGCCGGCGACCTGACGCTGCGACTGGGCAGCAGGAAGGAACTAACCGCACTCGCCGCCCAGCTGCAACGCTTTGCCGGCGAACTGATGCGGCAGGCCGGCAACTATGAGCTGGATCAGGAACGGCTCAAGACCTTCCTGCCCTCCCTCTCTTTCTACCTCGATGCCGGACGCGACAACCCGCTCTACAACATGGCGCGCATCAAGGGCTACTCCTTCCACTCGGCCTATATCAACCTGAACACCGACCCGCGCCAGGGCATGTCGGGCGATGCCCGCATCAGCTCACTGAAGCTGGGCGGCCTGCTGCTCGACTCTGTCCGCGCACACGTGCTGCAAGACTCGACTGGCGTACAGCTCTATGCACTGGTCCAGAACGGCCGGACGAATCCTACCCCGCTCGAACTGCGCTGCAAGTCCTACGTCCTGCCCACCGGTGCCGGACTGGAACTGAAATACCTCGACAGCGAAGGCGAAACGGGCGTTGACTTGGGCGTGCGCGCCGAACTGGCCGAAGGTGGCCTGCAAGTGCGGCTCTACCCCGAACGTCCCGTGCTGGCCTACCGTAACTTCAAGCTGAACAAGGACAACTTTGTTTTTCTGGGACGGGACAAAAGCATACGCGCCGACATCGACCTGCTGGCCGACGACGGCACCGGACTGAAGATCTACGGCGAACCGCGCGACTCGATGAACGACCTCACGGTGAGCGTGAACCAGCTGAACCTGGGCGAGCTGTCGGCCGTGCTGCCCTACCTGCCCCGCTTCACGGGTATGCTCAGCGGCGACATCCACGTGACTGCCGACACGCTCCGCTCGCAACTCTCGGCCATGGCCTCCTTCCAGGCCGACGGCTTCGAGTATGAGGGCGTCGCGCTGGGCGACATCGGACTCGAAGTGCTCTACCTGCCCAAGACGGGCGGCGAACACCACGCCTCGGCCTTCATCAGCACGGCCGGCGAGGAGGTGCTGGCCTGCAACGGCACCTACTCCGACCGCGACGGCGGCCTGTTTGAGGGCGATGCGCAGCTCCATGACTTCCCGCTGAACCTGCTCAACGGCTTCATGGCCGGCACCGACGTGGCCCTGAAGGGAAAGGCGGCCGGCGAACTCAACATCACGGGCAGCCTCGACCGACCTGTGCTCAACGGCTCGCTCGACCTCGACTCGGCCCACATCTACTCCGATGTCTACGGCTTCGACTTCCGCACCGACGAGCGCGCGCTCGAACTCAGCGACAGCCGCCTGCTCTTCAGCGACTACAAGCTCTACTCAACGGGCAAGGAACCGTTGGTGCTCAACGGCGTGTTCGACCTGTCTGACTTTGCGCGCATGTCGATGGACTTCGACATGAAGGCGCAGAACTTTGAGCTTATCAACACGGGCAAGAAGGCTCAGTCGTTGGTCTTCGGCAAGGTCTACGCCAACTACCTGGGCACCCTGAAGGGCACGACCGACAACCTCTCCATCCGGGGCAAGCTCGAAGTGCTCGACCGCACCGACATGACCTACATACTCAAGGATTCGCCGCTCTCGGTCGATGACCGGCTGAACAACCTTGTCGAATTTGTCAGCTTCTCCGACACCACGCAGCGCGCGCAGGCCAAGCCTGCCCCCGAAGGCAGCTTCGACCTCACGCTGGGCATATCCATCAGCGATGCCGCCCGCTTCCGCTGCAAGCTGAGCGACGACGGACAGAGCTACGTGAACCTGGAAGGAGGCGGCGACCTCACCCTGCGCATGACACCACAGGGCGACATGCGGCTCACGGGCCGCTTCACCACCAACAGCGGCGAAATGAAGTATGCCCTGCCTATCATTCCGCTCAAGACGTTCAAGCTCACGCAAGGCTCCTACGTCGAATTTACCGGCGACCCGATGAACCCGACCCTGAGCATCACTGCCAAGGAGCGCACCAAGGCCGTTGTCACCGAGAACGACCAGCAGCGTTCGGTTGCCTTCGATGTGGGTGTCGCCCTGTCGAAGCCGCTGAACGAAATGGGACTGGAGTTTACCATAGAGGCTCCCGAGGACCTCGCCGTACAGAACCAGCTGGCCTCGATGAGTGCCGAGCAGCGCGGCAAGGCGGCTGTGACCCTGATGGCCACAGGCATGTACATGACCGACGAGACCCTGATGTCGGGCAGCGGATTCAAGGCCAACAACGCGCTCAATGCCTTCCTGCAGAGCGAAATACAGAACATCGCAGGCTCCGCCCTCCGCACCATCGACATCAACCTCGGCGTAGAGAGCGGCACCAGCGAAACGGGCACCTCCACCACCGACTACTCCTTCCAGTTTGCCAAACGCTTCTGGGGCAACCGCATCAGCGTCATCATCGGCGGCAAGGTGTCGACCGGGGCCGACGCGACCAACTCGGCCGAGAGCTTCATCAACAACATCTCGGTCGAATACCGCCTCGACCGCAGCGCGACACGCTACGTCAAGGTGTTCTACGACCGCGAAACGCAAGACCCGCTCGAAGGACAGCTTACCAAGACGGGGGCCGGCCTCGTGCTGCGCCGCAAGACCGACAAGCTCGGCGAACTGTTTGTCTTTAAGAAAAAGAAATAACCCGCATGAACCGCATACTCCCCCTACTCCTCCTGCCTCTACTCCTGTTGGCAGCGGCCTGCTCCACCACCAGTGCGCTGCCCGACGATGAGCAGCTCTACACCGGCATCCAGACAATCACCTATGCCGACGACCCTGTGCAATTGCGCAAGCAGAAGGGGCGTGACTCGACCGGTGTCATCACGGCCGTGGCCCAGGCCCTTGAAGCCGTGAACCACGCGCTCGAAGGCAAGGCAAGCCCGGCCCGCGACAGCCTGCGACAAGGCACGCAGGCTCTCACCAAGCAGCAGCAGAAGGCCCTGAAGGTGGCCCAGGCCCGGAACGAAGCCGACTTTGCCGTGGCCCGCGAAGAGGTCGAAGCCGTGCTGGCCTATCCGCCCAACAACGCCATATTCGGCTCTTCGAGCATGAGCTGGCCTTGGCAGATTGGCCTGTGGGTACACAACGGACTGGCCGACAGCAAGGGCGCACTCGGCAAGTGGATGTACCGCACCTTCGGCACCGAACCCGTGCTCCTCAGTCAGGTCAGCCCCGACATGCGCACCAAAGTGGCCACCAACACCTTGCACAATTATGGTTATTTCCACGGCAAGGTGGACTTCACCGTCCTGCCGCAGAAGAACCCGAAGAAGGCCAAGGTGAGCTACCGCGTCGAAGCCGGACAGCTGTTCCGCCTCGACTCCGTGGCCTACCTCCACTACCCTGCCCCCATGGACAGCCTGCTCCGCGCCCACCGCCGCGAGGGACTGCTCCGCCGGGGCGATGCCTTCAGCGTGGTCAACCTGTCGAACGAGCAGACGCGCATCGAGAGCCTGCTGCGCAACCACGGCTACTACTTCTACAACGCGGGCTACACCACCTTCCGGGCCGACACCCTGCAGCGCAAGCACTTCGTCCAGCTCCAAGTCATTCCCGTGGCCGACCGTCCCGAGCGCGCCGACCGCCCGTGGTATATAGGCCGCACCTACGTCACCGTGCGCCACAAGGACAATGCGCCCCTCACCGGCCAGCTCGTCCGGCGCAGCTACACCTACCAGTACTCAGGCCGGCAACTGCCCCTGCGTCCCAACATGTGGCGCCATGCCATCAGCCACCGAAGGGGCGAACTTTACAGCCTCGAAGACCAGAAGCTCACACTCGAAAAGCTGGGGGCCATGGGCGTGCTCAGCCAGATGGACGTGGCCTATGTGCCCCGCGACACCTCAGCCACCTGCGACACCCTCGACATCGTGGTGACAGCCGTGATGGACAAGCTCTATGACTCGACCTTCGAGATGAACGCCACCATGAAGAGCAACCAGCAGGTGGGTCCCGGCCTGTCCTACGAACTGGCCAAGCGCAATGCCTTCAGGGGCGGCGAGAAAGTGTCGTTCAAGATTTTCGGCTCCTACGAGTGGCAGACCGGTGCCGGCAGCGCCGGCAGCAATCCGCTGCTCAACTCCTACGAGATAGGCACCCAGCTGGCCCTGCGTTTTCCGCGTGTCGTCTTTCCGGGCATCAGCCGCCGCCGCGTGCGCCATTATGCCACCACGCAGTTCTCGCTCGATGCCGACTGGAAGAACCGTTCCAACTTCTTCAACATGGTCAGCTTCGGCCTCGGTGCCACCTACCACTGGTACAAGCGCGAGACCTCGCAACACGAGCTGACCCTTTTCAACCTGGAGTTTGACAAGCTCAACCACACCACCCCGGCGTTCGACTCCATCATGCAGGCCAACCCCGCCCTCTACGTCTCCATGCGCGACCAGTTTGTTCCCTCCCTCACCTACACCTTCACCTACCAGAGCCGCACCTGGCGCAGCCATCCCTGGTGGGTACAGCTCAGCTTCAAGGAGGCGGGCAATCTGACCTCGCTCGGCTACGCCCTGGCCGGCCAGCAACTCAGCCACCGGGGCAAGAAGCTGTTTGGCAATCCCTTCGCCCAGTACGTCAAGTTCACGGCCGAGGCCCACAAGCTCTTCAAGTTCACCCCCGGCACGAAGCTGGCCGCCCGGCTGTTTGGCGGCATCGTCTACAGCTACGGTAACAGCAACGCCGTGCCTTACAACGACCAGTTCTATGTGGGCGGAGCCAACAGCATCCGGGCCTTCACCGTGCGCTCGGTCGGCCCCGGCCGCTACAAGCCCGGCCAGTCGCGGTATTCCTACATGGACCAGACGGGCGACGTGAAGTTGGAGGCCAATGTCGAACTGCGCACGCGGCTCATGGGCGACCTTCACGGTGCCGTATTCCTCGATGCGGGCAACGTGTGGACCCTGCGTGCCGACCCCCAGCGTCCCGGCTCTCAGCTCACGGCCAGCACCCTCACCGACCTGGCCGTAGGCACAGGCTTCGGTCTGCGCTACGACATGCAGTTCCTCGTGTTGCGCTTCGATGTGGGCATCGCCCTTCATGCGCCCTACGAAACATCGAAGTCCGGCTTCTACAACATCGAACGCTTCAAGGACGGCCTCGGCCTTCACTTCGCCATCGGCTACCCCTTCTGAACCCCACTGGGAGGGCGGGCAAAGGCCCGCCTACCCCGCGCCTAAACCCCGCCTAAACCGCAATCCCTGTTCCTCCGCACCGTCCGCCCCTTCATGAAAACCCTATTCCCCACTCCGCTCGGCCCCATCCTGCTGCAAGCTACCCCCACCGCGTTACAGTCCGCCCGCCTGCTCCAGTCCGCCGCCGCGCTCCCCGTGCTGCCCGACGATGCCGCCCGCAGCCCCGTCCTGCGTCAGGCCACGGCCTGGCTCTCGGCCTATTTCAGCCACAAGACCCTGCCGCCGCAGCCCAACCTGTTGCCGCAAGGCACGGCCTACAGCCAACACGTATGGGCCGTCCTGCGCACCGTTCCCTACGGCCAGACCGTCTCCTACGGCCAACTGGCCCGCCTCTTGCAGCCCGCCTCCTCGCCGCGCGCCGTAGGTCAGGCCGTAGGCCGCAATCCCCTGTTCCTCTTCATTCCCTGCCATCGGGTGACAGCCGCACACGCCCTGGGCGGATTCGCCTACGGCATAGAAGCCAAACGCTGGCTGCTGCAATGGGAGGGAGCTGTACTTGGGTAGCGGACATCCGTGACGAAACACTCCAGCTATATATATCAGCCTGCCCCTATAAGAAGTTGTCGCTTCTTATAGGGGCAGGCCTCATTCTTGGTGAAGGAATCATACGGTTAGCCCAAAGCAAAAATCGTTTCGTCACCACAGATATTGCGTATCTTGAGACGCAGAGGTTGCTTGGGTGCATAGATTTTGGCATTCCAGAAATCCTTGGTTTTCTGCCCATTGCGGATAACGTAGCCGTTCCTCTCAATCTTTATTTCCGAATCGCTGTGCCACTGGCCTTCTGAGGCAGTACAGTCAACAGACAGGTATTCGATGGTTTCCAGACCGTCTTCACTGATGAAGATGGGAGTGAAATTCTTCTTCTTGACGGTCATCATGTTCTTGTTATTGAACTCGCGGATTTTCTGCATCACACGGTCGCTGACGAACTTGGTTATCTCGATGTCAAAACCTTCCTTCTCCACCGTCTGTCCGCAGAGAATCTCGGTGGCAGGCTCTACCTTGTATTCCGCATAGTCCTCAGCCACCACATCGTCGAGCACCGCCTTCAGGTCGCGCAGTTCCACGAAGTCCTTTGTCACGGACTTGTCTTCGTGGATGAACTTATAGATTTCCTCCTCGCTCGTGATGTCCACGTAATAGACTATGACCTTCCTGATGTCGCCGGGCAGTTCGGGTATGGCCTCGTGCAGGATGCGGTTCATCATCACCTCGTCGAGCAGTTTCGACGAGCTGTCCATGAGGTTGGGCACATATACGGGCACTTTGCCAAGCCGCGAGTCGCTGATGTAGCCTTCCCAGAACTCATCCACGCTGTC
>JBJEAF010000210.1:0-2196 GCA_051868755.1 Alloprevotella sp.
AACACTTTATCCTCTCGATTTTTATAAATGCACCGGGATTTCGGCTTGAGCCGTAAATATTGCAGATTTTTCTTGACTTATCGGTCTTAGTGGACCTGCTCAAAGCCGCCCGCTTGAACCGAAACTGTCCGCTCCGTTCTTGTTGCTGAACGGAGCGGACAGTTTCTGATATCCATAGTTAGCTCGAAGGCCATAGGGTTGTTATTCCTCGCCTTCTTCCCAGTCATCCTGGGAGAAGTCTCTTTCGCCACTGAGCCAGTCACTGGCGTTATTGTCCTTGTTGAAATCGTAGCTTCCGTCCATCACGCCCAAACTGGTGGTGAGGCAGTGCGAGCATTCAAAGTGCAGGACATGCTGCGCGGGTGCTGTATAAGGTAACTTCATAATCATGCTTTTTTACTTGATGTATACTTTCTCGCCTTTTGAGGTGACAAACACACCCTGCGAGGGATAGAGCACGCGACGGCCACGAAGGTCGTAATACACTTCGTTCGGGTCAACTGCACCGGCTGCCTGACCGATACCTGTTTCTGTGCCGAAATCGAAAGCCAGCGCATTGCTGCCCGAAGGTACACGGGAAGCCAACAGATAGGACTTGTTGGCAGGCACTTCGGTATCCGTGGAGAGGTAGAAGGCTACGCCAGCTTTGTTGCCCAGACCATAGAAGGTTTCAGCTGTCAATCCCGTGCGGCGGGCCGTTGCACCGCTCAACACATTGCCGGCATCTTGGGTTGCCGTGCCTGCATACGAAATGCTCAGGCTGAAGGTATTGGCTTCGGTCGTATGGATGACGACACCTTCGCCTGCTTTCAGCAGCGTACCTGCATCCAGCAGACGCAAGGTAACCTTGTTGCTTGTTGCCTTATCAGCTACATAGACTTCAGCCACAGAAGCCTCAGGCACTACCACATCGACAGGAAGGCAAAGGGCCGTCCACAGGGCTTCGCCTACCGTGACAGGAAAGGAAGTGGCCTCGGCAATCTGCCATACAGAGGCATTGCCGTCAGCAGGTGCCGTATTCGACAGGATGAACTTGCCTTCACTGCTGGCCAGATTGAAGCCGTCGCAAGCAAGCGAGACTTCGGCTACGAGGTCGTTGTTGAACTCGCTGCGCCGGGTCAGCGTATAGTCACCGGCCCATGCAGGATTTTGCAAAGCTTCTATCTGTTGGCCGTTGCCGCCGCTTTCTGACTTGCCACCATAGTAACCACCTGAGTTGAGGTGGAAAATCTCGTTCTTGCCCTCAACTTTGGCAAAGCGTACCAAAGCTGCAGGAGTAAGGTCAGCTACCGTCGTAACTACGCGCTCACTACCATTTCCACCCGTGGCAATAATGACACCATTGGCATCAGCCGGCGGATTGGTCGTGGCATAGTAGCTGTCGGAAGCATTCTTCAACGTATAGGCACGCTGGTAGAGTTTGCCTTCGGCATAGGCCAAGAGGTCACCGCTGCTCTTGCTGCACAGGTTGCCGTCGACAGCCTGAAACCACTCGTTACCTTCTGCCACTGCATACTGTTCTACAGCCGAACAGCCGCTGAAGGGTTTGTTGTGGAGCGTAGGGTCGGTGATGAAGAGGTTAGTGACATTGATGCCTGCAGGAATGGAATGCGAGAAGGTCGTAATGTCGTTGAAGGTGACACCGGTGAAGGTATTGGTTTCGGCAGCCTTGTCATCGGCATAAAGCGACATCGTTACCTTTCCCTGACCGTCATGAACGATAACAATCTTGAACTTGCTGGAGGCTGTGGTGGTAAAACCAGTCTGATTAGATCCATTTACCTTTGCTGTCAATGTACCGGTTTTGGCCCAATAGAGCTGAAAACCGCCTGTGTAGTTATCGGCCAACGCATTTGTTCCTGTGGCCAGCAGACCGGATCCCCATTGATTATAGGAAGAACCATCCGTTGTACCGCAAAGCGTGAGTTGCCAAGGCGAGCTGCCAGGAATCTTGACATCAGGAGTAATGGTGGCATTCTCTGTACCTGCACCCGAGTAGGAAGTATTCAGATAGCTGTCGAGGGCTATGCAGGAAGCAGGCAGGGAGAGCGAAGTCAGGGTCGTGTTGCCTTGAAACGTGGTCGGGGCAATGCCCATCAACTCCTTTCCGACGCTGTTAGCCTGCGTCATGTCCAGTGCACCACTACCTTCTTGGTCCACTCGGGTAATATATACCTTGTCGTCAATCTCCTCGTA
>JBJEAF010000211.1:0-8504 GCA_051868755.1 Alloprevotella sp.
CGTGCGATGGGCACACGGAAGGGTGAGCAGCTCACATAGTTGAGGCCAACCTTGTGGCAGAACTTCACGCTGGTGGGTTCACCGCCGTGTTCGCCGCAGATACCGCACTTGAGTTCGGGACGTACGGAACGGCCCTTCTCTACGGCCATGTTCACGAGCTGGCCTACACCGTTCTGGTCGAGAACCTGGAAGGGGTCTACCTTCAGAATCTTCTTCTCCAAGTAGACGGGGAGGAAGCTGGCGATGTCGTCGCGAGAATAACCGAAGGTCATCTGCGTCAGGTCGTTCGTACCGAAGCTGAAGTATTCGGCGCGCGATGCGATGCGGTCGGCAGTGAGGGCTGCACGAGGAATCTCGATCATGGTACCTACCTTGAAGGGGATTTCCATGCCTTCTTCTGCGAAGAGGGCGGCAGCTTCGTCACGGATGACCTTCTCCTGAGCCTCGAACTCATACAGAATACCGGTGAGAGGTACCATGATTTCGGGGTGCGGGTCAAGGCCTTCGCGCTTCAGTTCAATGGCGGCCGAAAGGATGGCACGGGTCTGCATCTGCGTGATTTCGGGATAGGTGTTGCCAAGACGGCAGCCACGGTGGCCGAGCATCGGGTTGTGTTCGCAGAGGCTCTCTACGCGCTGGCGGATGTACTCAACGGTAACGCCCATGGCCTTGGCCATTTCTTCCTGACCCTTTGCATCGTGGGGTACGAACTCGTGGAGAGGAGGATCAAGCAGACGTACGTTGACGGGATAGCCGTCCATGGCACGGAAGATGCCCTTGAAGTCTTCCTTCTGGTAGGGCAGGAGCTTGGCCAGTGCCTTCTTACGGCCTTCAACGTCTTCGGCCAGAATCATCTCGCGCATGGCCACAATCTTCTCATTGTCGAAGAACATGTGTTCCGTGCGGCACAGACCGATACCTACGGCACCGAAGCTGCGGGCTACCTGTGCATCGTGGGGCGTGTCGGCATTGGTGCGGACTTGCAGGCGGGTGTACTTGGCGCAGAGGTCCATCAGTGCGGCGAAGTCGCCGGAGAGTTCGGCAGCCTGTGTCTTGATTTCGCCCTTGTATACACGTCCGTTGGTACCGTTGATAGAGATGAAGTCGCCTTCGTGGAGCACTTCGCCGTCGATTTCAACCGTGCGGTTCTTGTAGTCAACATTGATAGCGCCGGCACCGCTGACGCAGCACTTGCCCATACCGCGGGCTACTACGGCAGCGTGGGAAGTCATACCGCCGCGTGCGGTGAGGATGCCTTCGGCCACTGCCATACCGGCGAGGTCTTCGGGTGAAGTTTCGATGCGGACCATGACTACCTTGTGGCCGTCTTCGTGCCACTTGGCAGCGTCTTCAGCGAAGAAGACAATCTGTCCGCAGGCTGCACCGGGACTGGCGGGAAGTCCGCGGGTGAGTTCCTTGGCCTTGGCCAGGGCTTCCTTGCTGAACACGGGGTGGAGCAGTTCGTCGAGCTTCTGCGGCTCGCAGCGTTCGATGGCAGTCTTTTCGTCAATCATGCCCTGACGGAGCAGGTCCATGGCAATCTTTACCATGGCAGCACCGGTACGCTTGCCGTTACGGGTCTGGAGGAACCAGAGTTTGCCTTCCTGAACGGTGAACTCCATGTCCTGCATGTCGTGATAGTGCTCTTCGAGCTTGGTCTGGATGGCGTCGAGCTGACGGTAGATTTCGGGCATAGCCTCTTCCATAGAGGGGAAGTTGGCCTTGCGCTCCTCTTCGGTGATGCCCTGCAGTTCAGCCCAGCGGCGGGAGCCTTCGAGCGTAATCTGCTGCGGGGTGCGGATACCGGCTACTACGTCTTCGCCCTGTGCGTTGACGAGCCATTCGCCGTTGAAGAGGTCTTCGCCCGTAGCTGCGTCACGGCTGAAGCATACGCCGGTTGCCGAGGTGTTGCCCATGTTGCCGAACACCATGGCCATTACCGTAACGGCGGTACCCCATTCGGCGGGGATGCCTTCCATCTTGCGGTAGAGGATGGCGCGTTCGTTCATCCAAGAGTCGAACACGGCACAGATAGCACCCCAGAGCTGTTCCATAGGATCGGTGGGGAACTCCTTCTTGGTCTGTTCAACGATGGCCTTCTTGAAGCGTACAACGAGTTCCTTCAGGTCTTCGACTTCGAGTTCGTTGTCGAGCTTCACGCCCTTTTGCTTCTTCACCTCTTCGATGATGGCTTCGAAGGGGTCAACATCGTCCTTGTTGACGGGCTTCATGCCGAGCACCACGTCGCCGTACATCTGCACGAAGCGGCGGTAAGCGTCGTAGGCAAAGCGGGGGTTGCCCGTCTTGCGAGCCAAGCCTTCAACAACCTCGTCGTTCAAGCCCAGGTTGAGGATGGTGTCCATCATACCGGGCATGGAAGCGCGGGCGCCCGAACGTACAGAGAGCAGCAGCGGGTTCTCCACGTCGCCAAACTTGCTGTTCATCAGTTCTTCAACGAGGTGGAGGCTCTTTTCAACCTCTTCCTTCAGCAGGGAAACCACCTGGTCCTTGCCGATTTCGTAATATTCGTTGCATACATCAGTGGTAATGGTGAAACCCGGGGGCACGGGAACTCCGATCAGGTTCATTTCAGCCAAGTTGGCGCCTTTGCCGCCCAGCTCATTGCGCATGTCGGCACGGCCTTCGGCCTTACCGTTACCAAACGTGTAAACTCTTTTTACGTTGTTCATGGTTCTTATTAAATGAGTGAATGAATTTTGATTGCGTTTTTTATGGGTTAATAAAATCAGTGACACGTCAGGGCCGGAGCCAAATCCTGCTGTTGTGAGGCTGCCGGAGCAGGCTTTTTGGCCAGTCTCTATCAGGAATCGGGCACTGGTCGGGCAGGGTCATTCATGCCCTGATGTGGTACAGATAGTCAGTACAGCCGCAAATTTAAATATTTGTTTTGGAACGTACAAACAAAGAGGCGTTTTTTCAAAGTCCACTTTAAAAAACTCAGTCTATCGCGTTAAAAAGCGTTTTGTTTCGGGTGCTGGGAGAGCCTTCCTGGGTGCTTTCCTTAGGTTATGAGATTACTTTCTTGGGTTATGAGTGGTCAAGCGTTCAAGGCGCGTTGAATAAGATTGGCTGCGCTCGGCATAGCTTGGGGCAAGCTTGGCTCTGCGCTCACTTGCACAATCTATCATATAACAAGATAAACCGAACGGATGCTTCGTCCAATGATTTCAGGCGCTAACGACTGGGAGGGCGGGCTTCCAGCCCGCTTAAACACATCCTGTTGGCTTGACAACGGGCGGGCTGGAAGCCACGCCCTCCCAGTGCACCGTCGCCTCTTAGCCGCAGTTGTTGTTATTTGGGTCTGCGCTTCATTTACTTTAATCCGTTACTTTACATAAGATTGGCTGCGCTCGGCATAGCTTGGGGCAAGCTTGGCTCTGCGCTCACTTGCACAATCTTTGTCCCCTTCGGGGCGAGCCTTGAACGCTTGACCACTCATAAATTAAGAAAGTAACCTGTCAGTAGCAGGGGAGCTTGCGCTTCGACCAGGGCACGAGCAGGATGAGCCCGCCGCATATCAGGCAGCCGTAGAACGTCCAGCCAGCCATTTCCTTGACGGCAGTCAGTGTGGCCTGTACCTGGATTTTGCCCTTGAGCGAGATAGCGGCCATCTGTTCGGCTTCGGTTTCGCTCTTGCCCTGCATCATCATGCCACGCACGGTCTGCTGGTATTGGGCCGCAGTGGCTGTTTCGGTACGGTCGTAGTCGTGGGCAAAGCGGGTGATGTAGTGCTGCTGCCGTTCTTGCAGCACATTCGAGTAGAGGGCCGAGCCTATGCCGGGCGCGACAATCATGCGCACGGTGAGCATGATGCACACCCAGGTAGACATGAACCGGTAGGGCATTCGCTGGTTGGCATAGACCGCCGTCACGGCATAGAGCAGCATCATGCCGGCTCCGCGGATGATGATGGGCCACTTCATGCGCTCCATCATGCCCTGCGTCTGTACTTCGAAGTACATGAACAGGGCCGAAAGGCCGATGAGCAGGAAGCCGTAGGCAAAGAGGTACTTGAAGTGCCAGCCCTTGCTGCTGAACACCACGGCCATGACTAAACCGATGAAGTAGCCTACCAGCACCCAGTTGCCCAGTTCGGCCACCTGGAGGTTGTCCATCTTCATGCCTACGGAGCAGAAGATGTTGACAAACATCTGGCTGGAGTTGAACACCATGAGGCCCACGAAGAGCAGGATGCCGCCCTGCACGCTCTTGAGCTTGAGTGTGTCGAGCACGAAGTAGGGCGAGTAGCGCACGTTTTCGAGATAGAGGAAGATGCCGGCGCTAATCACGCAGAGGGCCGTGGCCCAGCGTATCTGGTCGGAGTCGTACCAGTCGAGCACCTTGCCATACACCATTATATATATAAAGGAGAGGCACATGAGGCAGAACATGGTGACGTTGCCGAACTTGGAGAACCCGATGGGGAAGTGGCGGGTAGGGTAGGGGTTGTAGGGCATGGTGACCAACAGCACGAGGATAGCCACGCCCAGGGCGACCATCATGGCGTAGTAGACATACTGCCACTCATAGTTGTAGGCAAACCAGGCCGTGAGCCAGGTGCCGATCTGGCCGAGAATCATGAAGAAGAAGTAGATGATGGGCATGCTGGCCGTCTTTTCCTTGTCCAGCTTGTCCCACCCGGCTTCGTCAGTCGGCTCGTTGCCCGGTGTCAGGTTATGGGTGGCTTCGATGCCAAAGCCGTACTTGATGAGGGTGAAGAGGTTGCACATGAGCAGGGCCTGGCGCACGAAGCCCATCACCAGGCTGCACAGGGCCAGCACATAGACGCTCTGGGCGCGGGCGCAGATGAAGCTGAGCAGCATGAGGATGGCAAAGCCTACCATGAGCATCATCTTCTGGCGGCGCAGACACACTAACCGGTAGAAGAAGGGTGAAAACGCAGCCATGCCTACCGAGGTGGCAAAGCCCACAAAGGTAATGTGCTCTGAGATGATGCCCAGCCCGCCCATCATCTCGGCGCTGTTGGCCGAGTAGACGCCGCTCACCGTCATGATGGGGATGAACAGCAGAATCAGGAAGATGATGCCCAGCGGCTTCGGCACCCAGTTGTAGAAGGGGAAGTTCTGGGGGAGTTGTTTGGGTGTCATCCTTGTTTTATTTCTTCTCTGCTTTCACAATCACCATCATGCCGGCGGCCAGACGGTCGTTGTCTTCTTTCGAAAGGTCTTCGAAGTCGATGCGCACAGGCACGCGCTGCTGGATTTTCACGAAGTTGCCGGCCGAGTTGTCGGTGGGCACGAGCGAATACTTCGAGCCTGTGGCTCCCGATATGGCCGTCACCTTGCCGGTGAACTCCTTGTCGCTGATAGCGTCGACCGTCATTCTGACCTTCTGGCCTATATGCAGCTGTTCGACCTGTGTCTCCTTGTAGTTGGCAATGACCCACTTCTGTGTGTTGGGCATGAGGTAGGTGATGGTCTGTCCGGCATTCACCATCTGGCCCTCTTCGAGTGCGCGTCGGCCCAGCTTGCCGTCACAAGGGGCCAGCACCACACAGTAGGAGAGGTTGAGCTTGGCCATTTCGAGGGCGGCCTGTGCCCGTTCGATGGCGGCGGCATTGTTGGCCTTGCGGGTCTTCACCTCGTTCACACCCGACAGGGCTGCCTGCTTCTGCTTCAGCACCGCATCGAGTTTCTGCTGCGTGGCCTTATATTCGGTCTCGTACTGTTCGAGCTGGATGGGTGTGGCCGCATTGCGTTCCACCAGGTTGCGGTAGCGTTGTACGTCCTTGGCCAGCTTTTCGAGCCGTATCTTGATTTCCGAGATGCTGGCATCGTAGACCGTGGCCGAGGTCTGGGTCGTCTGCAGCGAAGCGTCGGTCACTTCAGATCCGGCCATGGCGTCCTTCAGTGCCGCTTCGGCTTCCATCACCCTGATGCGGTATTCGCGGTCATCGAGGGTGAGCAGCGTGTCGCCCTTCTTCACGTCCTGGTGTTCGGTGAAGTAGATCTTCTTGATGTAGCCCGAGGCTCTGAGGTTGACGGGCGAGATGTACTGTTCAATCTGCGCGTCGTTGCTCGATTCGTTGCTGGTGTAGTCGACAAACATGAGGATGACCTGTACGACACCCCATACGACCAGTCCGAGGCCGATGAGGCTGACCAACATCTGGCGCACCTTCTGCTTCTTGAGCTTCTTGGCGGTGGCTTCCAAGCTCTTTGTGTCTTGGCTATTCTGAGTTTGCTGTTCCTGTTTCATTGTCAGTTTTGTTGAGAGGGAGTAATGTGATAGGGATAAATGCTATGGCATCAGTTTCGTCGCTCGTCGGCTGTCTTATTCCGCCAGTTTGTCTAACTGTCCGGTGAGTTTCAGCACCATGAGGTTCGACACCTGATAGTTGTAGTGGGCTGTGAGGTAGTTGTTCTGGGCTTCGCTCATGCTCATCTGGTCCTGTAGCACCTCGACCATCGACACGATGCCCTCGCGGTAGCGGTCGTAGGTCACGCTGTAGATGTCCTCGGCCAGCAGGTAGTTGTCGCGCTGCTTGAAGTAGTTGCGCTGGTTGTTCACCTGGTCTTTGACGGCGTTGGCATACTGCGTCTGCATGTTCTTGAGCGTGTTCTCGTAGCCGATGCGGGCCGTTTCGGCATCGAGCTTGGCCTTGCGGAGTTTCGAACGGCGTTCGTAGCCGTCGAACAGCGGCAGGCGGAACGAAAGGCCGATGCCGTTTGAGCCGTACCAGTGGTTTGATTC
Source organism: Alloprevotella sp. (assembly GCA_051868755.1). Lineage (GTDB taxonomy): Bacteria > Bacteroidota > Bacteroidia > Bacteroidales > Bacteroidaceae > Alloprevotella. Next base: position 6,736 of record JBJEAF010000211.1, read on the forward strand.
GCTGGAGCGGAACCAGTTTTCGAACTTGTCGGTATAGGAGCTGTACATCACGTTGGCCGTCAGCGCGAGCGTCGGCTTGTAGGCATCCTTGGCCAGTTTGATTTGTTGGTCAGCCAGGGTGACGTTCTGTTCCATGAGTTGCAGCTCGTAGAGCTTCGTGTTCAGTCCGCTCATCACGGCCGGGTCGAAGTCGTCGACCGTCTTTTCCACCACGGCAATCGGTTCGTCGGCCGGGTAGTCCAGGATGTACTTCAGCATGTTATACTGCTCGGTGAGCATAGCCTCGGCGTTGGCGGCCTGCACGCGTGTGCTCTCCAGGCGCACGTTGATGCGCTTCAAGTCCACCTCAAGTGCCATTTCATTGTCGTGGAAGGCTTGGGTGATGGCCTGCAATTCTTCGAACCGCTTGATGTTGTCGTTGATGATGCCCAGCTGTTCGCGTGTGTTCTGAGCCAGATAGTAGATCTTGGCAATCTGCACCATGAGGTCCTCGCGTGCCTTCTCGTAGGACAGCTGGTTGATGTGGTCCACCGTTTCGGAGATGCTCACAGCCGTGCGGGCCATTTGGCTGTAGAGCGGCATTTGCAGCTGCACGCCGGCCGCTGCATTGTATTGCAGGGTCTTGGTCACGTTGTACAGCTTGCCGTAGGCTTTGCCGTCGGTCACCGAAACGGGCGGTGCAAAGTTGTCGTTGAGGTTCGCCACAGCATTGATTTGCGGTAATAGCTTGGCGCGGTTTTCGCTGATGCTGAGTTTCCCTTTGGCAATCTCGTTGCGCGAGGTCTTCAGCGAGAGGTTGTTTTCAATGCCTATCCTCATGCACTCCTTCAGCGTGAGCGTCACCTGTGCTCCTGCCGATGAAATCATGGAGGCGGCCATGGAAATAATAAACAGCTTCCTTTTCATGTAATAAAAATATGTCTTAAACGGCTGCAAAATTAGCAAATTTTGCCTCAGTAGCACGGCTTTTTATTTCATACGGAACATCCTTTTGGACAAATAGTCCAATTATGCCCAAAAGACCCTTTTGTTTGTAAACTATACTTGACAGTCTGCTGTGACTCTCAGGAGCTTTTCGTGCATTGTTTGGCAGGCATTTGGCGTTCCATCCTTTCGTTTTGTAGGGTTCGGCACTTGTAAAAAACGGGTCGAGGCTTCGGAAAATCTAAGCCTGGCCTTGTCCTCACAACTCGGCACTTCGTTTTTCTCTCCCCACCTATGGGGTAATAAGCCTTTGGGGCTGCATTTCCGCAGCCTTTTCTGCGTAGATCGTTCCCTTTGAAATGTCAAGAATTAGTCAAAACAAGAGGGGGGGACCGTAGGACGGAACGCCTGAATCCTTCCGTTCCGATGCGCTGCATGTCGCGTGGAAGGTATAGGAGAGGAGGCGGCGAGGTGAAAAAAAAGTGCAAGGAAGGAAGAGCGGTTGTGGCTCTTCCTTGCACAAACTTGGATGCGAGCGGGACTGTTTGGCCCATTGACAGCGGGGTGTCCCTTAAGGGGTGCTCTATAAATTAGGTTTTAAAGAACGCCCCATGAGTGAACTCATTTATTCCGGCTGCCTGCTGTTTTTTAGAGCGACCTTTTGGATAAGATTGGCTGCGTTAACTTCTTTGAATCTCGGCTGCGTTCGGCATAGCATTCAAGCAAGCTTGATGCTCTGCTCTCACTGGCACGAGATTTCGGCAAAGCTTGGGGCAAGCTTGGCTTTGCACTCACTTGCACAATCTTTGCAAGTCTCGTCAGTCGCATAGCCCGCTATGCACCCC
>JBJEAF010000212.1:0-2176 GCA_051868755.1 Alloprevotella sp.
AGCGTTAGTTCTAAACGCTTGTTTTATAACGCTTTTGCCCTTACAGGGCGCATTTACATAAGATTGGCTGCGCTCGGCATAGCTCAAGCAAGCTTGGCTCTGCGCTCACTTGCACAATCTTTGCGGCGGTTAACCCACCCAGGGCGTTGCCCTGGGCTATGCGCTCGTTGCCCCTTCGGGGCGTGCCTTGACCCCTTGTTAACTATCTGCAACTACCGCGAAACTTTAAAATCTAATTTATAGAACACCCCTTAACACTTTATCCTCTCGATTTTTATAAATGCACCGGGATTTCGGCTTGATCCGAAAAAACCGAAGAGTGCGTCTCACAAAGCACGGCGATGATACCTTATATATAATATAGGTGTATAGGTACTTGCCGTGTGTTGCAAAACGCACTCTCCTGATGCAGTGCCATTTGGGTAGGCTGTGGTTAAGTGGATGCCCTGAAGTGCAACCACCTAATGAAAGATTTATTTGTTGAGCTTCCAGGTAGCTCCTTCCTTGGTGTCCTTCACTTCAAAGCCGAAGGAGGCAAGGTCATTGCGTATCTTGTCGCTGGTGGCCCAATCTTTGGCAGCCTTGGCTTTGGCGCGCAGGTCAAGCAGCAGGTCGATGGCTTGGGCATAGGCCGATTCGCGTTCGGCATTGCCGCCTTCCGACTCACTCTTCAGACCCAGAATGTCGTAGACGAACGACTGCATCGTTTGCTTCAAAGCCTCCAGACCGGCAGGGGTGATGGTCTGGGTCTTGTCGGCCAGCTGGTTGATGGTGCGTGCAGCTTCGAACAGGTGGCTGATGACAATGGGCGAGTTGAAGTCATCGTCCATGGCTTCATAGCATTTGGCGGCTACCTCTTCGGCGTAGGATTCGGTCAGCGTGCCCTGTGCCGTAGCTTCGATGCGCGACAGTTGGGCCATGGCATCCATCAGTCGGGCAAATCCCTTCTGCGAAGCTTGCAGGGCCTCGTTTGAAAAGTCGACAGTCGAACGGTACTGGGCCTGCAGAATGAAGAAGCGGATGGTCATGGGCGAATAGGGCTGTTCGAGCAGCGGGTGCTGGCCGGTGAAGAACTGGTCGAGCGTGATGAAGTTGTTGTAGCTCTTGCCCATTTTCTTTCCGGCAATGGTGATCATGTTGTTGTGCATCCAGTACTTCACCATCGGTTCGCCTTGAGATGCGACGGCCTGTGCTATTTCGCATTCATGGTGCGGAAAGACCAGATCCATGCCGCCGCCGTGAATGTCGAAGTGTTTGCCCAGATATTTGCGGCCCATGGCTGTACATTCGCAGTGCCAGCCGGGAAAACCCTGGCTCCAGGGCGAAGGCCAGCGCATGATGTGTTCGGGTTGTGCTTTCTTCCAAAGTGCAAAATCTACTTGGTGACGCTTCTCGCCGACACCGTCCAGTTCGCGGCTGGCATCATGAACGTCCTCCAGATTGCGGCCTGACAGCACGCCATAGCGGTGATCTTGATTGTATTTCACCACGTCGAAGTAGATGGAGCCGTTCGATTCGTAGGCGTATCCGTTGTCCAGAATCTCTTGCACCAGTTCTTCCTGTTCGATGATGTGGCCGGTGGCGTGCGGTTCGATGCTGGGGGGCAGCACGTTGAGCTGCTCCATGGCTTTGTTGAAGCGGTTGGTGTAATATTGGGCCACTTCCATCGGCTCTAACTGTTCCAGACGGGCCTTCTTGGCTATTTTGTCTTCCCCTTCGTCGGCATCGTGCTCCAGGTGTCCCACGTCAGTGATGTTTCTCACATAGCGCACCTTGTAGCCCAAATGGCGCAGGTAGCGGAACACGAGGTCGAAGGTGATGGCAGGACGGGCATGGCCCAAATGGGCATCGCCGTAAACGGTAGGTCCGCACACATACATGCCCACGTGGCCGGGATGGATGGGTCGGAAGAGTTCCTTGCGCCGTGTGAGCGTATTGTAAAGGAAAAGGTTGTGTTGCATAGCTTTGTTGTTTGGTTTATGGTGCAAAGTTAGTGCAAGGAGCGTTTTGAAGAAGCAAAAACGCATCTTTTCTTTTGCAGTGAATGGATAGCTTCTCTCTTTTGGGCCGGTTGGTATGAAAAAAAGGTTTAGTGGTGTGTCTTGCCACTCCTTATAATATATAATATGTATGTGTGCGTCCGCCGTAAAACATGGTGCTTGTATCCTCCCAAAAG
>JBJEAF010000213.1:0-8383 GCA_051868755.1 Alloprevotella sp.
TGCATTCACACATTTATCCAAAAATCATGCACCGGGATTTCGGCTTGAGCCAGTAAATATGCGTATATAGGGAGGTTCAGAAATAATGAAAGAAAGAGTCCGGTGCCATACCGGACTCTTTCCATTTAAGGGGGGAGGCTATCCATTAGCTCTACCTACTCATAGAGGAGGCACTCCTTAATTATATAGGTACACGCTGTACTGCTTGACACTGTGCGGCGCGCCGGCTTCGGCACGCGGCAGGTATTCCAAGCCCGTGAGGGTCTGCTCGCTGCCCATGTCGATGACAATCAGGTGAGGCAGGGCATCACCGTCGGCCGACTGCCAGTAGGTGCTCTCCTGAAGGTCGAAGACCTTGTCGACGGTGCGCGTGCCTGTCTGGCTGTCGGTGTAGTAGGCCTTCCAGGGATTGCGGTCGATGCGTTCACCATGGGCGTTCAGGGCATAGATTTCGGCAATGGCCGAAACGGTGGAGGCATCGAAGCCAGCCTCGCAGCGGATGGCCAAATAGCGGCCCTTGGCCGAAGCGGCAAAGCGGGCGGTCTGCCAACCGTTTCCGGCCTTGAACGTGCCGCTATGGGCGGGCTTCAAAGCATTGAGCTTGGGACAGCGGGCTGCATCGGTGATGTCGTCGGCAGCTTCGAGGTTGAGCTTGTTCCATTCGGGCTTGTCGGCTCCGAAAACCGTAGGCTCACCCTTCGGGCCGATCACGTCGAGCACGATGAGCTCGTTCACACCCTTCTTGAGCCAGCAGCCGGGCACGTAGAGCGTCTGCTGCGGACCGATGCTCCAGAAGCGGCCCAGGGCATGGCCGTTGAGGTAGACGAGACCCTTGCCGAAGGCTTCGGTGTTGAGGAAGGTGTCACCCGTGCGCTTGAGGTTGAAGGTGGCACGGTAGTAGCCGGCCCGGCTGCCCGGCGTGGGCTGTGCCGCGCGCTTGAAGGCGGCACAAGCATTCTCGTAGGTATCGGGCAGCAGTTCCATTTTCCATTCGAGCGGCTCGAAGTTGCTACGTACGCCGGCGTGGGTCAGCTCTATGCGCGGCTGGCCTACGATGCCCTTATAGTCGTAGATGCCGCCGCCGAAGTTGATGCGGCCCATGCCTTCGACCACCATTTTCAGCTCTGTGCCCTCGGCGCAGGCGGGCAGGGTCAGGGTGTTCTGGCTCATGGCGCGGTTGATGACACCCACGCGCTTGCCGTCCATGAACACTACGGCATAGTCGTGTACTTCGGCATGGAGCGTGGCGGCAGTGGCCAGGGCGGGCAGTTGGGTGGTGTAGACCACGGTGCCGAAGCCCATGTCGAGCTGTTCGAAGGTCTTCAGCGCGCCGGTTTCGGTGCGCTCCGTGCCGCTGAGCAACGGGGCGTATTCGCCGAGGGTGATTTCGGGCAGCGTGATGAGCGGTGCGGGCGGTGCGGGCACAGCGGGGAGCTTCTTGCCGTCGGCATACTTTTCGAGCAACTGGCGCAGCTCAAAGTACTTCGGCGTGGTGTGTCCGTACTCGTTGATGGGCGCGTCGTAGTCGTAGGAGGTGACGTCGGGCACAATCCAAGGACTGTTGCCGCCGGCCCAGTGGCCGAAGGAGGTGCCGCCGTGGGTCATGTAGAGGGAGAAGGAGATGCCGCGCGAGAGCATCTGGTCGATACCGTCGACCATATCCTTGGCCGGACGTGTCTCGTGGGCCGAACCCCACTTGTCGAACCAGCCGCTCCAGTACTCCGAGCACATTTTGGGTGCATCGGGGCGCACTTCGTTCAGGCGGCGGAACTGTTCTTCAATATTGGCTCCCGTGCCGAAGTTCATGGTCCACACGAGGTCGTCGAGGGCGTTGCGCTCGAAGGTGCTCGACCAGTCGCACTGGAAGAGCACGGCCTTGTCGTAGCCCACTTCACGCAACAGGTCGCGCACGGCACTGATGTAGGGCTTGTCCTGACCGTAGGCGCCGAACTCGTTTTCGACCTGCACCATGAGGATAGGACCGCCCTTGTCGATAGTGAGCGGCGCGAGGTGCTTGGCCACTTCGGTCTCGAAGATCTTCACCCGTTCCATGAAGTAGGGGTCGAGGGAACGCAGTTTGATGTCCTTCTGCTTGAGCAGCCACCAGGGGAGGCCGCCCATTTCCCACTCGGCACACACATAGGGACCGGGGCGCACAATGACCCACATGCCGTGCTTCTGTGCCAAGCGGCAGAACTCGGCCACGTCGTTGTTGCCCGTGAAGTCGAACTCGCCGGGCTGCTGTTCGTGGATGTTCCAGAACACGTAGAGGCAGATGGTGTTCATGCCCAGTGCCTTGCACATCTTGATGCGGTGTTCCCAGTAGGCGCGGGGAATGCGCGGGTAGTGCAGCTCGGCTGCCTTCACCACAAAGGGCTTCCCGTCGAGCAGGAATGTGCCCTTGCCCACCTCGAAGGTGTGGGTCTTCTTGTCGGCCGCCTGCGCGCTGCCCAAGGAGCAGCAGAGCATGAGCAGGAAGGCCCAGAAAATGTGTTTCATAAATATAAAAGGTTAAGGGATTATGCTATTTGAAAAACTCCCCGGGAGCCCACTCATCGCGCCACTCCACCACGGGCACGTTGTCCTTGAAGGTGATGGGCAGCCAGACGTAACGGGCATCGCTGGGATGCTTGGGCCGCCAGATGTCGGCCATGAAGATGAAGGCACCGGGCTTGCCCTGAACAGGCAGGATATAGGTGCTCTGTCCGCCGAAAGTCAGCTTGGCGTTGGGACCGACGCAGGGCGAAGGCAGCTGTTCCCAAGGGCCACAAATGCTCTTGGCAGTAAACATGCGCGCCTCGTTGGGGTCCCAGCCCGTGCATCCGCTGGTGATGAGCCAGTAGCGGCCTTCGTGCTTGAAGATAGCGGGTGCCTCGTTCTGTCCGCCCGGGGCGATACGCCAGTAGCGGCCTGTGTGGTAGGTGAAGTCGTCCGAGAGTTCGGCCACCTGGAGTGTGAGGTTCTCCTCGGAAGAGAAGATGTGGTAGGCCCGTCCGTCATCGTCGACATAGAGGGTCATGTCGCGGGCCATCTGTCCTCCGTCAAAATCTCGCTTCACGAAGAGGCCCTGTGCGATGGCCTTGCGCCACGGTTCGGTCCACCACTTGCCGAAGTGGGAAGCCTGAAGTGTGTCGGCACAGGCACGGTCGGATTCACTCCAGTCAGCTGGCCAGCAGTAGGGATTGACACGGCCCGAACGCAGATATCGGAAAGGCCCGGTGGGCTTGTCGGCCACAGCCACAGCGGCCCGTGCAGCAGCATAGCCATGGCCTTTCAGCTCCAAGTGGAACCACATGACGAACTTGCCCGTGCGGGGGCAGTAGATTACCTTGGGCCGCTCCAGTGTGCAGCCTTTCTCAATGTCGCTGCCCACCTGGTCCTCTACCTGTAGGGCTACGCCGCAGTAAGTCCAGTTGACGAGGTCCTTGGAGCGGTAGCAGGTCACGCCCACCAAGGCCGACGAGGTATTCTCGGCCTTGTGCTCGCCATACCAGTAATAATAGCCTTTGTGGAACAGTACACCGCCACCATGGGCATTGATGGGATTGCCCGCAGCATCGGGCCAGACGGCACCGGGTTTGATGGTGCGCTCCTTGCCCGACAAAGGCAGGGCCAGCAGCAGGAGGCACAGAAGGGAACAAAGATGTTTCATAGTACAAGACTTGATGTATTAGATTGGCGGGGCAAAGTTAAGGCTTTTGCCGTGCGGAAAGCAAGGCAAAAGCCAGTTTTCACTTCTTTCGGGAGTGCTCATTGTAGCCAAAGCGTTGCTGAATCAGCAGGCAGAAGGCCAGAAGAGAGAAGAAAATCATGATAGGTAAGGTTTGGTTCCGAATGTATGTAGGGTGTGGTTCTCTTCAGTATGTGCGATAGGGGGGCTTTGAAATTGCAAACTAAAAAATGCGGGCCTATCGCGTACACGCCTGTACCGTAGGCCCGCCATTGGTCATTGTCTTACCGATTCTATACCAGATTATTACCTAACGCTTGACCAATATCTTGAATGTCTTGTGTTGTCCGGCTGCCTGCACATTGAGCACGTAGACACCGGGCACCATGCCGGCCACGCTGATCACGTTGCTCTGCGCGCAGCGGGTGAGCTGCTTCACGGTGCGTCCCTGAGCGTCACACAGGGTGATGCTGGTGGGCAGGTCGCTGCTGCTGTAGGGCAGGTCGACATGCAGCTCCGTGGCCACGGGGTTGGGATAGACTGCCGCCTGAATCTGGCTGGCTGCCTTCTCGGCGATACCCGTGTTGACCGTTTCGAGGTCGAGCACGTAGCCGCGCACCTCGTCGTATTCCAGGCCGTAGCCGGCAACGTAGCGTCCGTTGGGCGACATGGCGTAAACCGAGCAGATGACGAAGTCGTCCATCTTCCAGCCCAAGTTCTCCTTCACGTAGTCGTTGAGGTCCTTGAAGCCGCTTTCGCTTGTCCAAAGCCAGGCCTTCTGTCCGGTGCCCAGCCATCCCACGGCCTTGGTGCCGTCGTTGTTGATGGCCGATACCGAACCGGGCTGGTCGGTCAGCTGGATAGCGCCCGTTTCTTCGCTCCACAGCCAGGGGCCGGGCACCGCGCTCGTTTCATAGCCGTTGCCACCAATCCATTTGCCATCGGCCGAAACAGCTTGGGCAAAGCCCAGCAACATACCCTCGGCTGCGTCGCGGTCGTTGATGTCCAAATCGTCCATCGTCTTATCCTTGTCCTTGAAGAGGAGAGTCTGTGTGTACGTGTTGCCGCTCTGCTTGCGCCAGACCGTACCGAACCAGGGTCCCCAAGCATCCTGCCATCCGGCAATCACGCTGCCGTCGTAGCTCACGGCGTTGGCACGGCTGGCGCGGTTCAGGTCGGCGAAGAGGCTGCCGAGGTCGGTGATGCCGTAAGCATCGTTCCACATCGTGGCGTGCGCTTGGATACTGTTCTTGGGAGAGTAGAAATTGTAAGCCAAGCCTACGACCGTCTGTCCGTCGCCGGAGATGTTCCAGGGAGAGGATGTCACGTTCTTGTCATCATAGCCGAAGCTGGTGAGTGCCTTCCACGATTTGTTTTCCACGTCGTACACACCGGCACAGTAGCCGTTGAGGGTCGACACGTCGCTCTTGCGGTAGAAGCGTCCGTGGTCAGCCAGGATGTTGTAGATGTTGCGGTCGTAGAATATGCAGGCGTAGTTGTTGGCGTAGTACTCGAAGTCAAGGTTTATCTTGTCAAAGTTCGCGCCGCCGTCCTTGCTGCGGAACACCGAGCCGTTGTTGCCCACCACTGTAATCACGTCGTCCGTCCAGGTGGCATCGAGCCACGAAGTCGTCGAGGCGGCCAGCGGGCCTATGCTGATAGAGGGGAGCACAGTGGTCTTCGTCCACGTGGCACCGCCGTCTGTGGTGATGTACACCACCTGGTCGGTCAGGGCAATGCCGCGTTGGTCGTCGGCAAAGCGGATGTTGTAGAATGTGCCGCCTTCCAGGGTAAAGATGTCTTCCCAAGTGGCACCGCCGTCGGTGGACATTTGGATGTGGCCGTTCTTGGTGGTCATATAGAAGGTATCGCCCACGTGGATAATCTCCGAAGGGATGCCGCTCACGCCCGTGGCGGTGTAGAAGTTCTCGGCTCCGTCCTCCGTGTACCACACGCCGTAGCCGCCGTCTTCCGTTTCAAAGCCCACTGCGCCGTAGGTGGCATACGTACCCTTCTCGTCGGGCATGAAGTCCATGGCCCAGTAAGTCTTCACGGCGGTGTTGTCGTCAGCGGGGTGGATGTCCACTTCGTTCCACGTATAAGAGCGGGTCGAGTAGTAGAGCTTGCCGTTTTGGCCGCCGGTCAGGATGCCTGAGTAGCCCAGGGCTGCTACGCATTCCAAACCGCCTTCCAGTTTTACGCTGATGTCGGCACCGTCACGCCAGGTTGCGCCGTTGTTGCTCGACTTCAGGATGACACCCGTCTGGCCGTCTTCGCTCTTGCCCACGGCGTAGAGCATATAGTCCGATACGTAGGCCATGTCGGTGTAGGTGTAGTCGAAATCATTGTATAGGGAACGCATCCACTGGTTGCTCACCTGTATCTGGTCGCTTGCCATGGAGCCAATCACACGCTTGCCGTCCGCCGAGAAGCGTGCCACGCCGCCGATACCGTTGCCGGCGGAATTTCCGCCAATCTCCGTGTATTCGCCGGTCAGGGCGTTCCACAGATAATAAGGTTGGTTCTGGTCGGGCGAGCCGACTGCGATGCCTTCGTTCGTTACGCCGGTCAGGTCGAGCTTGGTGTCCGTTACATAGAGCTGTGCCATCATCGGGCTGATGGCGAGGCCGCTAAGCATGGTGAGTAACGTCTTTTTCATGAGCGTACAGGTTAGAGTTAATACAAAAAATTAGAGTTAATACAAAAAATAAATTGGTTCCGAAGCGGCGGATAGTCCGCCGTGTTCCGCCCGGCGATGTCGGGTGGGCAGGGTGAGAAAAAACTTTGCGGAACCCGCCGGCTCGTTGCCGTTTGGTGCCGCAAAGATATGGGGGCGGATTTTGAAAATCCAAACCCTGTTGTTTTCAATTCTTGAATTCGTACCTCATATTCCCTGTTTATAGAACTTTTATTCCCTGTTTACAGGTGTTTTCGCCGCTTCTTTCGTCAGTTTTTGGTACATGGAGGGCGTGATGCCTGTATTCTTTTTGAACACATTGATGAAGGTGGAATGCGACTTGAAGCCTACGCTTTCGCCGATTCCCTTAATAGTGAACTGGCCATAGTTGTCCAAGTCCAACAGGCGGGCACAGGCCAGCTCAACGCGGTGGTCGTTGACGTAGTTGCTGAAGTTCTTGCCGTACACCTCGTTGATTACCTGCGACACGTACTTGCTGTTGGAGGCCACGAGTCCGGCCAGCGTGTCGAGCGAGAAGTCGGGCTGGCAGAAGTGTTCGGCGTGCTCCATTACCTCGGCTATCAGCTTGGCCAACCGGCTTCGCTGTGCCTGCCCCAGATTGCTGCTGCTGTACTTGGCGGCCTCGGGTGCAACGGGCTGTTGCGGCTGGGACTGCGGTTGGTTGTCGGAGGCCGAGAGGGTGTCGAGCCGCTGTTGCAGCTTTTCGTTTTCCTCACTGAGGGCTTTCTCCTGTTCCTTGGCCTTTTGGTGGTTGTCAGCCAAGCGGCGGTTGAGCGAGTAGAGGCTGTGGTAGCTCTCGGTGAGGCGGCGGTTCTGCCGGTAGACGTAGAGCAGCACCAACAGGACGGCCAGAATGCCTGCCGCCGTGCAGCCTATGATCCACTGCTGGCGGTGAATCACCTGGGCGCGCTGCCGCTGCTCTTCGGCCAACCGGGCTATCTCGCGCTCGGTCTTCTCCATCTCGTAGAGGAACTGCTGGTTCTTGGCAGCATCGAAGCGGCGCTGGTTGAACACGGAGTCGCGCACCTGCCAGTAGCGGGCACGCAGCTTGAAGGCCGTGGCCCGGTCGCCGCGCTGCTCGTAGAGGTCGGACAGGGTGCTCAGCGTCTCGACAAACTCATGCAGCAGGCCGGACTCCTCAGCCAGATTCTTGCAGCGGGTCAGATAGAGCAGGGTCGAGTCGGTCTGCTGGAGGTCGTGGTAGGTCTTGGCTATCTCCTCATAGGCCGAACATTCGTAGCGGGCACCGACACCTTGCCGGCCGGCCTCGCGGGCCAGTTGCTTGAAGCGGTTGATGCTCTCGGCGCGCTGCCCTTCGCCACGCAGGATGAGGGCCAGCGTGAAGCCGTCCATGAACTGGCTCACGGCGGTCACCTCGTGGGGCGTGTGCCGGGCCTCTTCGTAGTACTGGCGCGCTCCTTTCACGTCATCCAGCTCGATGCACACGCCCGTGAGGTTGTGCAATATCTTGTAGGCTGTGTTGTCATCGCGCTGCTGGCGGGCCACCTGGAGGCCCTGCCGGTAGAGCGAAAGGCCCTTCTCGTAGTCCTGGAACATGCAGTAGACATTGCCCATGTTCTTGTAGAACACGGCTCTCAGGGGCTTCGCTTCGGTGTTGTCCACTAACTTCAGGCCCTTCAGATAGTAGTTCAGCGCATTCGAGTAGTTTCCGCCTTCATAATAGAGGTCGCCTGCGCCCAAGTGGGCCTGTGCGCAAAGCCGCACTTCCTGTTCGGTGGGTTCGGCATGGGGCTTGCCCGCCGCCACCATATAGAGCACCAATGCCCGTTCGCTGTCGCCCCGCTGCCGGCTGTTCTGAGCCTCGCTCATCAGCTGTTCGTCAGTCCAGTGCTGCACCTGTTGCAGCAGCGCGTCGTACTTTCCTTCGGCACGGCACGCATTGACCGCCCACCCAACAAGCAGGCAAAGCAAACAAAGCCTCCATTTAGTCATGTCGCATTAGGTTGTTTCACTCCCCCACCGCCCGGGCGAGGAAGCTCTGGATTCATGGAATA
>JBJEAF010000214.1:0-8354 GCA_051868755.1 Alloprevotella sp.
AATATAAATACCAACAATGAAAACAACTGTGAAACCAATTGTAGTAGGCATGGGCGAAGCACTCTGGGACGTGCTGCCCAGCGGCAAACAAATAGGCGGTGCGCCCGCCAACTTCGCCTTCCACGCCGGACAGGCCGGCATGGACGCCCGCGTGGTCAGTGCCGTGGGCACGGATGCACTGGGCACCGAAACGCTCGAAGCCCTGCGCGGCAAGCAGCTGAATGTCGATGCCGTGGCGCGCGTGGACTTTCCGACAGGGGTGGTCAACGTGACGCTCGGCGAACAGGGCGTGCCGCAGTATGAAATTATCGAACACGTGGCCTGGGACAACATGCCCTTCACGCCGCAGCTCGAAGCCCTGGCCCGCGAGACGCAGGCCGTGTGCTGGGGCTCGCTCGCACAGCGCAGCGAGGTGTCGGCCGCCACGATTCTCCGCTTTCTCGACACGATGCCTTCGGGCGAAGGCCGGCTGAAGGTGTTCGACATCAACCTGCGCCAGCAGTTCTATTCGCTCGACATCATTGAGGCCTCAGCAAAACGGGCCAATGTATTGAAAATCAACGACGAGGAGCTGGTCATCGTGAGCCGCCTGCTCCGCTTGGGCACAACCGACGTGGAGCAGCAGTGCCGCGCGTTGCTTACGCGCTACACGCTCGACATGGTGGTGCTCACCTGCGGCACCAACGGCAGCTACGTCTTCACACCCGACGAAACCTACTTCCGCACAACTCCCCAGGTCGAAGTGGCCGACACGGTGGGAGCAGGCGACAGCTTCACGGCCACCTTGGTGAGCGACCTGTTGCGCGGCGTGCCTGTCAGCGAGGCTCACGAACACGCCGTGAGGGTGGCGGCATACGTCTGCTCGCAGAAGGGTGCCATGGCCGAATGGCCCAAGGATCCTTCGGGGCGTTGCGACTGATATCTATTGCACCGCTTAAGAGAAATTCAGAATGTTAAATCCGTGCGGGCGGATTTGGATTTTCGGCTTCAAATGCTTAGATTTGCATAAGCAAAAAGGAAGAGAGCTTACAGGCTAAGCACTCTTCCTTTTTTATGTCTTTATCCAGCCATCCTGGCCCAGGCCCAAGATTGACAGGGGCTGGGCCAGGATTTTCTAAGTCTGGGACTGTTCGACCTACCTGCCTTGCTGTGAGTTTTAGGTGTCCGACAGGGGACAGAGGTCCTGAAGTGGTGAAAACCGCATCAGGCCGTTTTGTACACGAAGGTTAAAGATTTTAATGTGGACGCTGCATCAGGCGGATAACACGCAGGCTGAACGCCATGGTTTGGCTGAGATGAGGCGCGGTCTTTGCCGTTCTGAGTGGCAGGACAGACAAAAAAGTTTGGAAGTCCGGCGTGAGGGTCGCGGGCTGCTGCCCACCGCCACAGGGGCGGCTGACTCCTCTTTAGACTTCCAAACTTAAAGCTTCTTGGGGAAGTGTAACATGTATGGTTTATAGTTTATGGTTGATGATTTAAAGTTTATGGCTGATAGTTGATAGTTTATGGCAGGCAAAGTTAGAGGCTTTCCCCTTACCCACGACCAACTGTTTCCCCCAGCGAGGCATGAAATTTCGAAATACTTGATTTAGGTCAAGTGAACAGCCGACAATGTCGTGCGTCATGAAGGTATGCAGAACGTTTTCAGGGCATAAAAAACACCGGCCCGCACGGTGAGGTGCAGGCCGGTGTGAATAGCAATACTATATGTGTGACGCTTATTTCAGCACCACCTTCTGGCCGCCGATGATGTAGACGCCGCCTCGTTCGGGACGGGTTACGCGGCGACCCGACAGGTCGTAGACGGCACCGCCCTGCTTAGTGGCAGGCAGTACGACGGTACCGATGCCTTCGGGAAGCGGTTCGATGCGCTCGAAGGGGTACTTGGTGAGGCTGAAGGCCGAGAAGCTGGTGCAGCTCATGCCGCCCATGTTGACTACCATGCCCACACTCACCTCGCCTGCCTCGGGCAGTACGAAGAAGAGGGAGTTGGAGGGATATTCATCGCTCTTGGCCTGCATTTCAGCGTAGCCCAGGGCCTCGAGGTCGAGGTTCTCGGTGTCGGGCAGACCCGTGCCGAGCGCGGCAGCCAAGTAGCAGCCCGAAGCATTGCCTTCGTTGGCCCCATAGGTGGCCGTAAACTCGTATGCGCCGGCGGGCAACGAGAGGGTCTGGTAGACCTTGTGGTTCTGGAGCGAGGTGCTGAAGCCGTCCCAGCCCGTGGTGATGGTGAGGTCGTTGTTCTTCTCGCTGTCCACGTGGGCACAGGTGGTGACACCGCCCTCGACTACTTCGCCGTCGAGCGACCACGATGCCAGCTGCTTGAAGCGGTCGCCCTGCGACTCGTTGAGCTTGCCGCTCGACTTGAAGGGCTCCTTGTAGTTCACGAGGTAGCGGCTGGTCACGTCGGTGCTGCTCTCGTCGAAGTTGAGCGAGAAGACACCGGTCGACAGCGTCCAGGCATCACCGTCAGGTCCGAAGCCTGAGCGGAGACCGGTGTTGCCGTTCGATGTGGCATCGGCTGCATCGCCGCCCGACTGGTTGAACTGGTAGTACACCTGCAGGCCGTTGGTGCTCTGGGCATCGGCCATGTCTTCGGCTTCAATGGGCTGGTTCACATAGCCCTGAAGCTTGCTCGAAGAGAGTGTCTTGTTCCAGATGCGGAACTCATCGAGCTGGCCCTTGAAGGGTGCGTCGTCACTGCCAATGACAAACTGCGAAGGCAGGCTGAGCGTGGTGGTGCCAGCCGACTTGCTCTCCATGAGCTTGCTGTCGCGGAAGAAGCGGATAGAGCCTGAGCTGAGGGCCACGGCATAGTGGTGCCACTCGCCGGCGATGACATATCCGGCCGACGAACGCACGGTCTTGCCGTTAATCTGCACGACCATTTCGCCGCTGCCCGTGGTGTAGATGAAGAGGGTTGACGGACTGTCGCCCATGCCGTTGCCCTGGGCAGCCAGGGTGGAAGGACGCATCCACCAGTCGATGGTGAAGGCTTTCTGGCCTTCGCTGAAGGGCACCTGACTGAGGCTCAGACGGGCCTGGTCGTAGCTGAAGTTCAGGCCGTTCTTGCTGTCGGCGTTGCAGACCACAAGGGCCTTTTCCTGGGTGGCTTCGCTCACACCGACCTCGTTGGAGGCCACGAGCTTTACCTTGTAGGTGCCGGGCACGGTCGGAGCGAAACAGAGGGTCTGTCCTTCGCCCACCATGGCCTGCTGGTCGCTGCTGAGCTGCCACTGCCAGGCGGTGGGGGCGTGCTTCGAGCGGTCGGAGAGGGTCACGGCATGGCCCTTCACCACGGCTGAGGGCGACACGTCGAATGCGGCTACGGGAGCTACCTGTGTCACGTTGATCTGCTGCTTTTCGGTGGCTGTCTTGCCGTCGGGAGCCGTCACGGTGAGGGTCACGGTGTAGGTGCCCTGCACGTCGTAGGTGGCAGCGGCATTGGCAGTGAACATCTCCTCCACGTCGGCACCGGGCATCTGCCACTTGTAGAGATAGCCGCCGCGCGGATTCTGCGTGAGGAACGACACGCGCTCACCGGCTGCCACGGTGGTCTGGGTGGCCTTGAAGGTAGCATCGGGAGCGGGTGAGGCGGCCACTTCAATCTGGGTGGTGGCGGTGCTGCTTTCGCCCGCAAGCGAAAGGGCCGTTACGCTGACCTGCTGGCTGCCCGTCTGGTTGAATACCAACGTGGGCGAAACGACGGCTGCCTGCTCAACACCTGCGCCCTGGGCAGTCCATTGCAGCGACTGCACACCGTAGCCGGCTGTGGCGGTGAGGTTGAAGGGAACGCCTGCATAGACGGTTTCGGAGGGCGGGTTGATGCTTACCGTCACATCCTTCGAGGGATTGACCGAAGTGCCCGAGGTGGACGCACTGCGGTAGCTGCTGCCTGCCAGTGTGGCATGGTGTGCGCCCGGAGTGTGGTCGCGCAGTTTCTGTACGCCGCCCTGATTGATGAGGTCGCCCTTGTAGTAGGCCACGAGGTCGGCGGGAATGCCGGCATCGCCGAACTCTACATTGCGCCATTCCTTGATTTCGTCGGCTGTGCGTGCCGTCTTCCAGATGCGCAGCTCGTCGACCTTGGCATCCCAGGCGGAGTTCGTGCCGCTCGATGAGAACACGAGGTCACCAAAGCCGCCCACGCCGCTGTACTTCGAGGAGGTGACGCTGGCCTTCTCCGTGCCGTTCACATAGGCCGTCATCTTGTTGCCGTCGATGACCAAGGCAATGTGCTTCCACGTGCCCTTGGTGAGTGCGCCCGACACGTTGAGGCGGTCGTTAGTGTCCCAGCCTGCGGTGAAGGTGCCGTCGGCATTGGCGTGGAACATGAAGTTGCCCCAGCCCGGACCTGCGCTCTGGTTCCAGTTGGAGAGCGAATTGCAGTTCACCCAATACTCAATGGTGGCTTGGTCGAGCTTGCCGCCGAACACGTCGGGAATACTGAAGCCGGCCTTCTGCAGGTTGATGTAGTAGTTGGTGGTTTTCGTGACGGGCATCTCGACGGTAGTCTGCGACGACTCCTGTGTGCCGTAGACGGCGGCCACGCCGTATGTTGCGGCGGTGGTGGCCTCTAAGCTGTAGCTCGTTTCGCTGGCGCTGAGTTCGGCCAGCAGGTCACTGCCGCAGTACACCTTATAGCCGGTGAGGGTGAGCGACGAGGTGACGGGCGCGTTCCAGCTGAGCACACCGTCGGTAATGCCCACATTGCGCGGCGAATAAACACCACGGCCCTGTACGGTGAACGAGATGACCGTGCGCTTGCCGTCGTTGGCTATCTCCACGCCTTCGAGGGGTATTTCGCACGGGGTCTCAATGCCCTGCTCGTCCTGGAAGTAGTCGATGAGCGACACGGCATAGACGTGGCCGTCGCCCAGCGCGCCGTCCTTGGTCTGGATGGTGAAGAAATACTTGAGCGGAGCGTTCTGGTCGAACTTGTCGCTCAGGTCAGTCAGGTCGTAGCCGAACTCCATCGGCTCGTCGTGCAGCTTGCCGTCGGCCCAGCGGCCCAGCATCGGCACCTCGGGAGCGGGGATGGAGTCGCCGTTGCGTCCGTCGCCGGCATACTTGAAGTGGTCGAAGGCCTGCTGTGCCTGCGGCTCGGTGGCATTGAGGTCGGCCGAGATGCCTGCGCTGAGATACAGCTCGGAACGGCGCGAATAGTCCATCTTCACCTTAATGGCACGCAGCGGACGGTAGTCCTTGCGCACATAGTAGACTTCGGGATACCACCAGCTGTCGCCCATTGTGCCGTTGGCATTGAACCAGGCTCCGCCGTGGGCGTAAGGGCAGTAGATGAAACCGCCGTTACACCACCACGGGCTCCAGGAGTTGACAATAATCCAGGCTCCCTTCTCATCGGCCGAGGCTTCGCCATACACGCCGTTGCCGTTGAGGTCAAACTCGATGCGGTCGTCATAGCCCACAATAGTAAGGGCGTGATCGACTGAGGTGCCCCACTTGTTGACATAGTACTTGCCTGTTGCGCCGGCTTCGTCGTTGGCTGGTGTCTTGGGAATGCCCTGCCAGTCACCGCCGCTGGCCACACCAATACCGGCCAAGCCGCCGGCGTGGAACGAGGTGTCGCCGTTGTGGTTCCACAGCCAGTTCTTCACAGCCTCACGGCCTTCTTCGGTCTGTACGCTGAGTGGGAAGTTGGCTGTGGCCGACATGCGGTTGTACATGGCCGAATGCCATTTCTCATAGCCGGTCATCCAGCCGAAGTCGCAGTCTACCTCTTCCTGGTTGCCGAAGTATTTCGAGTAGGTTTGTCCGCCGTACACGCTGGCCGAAGGCACACCCACGTGCAACACGAAGTCCTCCTTGCCCGAGTTGCCGTTGGTAAGCAGCCAAACGAAGTGGGAAGGGTAATAGTTGTCGGGGTTCTTGCCATCGAGGCCGCGATAGGCGTTCAGCTCGTGGGAGAACATGTAGCAGATGCGTGAGGCCGAGCCGCACGAACCTCCGTCCTGGTTGAACACAGGCGGGAAGTAGAGCGTTTCGGCATTGTTCACATGGTCGGGCCTTGTGGTGGCAGCCCGTGTACCTTTGGCGGTCGGGGCGAGCAGCGAAGCATCGGGCTTCAGCCTGTCGCTGTAGTCAGGGTACTTCGAACGGTCCACCTTCTGTGCCGCCATCCACCCTGGCAGGAGCAGGCCGGCCAGGAGCAGCGAAAAGTAGCGTCGGTTCATAATCATTAGAATAAGGTTTGTATGAATGGTTAGATTATTTTCATGGGGCAGCAAGAGCTACTGTCATGGGGCAAATGTATACAAAATCTGCGAGCTGTTACGCTCGCAGAACAAATAATCGATATTTATTTCTCTCAGGCAAAAGGCTCCCGCAGAGCAATAGTACTTACTTTCAGAAGAAGATATACTGCATCGGCTGTAGGAGATATCTCCTTGGGCGGTAGAAGATATCTCCTTTAGCCAGAGAAGATATCTTCTTTGGCGGTAGAAGATATACTGCCTCAAAAGCCTGCCCGATAGTTATAGCCCTTGAGGCGGTACAGGCCGGCCAGCCGTTGCAGTCTTCCCTTCACGAAGTCGTCAAAGTCCTTCTGATCGGGACTGCACCACTGCACCTCACACAGGGCCGCCATGCGCGGCAGCTCCATGTACTCCACCTGACGGTAGGTCTTCATATACTCCGTCCAGCAGTTGGCCTGCACACCCACGATGTGCTCCTGCTCCTCGGCGGACAGTCCGGCCGGCAGCGGTTCGTAGCCATAGACCTTTTCGAGGGGCACGTAGCCGCCGATGGCTTCGGGTTCGTTGGCCGTGTCCTGGCTCTGATAGTAGTCGAAGTAGAGATAGGTATTGGGAGTCATCACGACATCGTGCCCCTGACGGGCAGCCTCTATGCCGCCCGCTTCGCCGCGCCACGACATGACGGTGGCCTCAGGCGGCAGTCCGCCTTCGAGTATCTCGTCCCAGCCAATCATGCGGCGTCCGTGCTGCTTCAGGAACTGGGCCACATGACGAATGGTATAGCTCTGCAGCCGCTCCTCGGCGGAATGTCTGCCGTCGGCCTCCAAGTGGTTGTCGCGGATGCGCTGCTGGCACAGGGCGCACTGCTTCCACTGTGTTTTGGGACACTCATCGCCGCCCACATGGATGTATTGTGAAGGGAAAAGGCGGATGATTTCGCTGAGCACCTGGTCGATGAAGTCGAAGGTGCGGTCCTTGCCCACACACAGCACGTGGTCCGACACGCCCCACTGCCGCCACACTTCATAGGGGCCGCCGGTACAGCCCAGCTCGGGGTAAGCAGCCAGCGCAGCCTGCATGTGTCCGGGCAGGTCAATTTCGGGAATGACGGTAATGTAGCGTGCGGCTGCATACTCCACCAACTGCTTGATTTCCTTCTGGGTGTAGAATCCGCCGTAAGGTACTCCGTCGTACCGCCCGCTATTGTGTCCGATGACGGTCTCACTGCGGCGCGACCCCACTTGGGTCAGCCGGGGGTACTTCTTGATTTCCACGCGCCAGCCCTGGTCGTCGGTCAGGTGCCAGTGCAGGCGGTTGATGTTATGCAGGGCCAGCATGTCGATGAAGCGGCGCATAGAGTCGGGACCGACAAAGTGGCGCGACACGTCGAGGTGGGCACCGCGGTAGGCGAAGCGCGGGACATCATATACTTCGGTTGCCGGAATCAGCACACGCTGCGCTGTGCCTACCGGCAATGCCTTGCGCAATGTCTGTATGGCATAGAACAGGCCGGCCTCCGAAGCTCCTTCGAGCAGGATAATCTCGCTGTTTGCCCTGATGCGATAGGCTTCGGGATTCTTGTCCTTGAGCGACACGGACAGGCGGATGCACTTGCGCTGCACAGGCACGTTGGTCGAGGTCAGTTTGATGCCTGTCGATTCTTCGACAAAGCCGGTCAGGAAGCCGGCCAGCCTTTTCAGTTCCTTGTTGCCCTGCGGGCAGTAGACCAAGGTTTTGTCGTCCAGTTCGAAGGGGCCTGCCTGTGTGGCCTTCACCTGCTTGGGAAGGGGCACCACATGGAAGTCGGCGTTCTGGGCCCTCAGTACGGTGGCAGGAGCAAGCCACAACAGGGCCGCCAAGATGCGGAGGATGGATGTACGCATGAACATAATGGGATATGGGTTAGATTTGAAAGTTTATAGTTTATAGTTGACAGTTTATACGTCACTTTGAAGCGCAGTCATCCGCCCGGTGACTATTCCTTGAGTTTTAAACTCTCAACCATAAACTGGGAGGGGGGCTTTGCCCCGAAAAGCAGAACAGCCCCGAACGATGTGTCCGGGGCTGTTGCTTTCAAATGAGCGGTGCGCTTCAGGATGGGCTTGAACCAACGACCCCCTGATTAACAGTCAGGTGCTC
>JBJEAF010000215.1:0-2138 GCA_051868755.1 Alloprevotella sp.
GAAGGACGTGCCGAGGGACTTGTTGAGGGACTGGCAAAAGGACATACAGAAGAAAAAGTGGCCATCGCACGCAAGATGAAGGCCAAAGGCTTTCCTGCTTCAGACATATCTGAGATGACAGGCTTGCACGAGGAGGAAATTCGAAGCCTTTAGTCGGTTTGATAGTGATCTACTTCGCACCTCAGCATAGCTTGGTGTAAGCTTGCCTTTATATTGCCGGAGTACCGGGGTGATGGAATTATCTACATAACAGTGGGAATTTTCGCGGCTTTTAATTACTTTTGCCAAACAGAAGGCCGATAGGCCGTCACTGTGGCTGATTGAATGGCCAGAGTATAGCCGTTGGCTTCAGTTTGACACACACACAAGGCCATTTCTGACCATCATTCTTGTGTGAAACGGAAAAGAAGTATGATGCAGAATAAACTTTTAAGATATTTCAGGAAAAAGGTGGATGTAGCCCATGAGGCTGCATTGGTAGTATGTGCTGAAGGAGTTGACCCCGATGATGCTGCACGGCGCGCTTTGTGTGAGGCTGAGCAGATGGCAGAGAACGTCCTTGTACTCACTCATGCAGACAACTGGTTGTGGAGACAAAGCAAGCAGAGTGGCTCTTCCGTAGGGCATGTAGCTGTCAAGCGCCTGAAAGATGTGGTACGCATGGAGCTGCCCGATGGGAATCACTTCGTGGCACTCTGTGCCAAAGTGCGCATCTCACCCTCTGCTGCCGACAATTTTCAGAATCTGTTGCAGCCGGGCTATGGACAGAACATCCAATGTACATTCAGACGCATGGCTGAATACGGGGGAAAGGATGAGGCAGCCCATGCTCCGGTCATGCCGTCGGCAATGAACCGCTATTTACAGGAACTGAAAAAGAGGAACGAAGAACGGGTGTTCCAGAAGCTGTTGGAACTGAACCGAAAAGTCCTTCCTGCGGCTCTGGATCCAGAACTGTATGCTACTGGTTGGGGGGGGTAAAAATGGCTACTGCCATTTGATTTTCCGCATCTTGTATAAGGAGCAGCCTTACGCCAGACAGTTGAAGTATTGTATGCTCAACATACTGAAGCGTCTGTCGCTGACGGCACAGGAATGCAACGCACTGAAGGCAACAGGTGACAGACCTACAGTGTTAAGGGTGAAGCTTGACGAAAGAAAACGCTTGAGGCTGAAATTTGCCAGCCAGTTCCCGGTTCTGTCACAATGGTGTCTAACCACAGAAAGAGCCATGGTGAAGAATTACTTCGACTTCGAAATCATTGACGAAAACGGTCGGGTTTCCAGCTTGGATGTGCAGGTCGATGACAACTTCATGAAGCATGAGTTGGGAAGTTACGTATACAGCCAGCAGCCGTTGTCAGGTTCGGGCTTGTTTGCCCAAGGCAGGAATCAGCTGAACATTCGCAACACACCTATGGGCCGAATGTTCAGCCAATACAGCAGCGACAGTGAATACGGAATGGGCGAGCGTCTGCAATTTGCCGCACCTTGGGCTTTTTATCAAGAAGGAAAGGAAGTGCTGTGGATGGACATTGTGGCGGAACTGTCGGCAGGGGAGCTGCCGCAAAGCTCCCAATTCAGCATTCGACGGCACAGTGCAGTGATATAGAACGGAGTCCTTTGCGTTGCCTGACAATAATTAGAATCACCCCTTAAAACCTGTGGTCATGAAGCATACGACAGGTTGTCATACAGGCGATGCGTTGCGTTTTGTAGCAGTATCAAAAACTTTCTGCATGAAGTCGGTTGCGGTACTGTCAGTGTTGCTTTTTCTGCCTGTAAGGTTATGGGCACAGCGTGTGGACTGCCGTTTCGTTACGCCCCAAATCGTGCGCATCCAATGGTCTGCCAACGGAAAACTGAAGGGAAATGATACCGGCATTTGCATCTATCAGCCCCAACAAGTGAAAGTGAAGGAAAGTGTCGAGGGACGCAGCCGTGTGTTCAGTTCCTCTGCATTGGCTGTTGCTATTGAATTGATTCCTCAAAAAATCCCAATTCCTTAGTTGTTATTCTCTTTCTTCGTAATTTTGCACTGACAACATACAATATATATGGTATGGCAACCACAGAAGAACGATATATCAGCCTGCTGACCGACTTCGGTTTCAAGCGCATTTTCGGCACTGCCCCCA
>JBJEAF010000216.1:0-8269 GCA_051868755.1 Alloprevotella sp.
CAGATATCAAAGCTATCGCTGAAGAATTGGTAAATTTGACAGTGAAAGAAGTAAACGAGTTGGCAACGATCCTCAAGGACGAGTATGGTATTGAACCCGCTGCTGCAGCTGTTGCTGTTGCTGCTGGCCCCGCTGCTGGTGCTCCCGCCGCTGAAGAGAAGACGTCTTTTGACGTAGTTCTGAAGAGCGCAGGTGCCGCTAAGCTCCAGGTTGTTAAGGCCGTTAAGGAACACTGCGGTCTTGGCCTCAAGGAAGCTAAGGACCTCGTAGACGGCGCTCCCAGCAAGGTGAAGGAAGGCGTTGCCAAGGAAGAAGCTGAAGCACTCAAGAAGGCTCTCGAAGAGGCTGGTGCTGAAGTAGAACTCGCATAATTTAGCGCATAATATCAATGTGGTTATGGATCCTCTGGTAGAGGGTTCATAACCTTTTTGCGTCTAATTGCCTCATGTGCGGCCCCAGAGAGGCCTGATTGTCTCCTGCGTGTGCTGCGGCGGTTGCTGCAGTATGGGCTTGCACCAGATTTTGCGCCACCCTGCTTGTTGGGCCGGCGTGTTATTTCTCTTTTTTATCCATTACCAATCCATCTCTTCGAATGTCTTCCAGAGTAATTAACCAACGCGTTAACTTTGCCTCCGTCAAGAACCCGATGCCCTATCCTGATTTCTTGGACGTGCAGTTAAAGTCATTCCGCGACTTCCTTCAATTGGACACCCCGAGCGAATTGCGTAAGAACGACGGCCTGTACAAAGTCTTTGCTGAGAACTTCCCCATTGCGGACACTCGCAATAACTTTGTGCTGGAGTTCATTGACTACTATATCGATGAACCTCGTTACACCATTCAGGAGTGTCTGGAACGTGGATTGACCTACAGTGTGCCCCTCAAGGCCAAACTCAAGCTTTATTGTACTGACCCTGACCACGAGGATTTCGACACGGTGGTTCAGGATGTCTTTCTGGGGGCCATTCCTTATATGTCGGACAACGGCACCTTCATCATCAACGGTGCCGAGCGTGTGGTAGTTTCGCAGCTGCACCGCTCTCCGGGCGTATTCTTCGGTTCGAGCATTCATGCCAACGGTACGCAGCTCTATTCGGCCCGTATCATCCCCTTCAAGGGTTCGTGGATAGAGTTTGCCACCGACATCAACAACGTGATGTATGCTTACATTGACCGTAAGAAGAAGCTGCCCGTCACGACCCTGCTCCGTGCCATCGGTTTCGAGACCGACAAGGACATTCTCCAGATATTCAATCTGGCAGAAGAGGTGAAGGTGAACAAGACAAACCTGAAGAAGGTGATTGGCCGCAAGCTCGCAGCCCGTGTGCTGAAGAGCTGGGTGGAAGACTTTGTCGATGAAGACACCGGCGAAGTGGTTTCGATTGAGCGTAATGAAGTAGTGCTCGACCGTGAAACCGTGCTCGATGCCGAACACATCGACGACATCCTCGAATCGGGTGCGCAGAGCATTCTGGTGCATCAGGAAGAGGCATCGGCTTCCGACTACTCCATCATCTTCAACACCTTGCAGAAGGACCCCTCCAACTCAGAAAAGGAGGCCGTGCTCTACATCTACCGCCAGCTGCGTAATGCAGACCCTGCCGACGATGCTTCGGCACGTGAGGTCATCAACAACTTGTTCTTCTCGGAGAAGCGTTATGATCTGGGTGAGGTAGGCCGCTACCGCATCAACAAGAAGCTGAATCTGAGCACCGACATGGATGTGCGTGTGCTCACCCGCGAAGACATTATTGAGATTATCAAGTATCTGGTTGAGCTGATTAACTCGAAGGCTTCGGTCGACGACATTGACCACTTGAGCAACCGCCGCGTACGTACGGTGGGCGAGCAGCTGAGCAACCAGTTCGCCATAGGTCTGGCCCGCATGAGCCGCACTATCCGTGAGCGCATGAATGTGCGCGACAACGAAGTTTTCACGCCGACCGACCTCATCAACGCCAAGACCATATCGAGTGTCATCAACTCGTTCTTCGGCACGAATGCGCTGTCACAGTTCATGGACCAGACCAACCCGCTGGCCGAGGTGACGCACAAACGCCGTCTGTCTGCCCTTGGTCCTGGCGGTCTGTCGCGCGAACGTGCCGGTTTCGAGGTGCGTGACGTACACTACACACACTATGGCCGTCTGTGTCCTATCGAGTCGCCCGAAGGCCCGAACATCGGTCTGATCTCCTCACTTTGCGTATACGCCAAGATTGACGAGCTGGGCTTCATCGAAACGCCCTACCGCAAGGTGGAGAATTCGATAGTGAACCTGAACAATGAGGATGTGATATTCCTGTCGGCCGAGGAAGAGGAAGGCAAGATTATCGGACAGGGCAATGCCCCCTTGAACGATGACGGCTCCTTCATCCGCGACAAGGTGAAGTGCCGTCAGGATGCCGATTATCCTGTAGTTCCGCCTTCGCAGGTAGAGCTTATCGACGTGGCACCGCAGCAGATTGCTTCAATCGCTGCTTCGCTCATCCCCTTCTTGGAACACGACGATGCCCACCGTGCGTTGATGGGTTCGAACATGATGCGTCAGGCAGTTCCCCTTATCCGCAGTGAGGCACCGATAGTCGGTACAGGTATCGAAAAGCAGGTGTGCGAAGATTCGCGTACCATGATTACCGCCGAAGGCGACGGTCTGATTGAATATGTAGACGCCACCAAGATTCGCATTGCTTACGACCGCACTGAGGACGAAGAGTTTGTAAGCTTCGACTCGAACGTGAAGGAATATGACATTCCCAAGTTCCGCCGCACGAACCAGAACATGACCATCGACCTGCGTCCTATCTGTGAGAAGGGCCAGCGCGTGAAGGCCGGCGACATCCTGACCGAGGGTTATGCCACTGAGAACGGTGAGCTGGCACTGGGCCGAAACCTGCTCGTGGCTTACATGCCCTGGAAGGGCTACAACTACGAGGATGCCATTGTGCTGAACGAACGCATGGTGCGTGAAGACATTCTTACCTCGGTGCATGTCGATGAGTTCTCGCTTGAGGTGCGCGAAACCAAGCGCGGTATGGAGGAGTTCACCAACGACATCCCCAACGTGAGCGAAGATGCCACCAAGGATTTGGACGAGACCGGTATCATCCGTATCGGTGCCCGCGTGGCTCCCGGCGACATCCTGATTGGTAAGATTACGCCGAAGGGCGAAAGCGACCCGACACCTGAAGAAAAGCTGCTGCGCGCCATCTTCGGCGATAAGGCAGGCGACGTGAAGGACGCTTCGCTCAAGGCCAATCCTTCGCTGGCCGGCGTAATTATCAACAAGCGCCTCTTTGCCCGTGTGCAGAAGACGCGCAGCTCGAAGGCCGCCGACAAGGTCGTGCTGCAGAAGCTCGACGAAGAATTTGCCAAGGAGGTGGGTGAGCTGAAGTCTGTCATGATCGACAAGCTCCTTACGCTGGTAGGCGAAATGAAGTCGATGGGCGTGAAGGACAACATTGGTTCTGAAATCATTGCCAAGGGCGCCAAGTTCACCAAGTCGCTGCTCAACACGGTAGACTTCACGGCTATCGAACTGCACGCCTGGACCGAAGACGAACATGCCAACAAGCTGATTCGCCAGCTGGTCATCAACTATCTGAAGAAACACAATCAGCTGGATGCCGCCTTGAAGCGCAAGAAGTTTGCCATTACCATTGGCGACGACCTGCCCTCGGGCATCATTCAGCAGGCTAAGGTTTATGTGGCCAAGAAACGCAAAATCGGCGTAGGCGACAAGATGGCCGGTCGCCACGGTAACAAGGGTATCGTTTCGAAGATTGTACGTCAGGAGGATATGCCCTTCCTGGCCGACGGTACGCCTGTCGATATTGTGCTGAACCCGCTGGGTGTGCCTTCGCGTATGAACCTGGGCCAGATATTCGAGGCCGTGCTCGGCTATGCCGGCCGCAAGCTGGGTGTGAAGTTTGCCACTCCCATCTTTGACGGTGCCAAGCTCGATGACCTCTGTGAGTGGACCGACAAGGCAGGCCTGCCCCGCTATTGCTCTACGCAGCTTTACGACGGCGGTACGGGTGAGCCTTTCGACCAGAAGGCCACGGTGGGTGTAACCTACATGCTGAAGCTCGGCCACATGGTCGAGGACAAGATGCACGCACGTTCCATTGGCCCGTACTCGCTCATCACGCAGCAGCCTTTGGGCGGTAAGGCCCAGTTCGGTGGACAGCGTTTTGGTGAAATGGAAGTTTGGGCAATCGAGGCATTCGGTGCTTCGCATGTGCTCCAGGAAATCCTCACCATCAAGTCGGACGATGTGACAGGACGTGCCAAAGCTTACGAAGCCATTGTCAAGGGTGATCCCATGCCTACGCCGGGAATCCCTGAGTCGCTCAACGTATTGCTTCACGAACTCCGGGGCTTGGGCTTGAGCGTTTCGCTCGACTAAAGCCTGTTTATACTTGCCAGCCCGGAGGGCGGGGCTCTAACCCGCTGCCAAGGCAGGCAGGCATGACCAAAACATCCACTCTCAATCAAATCTTTAGAAAATGGCATTTAAAAGAGATAACAAGGTAAAGAGTAACTTTACGAAGATTACCATTGGTTTGGCTTCGCCCGAAGAAATCATGGCAAATTCGTATGGTGAGGTTTTGAAGCCCGAAACCATCAACTACCGCACCTACAAGCCCGAGCGCGACGGCTTGTTCTGCGAGCGCATTTTCGGTCCGACCAAGGACTACGAGTGCCATTGCGGCAAGTATAAGCGCATTCGCTACAAGGGTATCGTGTGTGACCGTTGCGGTGTCGAAGTTACCGAGAAGAAAGTGCGTCGCGAGCGTGCAGGCCATATCCAGCTGGTAGTGCCTGTGGCCCACATCTGGTATTTCCGTTCGCTTCCCAACAAAATGGGCTACTTGCTGGGCATTCCCACCAAGAAGCTTGACTCCATTATATATTATGAGCGTTACGTGGTTATCCAGCCTGGTGTGCTGGCTGACGACGTTGCCGAACTCGACCTGCTCACCGAAGACGAGTACCTCGACCTGCTGAAGAAGCTCCCCAAGGAGAACCAGTATCTGGAGGACAGTGACCCCAACAAGTTCATCGCCAAGATGGGTGCCGAGGCTATCTACGACCTGCTCACCCGCATTGACCTCGACAGCCTCTCCTACGAGCTGCGCGACCGCGCCAACTCAGACTCTTCGATGCAGCGCAAGAACGAGGCACTGAAGCGCTTGCAGGTAGTCGAATCGTTCCGCGCGAGCCGTGACCGCAACAAGCCCGAATGGATGATCATGAAGGTCATTCCCGTCACGCCGCCCGACCTGCGCCCGCTTGTACCCCTCGACGGTGGCCGCTTTGCCACTTCCGACCTCAACGACCTTTACCGCCGTGTGCTCATCCGCAACAACCGCCTGAAGCGACTGCTCGAAATCAAGGCCCCCGAAGTCATCCTGCGCAACGAAAAGCGTATGTTGCAGGAAGCTGTGGACAGCCTCTTCGACAACTCCCGCAAGAGTTCGGCAGTGAAGAGCGACAGCAACCGTCCGCTCAAGTCACTTTCAGACTCGCTCAAGGGTAAGCAGGGTCGTTTCCGCCAGAACCTTCTCGGTAAGCGTGTTGACTATTCGGCCCGTTCGGTGATTGTCGTAGGTCCAGAGCTGAAGATGGGCGAATGCGGTCTGCCCAAGCTCATGGCTGCCGAACTTTACAAGCCTTTCATCATCCGCAAGCTCATCGAGCGCGGCATCGTGAAGACCGTGAAGAGTGCGAAGAAGATTGTCGACCGTCGTGAGTCGATCATCTGGGACATCCTCGAACACGTCATGAAGGGCCACCCCGTGTTGCTCAACCGTGCACCGACCCTTCACCGCCTCGGTATTCAGGCATTCCAGCCCAAGATGATAGAAGGCAAGGCTATCCAGCTCCACCCGTTGGCATGTACGGCATTCAACGCCGACTTCGACGGCGACCAGATGGCCGTCCACCTTCCCTTGAGCAATGAAGCGATCCTCGAAGCCCAGATGTTGATGCTGCAAAGCCACAACATCCTCAACCCTGCCAACGGTGCGCCGATTACCGTGCCCTCGCAGGATATGGTGCTGGGCTTGTACTATATTACCAAGCTCCGTCCCGGCGCCAAGGGATCGGGCCTCACCTTCTACGGTCCTGAAGAGGCACTCATCGCCTTCAACGAACGCCGTGTTGACGTACATGCGCCGGTAAAGGTGATGGTCGACGACCTCGACGAGCGCGGCTGCCGCATCAAGCACATTGTCGAGACCTCGGTGGGCCGTGTCATTGTCAACGAAATCATCCCCGTAGAGTGTGGCTTCATCAACACCGTCATTTCGAAGAAGTCCCTGCGCGACGTTATCACCCTCGTCATCAAGACCGTCGGTATGGCCCGTGCCTGCGAGTTCCTCGACGGTATCAAGAATCTGGGCTACCGCAAGGCATACGAAGGCGGCCTCTCCTTCAACCTCGATGATATCATCATCCCGAAGGAGAAGGTTGACATCGTGCAGCGAGGCAACGACGAAATCGACCAGATTACGATGAACTACAATATGGGCTTCATCACCGACAACGAGCGTTACAACCAGGTCATCGACACGTGGACGCACGTCAACACCGACCTGAAGAAGACTCTCATGAAGCAGATGACCGAAGCCGACCAGGGCTTCAATGCTGTGTTCATGATGCTCGACTCCGGTGCCCGTGGTTCGGCTGACCAGATTGCCCAGTTGGCCGGTATGCGTGGTCTGATGGCCAAGCCGCAGAAGGCCGGTGCAGAAGGCGCGCAGATTATTGAGAACCCGATTCTTTCGAACTTCAAGGAAGGTATGTCGGTGCTTGAATACTTCATCTCCACCCACGGTGCCCGTAAGGGTCTGGCCGATACTGCCTTGAAGACTGCCGACGCAGGTTACCTGACCCGTCGTCTGGTGGACGTTTCCCACGATGTGATTATTACCGAAGAAGACTGCGGAACCCTCCGCGGTCTGGTATGCACCGCCTTGAAGGACGGCGATGAAATCATCTCCTCGCTGGGCGAGCGCATCTTGGGCCGCGTGTCGGTACACGACATCATTCACCCCACAACGGGCAAGCTCATCGTTGCTTCGGGTGAGGAAATCACCGAGGCCATTGCTGCCGAAATCGAGGCTTCGCCCATCGAAAGCGTCGAAATCCGTTCGGTGCTCACCTGTGAGAGCAAGCACGGCGTATGTATGAAGTGCTACGGACGCAACCTGGCCACCAGCCGCATGGTACAGAAGGGCGAGGCCGTCGGCGTGATTGCAGCCCAGTCCATTGGCGAGCCGGGTACACAGCTTACGCTCCGTACCTTCCACGCCGGTGGTATCGCCTCGAATGCCGCTGCCAATGCGACCATTGTGGCCAAGAGCGACTGTCGCGTAGAGTTTGAAGAACTGCGTACGGTTGATGTAACCACCGAGGAAGGCAACGAAGGCAAGGTCGTTGTAGGCCGTCTGGCCGAAGTGCGCTTTGTCGACGAGAACACCGGCATCGTACTCTCCAACCAGAATGTGCCCTACGGTTCGCAGCTCTTTGTGAACGACGGCGACAAGGTTGAGAAGGGCACGGTTATTGCCAAGTGGGACCCCTTCAACGCAGTCATCGTTACCGAGAACGCCGGTACTATCCAGTTCGAGAACGTTACCGAAGGTGTCAGCTACCGTGTTGAAGAAGACGAAGCCACCGGCCTGCGTGAGCGCATCGTCATCGAGTCGAAGGACAAGACCCACGTGCCTACCGCACACATCGTGGGCGACGACGGCGAGGTAATCCGCACCTACAGCTTCCCCATCAACGGTCACATCGTGGTCGAAGACGGCCAGAAGCTCAATGCCGGTGATGTGCTCGTCAAGATTCCTCGTGTAGTCGGTAAGGCTGGTGACATCACCGGTGGTCTGCCTCGTGTCACTGAGCTTTTCGAAGCACGCAACCCGAGCAACCCCGCAGTGGTCAGCGAAATCGACGGCGAAATCACCATGGGCAACGTGAAGCGCGGTCATCGCGAAATCATCGTGACCTCCAAGCTGGGCGAGGTGAAGAAGTACCTCGTGCCCTTGGCCAAGCAGATTCTGGTACAGGAGAACGACTACGTGCGTGCCGGTACGCCGCTTTCCGACGGCTCTATCACACCGGGCGACATCCTGGCCATCAAGGGTCCCACCGCCGTTCAGGAGTACATCGTCAACGAGGTACAGGACGTATACCGTCTGCAAGGTGTGAAGATCAACGACAAGCACTTCGAAGTCATTGTGCGCCAGATGATGCGCAAGGT
>JBJEAF010000217.1:0-2128 GCA_051868755.1 Alloprevotella sp.
TGCAGGCAAACACCTCTTCGCCTCCCCAAGTGCAGACCTTGACGCTCAACTGCCCTGAAGAGGCCTTGAGACGGTCGCTCACCAACACCACCTTCAAGCAATCGCCCTCCACGATGGGCGAAACCAGTACGTCATCGTATGCCTTGCGGGCAAAGTAGTGCTGCGCCTTCCAGCGTCCGTAGTAGTCGCGGCTGGCCCACGAAGCCACCGGCCAGCAGTCGTTGTGCTGCCAGAAAAGCGTACCCATGTTATAAGGCCTCATGCGTCGGTGCGCCTCGATGGCAGTCTTGATGGCATCGCCCTGCATCACCAGCCCCATGTAAAGGAAGGTCTCGAAGTCGTGCGGTTTTTTGTATTCGTTAAGCAGGTAAGTCTCAATCAGTCCGTTGGAATGTTCGCCTCCACGTTGATGGCTCATCATCACCTCCGAGCGGATGTCCCAGTCCTGCGGGTGGGGCGCATAACGCTTCACCGAGGCAAACTCGGGAAACGACTGGAAGCCGTACTCGCTGAAGAAGCGCGACACATCTATATTATAGTCGGCAATGGGGCGTTTGCCGTGCCATACGTCCCAGTAGTGGCGGTCGCCGTGCGTCGAGCCCGAGCGTTCGCCCTCTGCGGCAAACGGAGAAGAGGGCCAGTAGAAGGTACCCGGAGCATATTCCTCGACCACCTGGGGCAGCGTCACATGATACTGCTGCACGTATTGCCGCCACATTTTCTCGGCATAAGCCTCCCCTTCGGCGGCCACCTCCCGCTTCCAGCCCCATCCAAGCCAGGCGTCCTGACACTCGTTGTTGCCACACCACAGGGCGATGCAGGCATGGTTGCGCAGCCGCTTCACATTGTCGATGGCCTCCTGACGCACACTCTCCAGCCATGCCCCCTCGGCGGGGTACATACTACAGGCAAACATGAAGTCCTGCCACACCAGAATACCCATCTCGTCACACAGGTCGTAAAAGAGGTCGTCCTCGTAGATGCCACCACCCCACACACGCAGCATGTTCATGTGGACATTGGCCGCATCAAGTAAGGTCTGGCGGTACTGCTCAGGCGACACACGGGGCAGGAAGTTGTCTTGCGGGATGTAGTTGGCGCCCTTGGCGAAGAGCGGGGTACCGTTCAGCTCAAAGTAGAAGGAGCGTCCCCGGTCATCCTCATCGCGCACCACCCGGATGGAGCGTACGCCCACCTTCAAAGTACGGCTGTCCACCAGCCGGCCGTCGTGGCACAGTTCGGTACGCAGTGTGTAGCGGTAAGGCTCGCCCAGTCCGTTGGTCCACCAAAGGCGGGGGTTGCGGATGGCGAAGTCAATCGTCTCGGTATGGACACCCTGCCTCACGTCCACCTTGCGCGAGGCCAGCGTCTTGCCCGAAGCCTCATCGATGACGGTCAGCGTGGCGCCTACCAGTTCCTCGTCAGCCTGCAGCTCCACATGGCCACTCAGCCGGGCCAGCCGGCTGTCCACCTGCTTCTGTTCCATAAAGAGATCGCAGATGCGCGAACGGCTCCATCCGCGCAGATAGACCGGCCTCCAGATGCCCGAAGTAACCAGACGCGGTCCCCAGTCCCAGCCGTAGTGGTAGCCTGCCTTGCGGGCGAAGACGCTGATGCGCTTGTTTAGCAGTCCGCCGTTTTCCGAC
The DNA here is from genome assembly GCA_051868755.1 of Alloprevotella sp. Lineage (GTDB taxonomy): Bacteria > Bacteroidota > Bacteroidia > Bacteroidales > Bacteroidaceae > Alloprevotella. The sequence continues at coordinate 1,647 of JBJEAF010000217.1, forward strand.
TGGTCGTTGCTGGCCGGATAGTGGTAGGGCAAGGCATCCCATTTGGGCACATCCACCTTGACGGGCGAATGAAAATAGACCTTCAGGCAGTTCTCACCCACGGCCTTCAGCAGCGGCTTCACCTCGACGCACCAGCGTCGGAACATATTGTCGGCCTTCAGCACCAGACTGTCGTTGAGATAGACATCGGCATAGGTGTCCAGCCCTTCGAACACCAACTCCACGCGCTGCTGTTCCCTCATCTCCCCGTCCAGAGTGAAGCGGGTCTCGTAGAGCCAGTCTTCCTTGTCAATCCATTGCAGTCCCCTCTCGTTCAGCCGGAAGAAGGGGTCTTCGATAATGCCGTTGTCGAGCAGGTCGGTATGCACCACACCGGGCACGGTGGCCGGATACCAGTTGGTCAGCCTGACCTGTTTGAACTTCCATCCCTCGTGCAGGGACTGGACCACGGGGCTTGCTCCCCATAGCGATGTGGCACACAG
>JBJEAF010000218.1:0-8199 GCA_051868755.1 Alloprevotella sp.
CACCGATTCGCGCTACAACACCTTCGACGTGCAAGTCACAGCCCGCTTCTGACCCACACGCCTCACAGCCCGCTTCTGACCCCGCACCTCCAAAGTCCGTATATGACAACTGCCCGGGAACGTCTTCAGGGGACGTTCCCGGGCAGTAATGTTCTTATAACAGGTGCCCCTGTGCCAGATTCTGTCGGGCGCATATCCTTTAAGCCCATGCCGAAACATGAAATTTGTCGATGATTTCTTCTGATTTCTTCTGACAGAGCGAGGAAACGAAGAAAGAGCGACGAATGCTTTGCTAGTTAAAATATATTTTCATACTTTTGCATCCGTCCCCAGTTAGCCTAAGGGCAACGGTGGGGAAATACATAGAATAAGACGTTTTCGAACGTTTGTCTTGTGGAACACGAACTTCGCAACTTCTCACCCACAACAGGCAAAGGACAACGGAAATGTCTGCGTAGTGCGTTTACTATGCCATCCCGTCACGAGAATAGTTCTGCCAGCCAGAATTGTACTCAGATGGTAGATGTACATATATGCGTACTGGCGTGGGCTAACTGCGTTGTCTGTCCTGTGTGGGTGAGGCAATGCGAAGGCCTGTGTTCCCAGGATAGACAGAAACAGACACCTGCGCCTTTTTTTATGCCTATTGCTTAAGCCTCCTTTTATTTACTTTTCTACCAGAATCCATTTTGAGGTGTCTGCGGATTCTACGGCTGTTATGCTTCGTGGCAGCCTGATTGAGACACATGTATCATTGTTCCTCCACTTCTTCCCTTGGATGGGGCTTCATCCGAAAGTCCCTTCTCTGTGTGGCTCTGCTGTGCTGCTTTTGCAGTGTGCAGGGGCAGGAGTTTCCTGTGTGTCGTGCATTGGTTTTCGGACTGGGTGAACAGGCCGACAAACGTTGGGGCACGATTCATGGCGACAAGGATGTGTGGTATGTGGAACGCATGTTGCGCAACATGGGGTATACCGACATTCAAACGTTGAAGAACCGGCAAGCCACCAAGCAGGCCATGGTCAATGCCTTCAGGCAACTGGCCAAACGGTGTCACAGAGGTGATTGCGTGTACATACACTATTCGGGACATGGGCAACTGATGACTGACCTCGACGGCGATGAAGCCCAGAAGTGGAACGCACAACATGCCGGGTGGGATGAGTCGTGGATTCCCTACGATGCACAGATGACCTATGGCAAGGACGACCGGGGTGAGAAACACCTGTGTGACGATGAGATAGCCCGCTTGCTGCTCAACATTCGCCGACGCATTGGCCGACACGGCACTTTGATAGTGGTAGTAGATGCCTGCCATAGCGGCGATGCCACCTGTGGTGATGTCGCCGACGAATGTGTGCGAGGTGTAGATATGAAGTTCAACATTCCGCGCACGGCAGAGCAGGTTCAGCGACGTCCAGTTAAAGAAGCGTGGCTGACTATCAGTGCCTGCAAACCATGGCAGCTCAGCACAGAACTGAAGTCCCCGAAAGTAGGCAAACTCACATACGCCCTGTACCTGGTGGGTGCATCGGCCATGCAGTTAGACAATCAGACGTTGGAACAGCAGTTAGCCCAAAAGATGAGTCCGTATCGAGGCCGTTTGCCTCAAGACCCAATGGTGACGGGGCATAAATAGCCGTAGTTTCTCTTGTCACTGGGTTACTTTCTCCGATAATTCGCTTTAAGGGTATAAAACAATCATCAATACATCCAAACAATGAAACGCATTCTATTTCTTTTCGCGCTCTTTGCAGTCTGCTGTGTGCAGTTGCCGGCGCAATCATTCAAGTACGTCTACAAAGGCATTGAGTTCAAGTGCAAAGTAGAAGACGGGAAAGTCGTAATCCGTGGTTTCGACCAGAAAGCTGACCGCGTGGTGATTCCTGCACAGGTAATTGACAAACGAGGACGGAACTATTCGGTCGCCAAGTTAGACCTCTTCGCTGAGGTGGCTGGCTATCAGACTTCTACAGTGGCCATTGAGGCTGGTGTGGAAGAGATTGAGGATTATTGCTTCAACCAATTTCGCAAACTAAACGAGGTATATATTCCGAACAGCATCACTCGTATCGGCGAGAAGGCTTTCAATGCCAAGTACATGCCTACACGCTTTAATATGCCTTCTTCTATCAGCGAAAAGGCTCTTCAGGCAGGTAATGTGGTCTATCCCTATGCTTCGGCTGCTGCGGAAAATCCTTTGGCCAGTATAGACCTTTCTGTGTACGGTGATGGCCAACAGGCAGATGTGGCGGAACAGGGTGAGGAGGCTGTGCCGCAGACTGTGTCTATCACGCCAGGAACCTCCGATGTTGACTACAACATTCCTTCTACTGGCAACCAGCGTAACAACACGTTCTGCGTGATTATTGCCAACGAGCAATACAAGCAGAAAGATACGCCCAATGTGAAGTATGCCGCACAGGACGGCAAGACCTTCCAGTTCTATTGCCAGAAAACGTTGGGACTGCCCAAAGAGAATATCCGTTTTGCCACTAATGCCACCTACCTGCAGATGAAAAGCATGCTGCAGTGGTTCCAGCAGGTGGCCGAAGTTTATGGTGGTGAAGCCAACTTCATCGTCTACTATTCAGGCCATGGCATTCCCGATGAGAAGGGCAATTGTAAGTTGGTGCCGGCCGATGTGAGCATCAATGATGTGGACAACGCTTTCAGCTTGAAGGAGTTGTATGCCAACTTGGGCCAGCTAACCACTAACTCGGTACTGCTGTTGGTGGATGCCTGTTTCAGCGGTAACGACCGCGCCAATGTGGCTGCGGTGGACGAACAGCATCGAGGCATTGTGCGTGAAGTAAGAAACGAAGCCGTATCGGGCAATGTAGTGGTGCTGACCGCTGCTTCGGGCACGGAAACCGCCCTCTCGTACGACGAAAAGGCGCACGGTCTGTTCTCATATTTCCTGTGCAAGAAACTGCAAGAAACCCGAGGCAACGTAACCATTGGCGACCTGTACGATTACGTAAAGCGCGAGGTGAGCCGCAAGTCGACCGTCGTTTACGGAAAGCCGCAAACGCCTAATGTGTCTTTCTCGGGCAGCATGGGCAATAAGTGGAGAAGCCTTTCATTCTAAACATCCTTAATCAACAAACAATATTATCATCATGAAAAAGTATCTTGTTATTCTTGTTTTGGCCTTTTGTGCCTCAGTACAGTCGAATGCCCAGACTACTTGGAATGTCCGTGCGGGTGGTGGTATGTTTTCTCGTATCGTAGAAGTCTACTACGAGTGGGAAAATAGTGATGGTTTTGGCCCCATGTTATCTTTGGAAACCAATATACCTTTTGCAACTGGTTCTAAGTTGTGTATTTCACCTTCATTATTGTTTGCGACGTATACTGCTAGCTCCTCAGAAATCTTGCTTCCCATACATTTTGGTTATAAACTTCCGGTGGGAAATTCAGGCCTTTTCATCCCCAAAGTGGGTCCTTTTGTGGGATATACTTTTAAGTCTTTACAAGATGTATTATTTGGCCCATCTGTGGAATTGGCATACGAATACAATCATTTCATAGTTGCTTTGAATGCGTCATTAGGTGTGATAGGAGAAGTCACTCCTCACGTATTCCTCTCCGTGGGCTACAAATTCTAAAGGATATGCGTTTCCTATGTTTCCTCTTGTTGTTCCTTCACGCTTCCCTCTTCTATGCCAAGGAGAAGAAGGTGAGGTGTGAAGGGACATACACTTACACCTACTCAGGGAGTCTGAGCCATGACGAGGCCAAGGTGAGGGCGGTGGACTATGCGATAACCATGGCACTGGCCGACCAATTCGGCACGACCGTTACCTCACAGTCCTTCTTGGACATGACAGGCAACTGGGAGCGGTTTGAGCAAAGGTCCCGAACGTTGGTAAAGGGCAAATTGGTAAGGCATATCCACGAGCCAGTCATTTCGAATCCGCTGTATGAAAACAACCAGTTCACGTTGGAAGTGAAGGTTTCGTTCTACGCACTGCCTTTAGACTACCCTCCTACGGAATTTTCCGTGCATGTGCTGCGCAACGGTACGGAAGACCGTTTCGAAAGCGATCAATTCAGGTCGGACGACAAATTCTATCTTTCGTTCACTTCGCCCAAGGCTGGCTATTTGGCCGTTTTCTTCGAGGACCGGCAGAATGTGTTGTGTATGTTGCCCTATATCGGCGAGGAGCAGGAACCGTTCAGGGTGGAGCAGGGGAAGCGATACCTCCTTTTCGACCAACTCGACAACACGTACCACATGACGTGCGGAGAGGAGTCAGAAAAAAACCTCGTACATGTGTTGTTCTCGCCCCAACCCTTCATCGACGGAGATTTGGAGCGCGAAATGACGTGTCGCCGCTTTAGCGAATGGCTTGATGTGAGAAGAAGCTACGACAGCCAAATGCAGGTGGAGAGCATCCTGATACGGGTGGAACCGCAAACCATATATTGACCTCACAGCCCAGCAGTGTCCGTTTTATGAATAATACGACTATCCCCATGCCAAACATTCGCTTGTTTCCCAGAAAGAAACTCCGTTACACCGATACCGAAGTAGTGGAAGGGGTGCAGCAGCATGACCATGCAGTCGAAGAGTGGTTTTACTACACAGCCCGCAGCTATTTCAACGACAAGTTCAATGAACTGTTCTTCGACAAAGACATGAAATCTGAAATATTCCAAGCCTCCTTTCTGAAAATATGGACGGAAATCGACAACGGAACCATCCATGTGTCAGCGGGAAAGGTTTGTCGCAAGAACCGTCAGGGACAGAGCAGTGCGATGACCTGCAGTCTGACTACATTCCTCATGGCATTTGCCAAGAATGAATACCGCGAACTGTTGCGCAGCGTGAACGGAGTTAGTTTTGATGAAGTACAGGCTACCTTGGCTGAGGCTGAAACAGTGGCAGTGGGTGAGGACAATGTAGATGCCTTGAAGTGGCGCATTGTGGACGACTGTATCGGACGCATTTCACATTCGTGCCGCGAAATACTGACCCTCTTTTATTACCAGCAACGAAGCTTGGATGAGATTTTGGAAATCAGAAAGGAACAGCATACCAGCAAGAACGGACTGAAAACCGCCAAGAACAAATGTATGAACACCCTGCGAGGCCATATCGAGGCAGAGTTTGACCGATATGACATCTGCATTTGAAGCATCGAGTATTTATGAATCACAACAGTTCAAACGAAACCGACCCGCTCACCGCACTGATTATCCAGAGGTTAGGGCTTCAGCAAAAGAAGAAAGAGCAGATGGCTGTCTGGGAACGCCGGGTAGCGCATCGCAGACTTCGCCTGCCCCTCTATTCGGTGGCAGCAGCGGCTGTGCTGACAGGCGTGTTGTGGGTGTCACCGTTGTTGGCACCAGATGCAAAACTGGCCGATTCCCTGACATCGCCTACCGCCGAATTTGAAGTGTTCAGGTCAGCTTCGCCGCAAGAACAGGACATCGTGGTGTTGATAGACAAGGGAGACTATGAGCAGGCTCTGTCTCTGTGCCGGGAGCAGTTGCATGGCTCGGATGCAGCCATCGAACAGTGGCAGCAAGCCGTGCAGGACAGCTTGACAGAGGAACTACAATACGAGCGCGAATGTGAATGGATGAGAAACGAGCAGTTGCGTTGGACACTGATATACCTGTTGGCCCAGACGGGGCGTGAAGATGAGGCTACCCAAGAAATCCGGCTTTATCTACAGCGTTATCCTACGGGAATTCATCAGTCAGAGGCGAGGGATTTGCTCACAGACAAATAAAAAAGAAGCACAACTATGGTTACTTCGATGCCTGTTCTGCTTTAATAGGCAAATACCCAATTATTCTTCAACAATTAAAACCAACAAACAATGAAGTGCAAAGTAATGATGTTGCTCGCTGCCGCATGTGTGGCAACAGCAATGCAGGCCCAGACAGCCTCGGAACTGGCCAAACAACAAATGGAGCAGAACAGCGTATATCGCAAAATGCTTGATGCCAAACCTACAAAGTCGGCCAAGAAGCAGGCCAAGGAGTTCAAAAAGGAAGGCTGGAGAGTGACTGCCGGAGCCAAGAGTCTGGAACAGCAGATTACCGAGAGCCAAATCTATGGCGAAGCATTGACCGTCGATGAGAACGGGGCTACCATCAAACGCTATATGATACAGGCTGGTATGCAGACAGCCGGTTCCTACAATGCGGGCTTCGCCGCAGCCCGTACGGCGGCCATGGTAGAATTGGCCGGTATGTTGAGGACGCGTATTGTGGCGGCCATGCAGCAAAAGTTGGATAATTCGCAGAGCCAGGAAATCACGGCGGTTACTATCGACAAGTTCAACCAGCGATCCAAGGCTATCGTCGATGCCGAACTGACACGGTCTATTCTGTTGCTCGCCATGTACCGCAATACCTCGAACAACTTGTATGAGGTGCAGGTAAGGTTGGCTTTCGACAAGAAAGAACTGGCTGCCCGATTGAAGCGGCAGATGCAGCAACAACTGGAAGCCGAAGGCGACGAGCTGGAAGAACTGGTGGATGAAGTACTGGGTGAAATCTATTGATATGAGATTCCGTTTCATCGTTGTGCTGGGCATGGCCATGTCGTTGGGGCAAGGCCATGCCCAAAAGCCCAAGAAAGACAGGCTGGGTGATGCCTTCGACCAATTCCGCCGAAGTGTGTATCAGGACTTCAACAACTTTCGCCGGCAGTGTATGGAGGAGTTCATTGAATTTGTGCGCAATCCCTGGAAGGAGTTTGAAAACGAGCCTCCTGTGCCGCTGCCCAAAGAAACACCGAAACCGCCTGTGGTGATGCCCGAAGAAGACCGAGACAAGCCTTTGCAGGACAAGCCTATCGAGATAGATACGGTGATTACTCCTGTAAAGCCGCAGCCACAACCGCGTCCCGTTTCTCCCATTGAAGACACACCAGCCCCGGAAGACTTGTTGCGCATAGACTTCATCCTTTGGGGCACCGAGGCCAGCGTGCGGTTTGCTCCAGAAGGCAAAATCTCATTGGGCGGTGTAGACAACCAGACTGTGGCAGATGCCTTGGCCTGCATGGTGCAGGGTGGATTGGATGCCACTTTGGCCGATTGCCTGGAACTGCGTGACAAGATGCAGCTGTGCGACTGGGCCTATCTGTGCCTGTTGCAAAAGATGTCGGAGGCAGTGTATGGCACTGGCACAAACGAGGCCGTGCTGCTTACAGCTTGCCTGTATATGCAGTCGGGCTACAAGATGCGTTTGGGAAGTGATGGTGCCAAGCTGTATGTGCTTTATGCCTCGAAACACCAGATATTCGAGTCAACGGCCTACAATATAGACGGTGTCACTTATTATGGTATAGACAAGCTGCCCAACCGGCTTTTTATATGCAATGTTTCCTTCCCGAAAGAAAAGGAACTCACGCTGTACATCGACAAGCCTCTGAAACTGCAATTGGCTTATGCTGACAGCCCACAGATGCACCGCTCTATGGCCTATCCCGATGTGTCGGTCTCAGCCCGCATCAACAAGAACCTGATGGACTTTTATAATGCCTACCCCGTTTCCATCTGCAATGAGGACTTCATGACCAAATGGGCCGTATATGCCCAGACACCTTTGAATGACGATGTGAGAAAACAGGTGCTTCCCTCGCTTGGCGCATCCATTCAGGGCATGGGAGAGCATGAGGCGGTGAGCCGACTGCTCAACTTGCTACAAACGGGCTTTGAATATGAGTATGATGACAAAGTGTGGGGACATGACCGGGCTTTCTTCGCAGAGGAAACGCTTTATTATCCTTTCTGCGATTGCGAAGACCGGGCCATATTGTTGTCGCGTTTAGTTCGTGACTTGCTTGGCTTGCGTACCCTCTTGGTGTTTTATCCCGGACATCTGGCCATGGCAGTGGCTTTCAATGAGAAGGTTGATGGCGATTATATAGTCTATGGAGGACAACGCTTTGTAGTTTGTGACCCTACTTATATAGGTGCGCCGGTCGGGGCAACCATGCCCGGTATGGATAACGCCAAGGCAACGGTGATTTTGTTGGACTGATAAGGCTGTAGGGCTAACTTCTGCGAGTTTGTCAAGGCAGAGAAACAAGTCTTTTCCCCTTGCCTGTCTATATTTGAATAACCCCTAATTCCACCACTTGGTTTGTGTGGAATTAGGGGAACTTCATTTGTGCAAAACGCCGCAGCGGCTCGCGGCAGTGAAAGCTTCGCTTAGTTCATGAGCTTGATAAATTC
>JBJEAF010000219.1:0-22175 GCA_051868755.1 Alloprevotella sp.
GTGTTGCGGCTCCACACACCCTGAATGGGCGTGGTGGCATCGGCGTAGAGGTGGAGCGGGTAGACGGTCTTCATCAACACGGTGATGTTGCCCGAAGCAGTAGTCGTGCTGCCCGTGAAGATGCGGAGCTTGTAGTTACCGCTGTTGCAGCTTTCGAGTTTGAAACTGTAGTCGTTAGCCGAACTGGGGTTGCCAGCATAGCCGGCGTGGTAGTTGGAAGCCACGACGTTGCCTGTAGCATCGACGAGGTCTACACCGTAGATGTCGAGACGATCGACACCGCTGGTATAGGCGATGTTCACGTTCATCGTCACCTTGGCACCGTCGCTCGTGTCGGGCAGGTCAAGGTTGACATTGCGCACACCCATGCGGGCATTGGCTGCGGTACAGCCGGCCTCAATCACGCGGAGGGGCACTTCGCTGTCGAACACGTCCCACCAAGAGGTCGTGCCGTTGTAGCTGACGGCGGCCTGCGGGCTGCTCATGCCCATAGTGGGCAGGTCTTCCTGCATGATGAAGTTCACCGTGCCGTTGGTGGGCAGTGCGCCTTGGTAGTCGATGGAGCTGTAGAGGCGGACGTAGTACATGCCCTTCTGGGGCACAGAGGCGTGGAACACGTTGTCTTTCTTCACATTGCCCGTGTAGCCGAAGTGGTAGTCGGAAGCTACGACTGTACCGTCAAGGTCCAGTACTTCCATACCCACAACGTCGAGACGCTTATTGCCGCTGCCGAAGCGGGGTTCCACCACGATTTCGCCTTGGGTCATGTAGTAGAGCTGCTTGAGGGTGCGCACGTTGGCGGCGGTGACTTGTACGGTGCTGGCATCAACAACCTGCAGGGCGAGGACTCCAGCGGGCACATCGTCGGCAGCGGGTGTAGTCCAGTCGGCAGTTACCCATTCGTCGGTAATCAGCGTGCTGCTCTCGGCAATCTGCTTCGAGATGGGAGTGAGGGAGAAATCGATGTTGCCTTGGCTTTCTACAGCTTCGGTCTTCGTTTGCACATAGTAAACAATCTTGAGGAGGCCAGCGGGAATGTAGAGCGAGTAGCTGTTATTCGTAGAGCTGTTGCCCGTGGAGCCTTCGTGGTAGTCCGCACTGATGAGTTTTCCCTTTGCATCGTATACAGCCACGCCAACAGGATGAAGTGCATTGCCGCCACCACCGTTTACGTATTGCATCGTGAGGTCGAGCAAGCCTTCGGTACTGTTCGAGAAGTAGTGCGTCATGGCTTTCACGTATGAGGCAGTGTACTCGGCGTTGATTTCCGTAATGCCGGCGGGTACAGAGGAAACTGCGGCGAACTGTGTCGTAGTCCAGCTGTCATCGTTTGCAGCGCCCGTAGCGAGTGTCTTCAGGTCAATGGCTGCGAGCGAGAGGGCCAAGTTGCCCGCGTTCTGATTCACCTGGTCGTCTGAACCGCCATTGTAGTCGGCAGAGAATACGCGGAGAGTATACGTTCCAGCGGGGGCGATGACAGTGTAAACATTGTTGACAAGACTTCCGCCCATCGTTCCGTGGTGGTAGTCGCCCGAAACAACGTTGCCTTCAGCGTCAAGCAAGTCGATACCAAAGACGTTGAGCTTGTGGTTGCCTTCTGTAAAGGTAATGGTGGAGGTCAGCAAACCGTTCTCGGAAATTTCCACTGTCTTCGTCATCAAGCGCTGATTTTTGACAGTACCCGTTTGCAGCGCCGTGACTTCATCGGGCACGGTGGTCGTGGTGGGCCAGTTGGTATCTGCCGTGCCAGAAGCCCAGGAGAAGTTGGCCGAGCCGCCTGCGCCCAAGGTGGCATCAGGCGTGGTAGTCTCTTCTGTAGAGCTTTCCTCTGTCTTGATGGTCGGGGTCGAAGAGAGTGCGTACACCTTCGGGCCTACATTCAGCTTCTGCGGAGCGAGCGCAATGGGCACAAGGGCCATAGCCTTGGCAGGGGCAGCTGAGAGCGATTCGCTCTGGGTGAGGTCGCGGGTCACTTCGACTTCGCAGGTGGCTTGGCTGTAGGTAATCGTACCGTTCGACTGGATGGCATCGTCTGCGGGGTTGGCCGCAAAGTAGCGCACCATGTAGGTCTTTGCTTCGGGAATAGCGAGCGTAAACGTGTTGTTACTGTGCGAGTCGCCCGTCTTGCCATAGTGGTAATCGGAAGCCAACACAGTTCCCGTCAGCGGGTCGAGCACGTCCACACCGAGCAGGTGGAGCGCGTGGCCGCCACCGTTGTAGGTGAAGGTGATGGTCTGCGAGCCGCTCTGCATGAAACGCACGTAGCCGCGCATGGCCTTCACGATGTCAGCAGTGAGGGTAAATCCCATGCCAGTGGTGCTCAGAACACCAGCAGGGATTTCGCTTGCAGCCGGTTCCCAGCCGAAGGATGCGGTCACCCAGCTATCTTTCGTGAAGTTGTCCGTGTCCTGGTCGCGGCCAGCCTTCTGCTTGCCCATCGGCGTTTCGAGTCCGGCGAAGATCTTGTTGTTGGCAATCACTGCGCCCCGGGTGTTGCCCACCACTACGGGAGCGGTGTTGCCCTCGGCATTGGTCACGGTGTAGAGCATCGGGGTGATGGTCTCCATGGCTACGTCGGCCCCGTTGGCTGTGATTTCGAGTTCGGTGCGCAGGTAGTGCGAACCGTCGCGCAGCACGGCGCGCCACACAATCTGCAGGTTGCCGTAGGTGTAGTGGGCCACCAACTGCTGGCCGTTGAAACGTTCGACACCGCGCACGGCGAAGGCGTTGCCCGTGAGGCTTTCTACGGTCACAGTGCCGAGGGTCATGGCCGAAGAGCCGACCTCGTCATTGTTTTGCAGTTTGATTTTGAAAAGGTTCTCCTCCGTCTGAAGGTTCATGGCATCGCAGCCGCCGAAGGTCAGTTTTCCGTCAGCCTTGACAAAGGTGGCGGAGAACAGGGCGTTCGACAGCGTGTAGGTGCCGCCGCTTTCAGAGAGCGAGGCTTGCCCCGGCTGTGTTTCCTGTGGGAAAATCACAGCCTGTGCCTGCGCTGTCTGCGTGGGGCTCGCCCATACGGCGCACGCCAGCAAAGCCAGTGCGAGGCATTTGCGTAAACATCTGTTCATGGTATTAGAAAAGTTGATTAAAGAATAATTTGATGCGGAATAAACGGCCAAACAGGCACACGTCTCCCCCTTGCCGCAGGCAACAAGGTGGGGAAAACAACTGCTTGCCCGCGCGAAAATAGCAATAAATTGTTTACAGCTCATCGGGGGGGTACAAAAAGGCTTAAATGCCCCGTTATTTTAAAAAGTTTAAGAAATAAATTGGGGGGTGAGAGTTTAGAGAATAGAGTTTAGAGTTGAAAGTTTAGAGATTGGATTTTGGCATGAAGCGTTCAAAGCACGGGCTGAAAGCCCAAAAGCGCACAGCCCAGGGCAACGCCCCGGGTAGTGTGAGGCGATGAAGGTCGCCCTGCAAGGGCAAAAGCGTTTGTTCGTAACAATTGTTTCCTGACGCTTTTGCCCTTGCAGGGCGCATTTGCGGCGGTCTACCTACCCAGGGCGTTGCCCTGGGCTGTGCGCTTTTGGGCTTTCAGCCCGTGCCCTGAACGCTGGTGTCCCCAATCCGGGCTAAATTGCGAAACTTGAACAAACTTCAAACGCTTCGCTTTACGCTCTAAACGAAAATCCCTACCTTCGCGGCATGAAATCCTTGGAACGGCGTTCGCGCGAGGAACGCTTCAACACGTTTACCCACTTGGCCGGCGTGGTGTTCACCCTGATTGCGGCCTGGTTCATCCTGAAGCTGGGCTACCGCAGCCAATGGCAGTACGCCTTCGGCACCACCTTCTTCACCTGCGGCATGCTCCTCATGTATGCCGCCTCGACCCTCTACCACTGGGCACTGCCCGGACGGACCAAACGCGTGCTACGCGTGCTCGACCACATCAGCATCTATGTGATGATAGCCGCCTCCTACACCCCCATCTGCATCGGCGTGGTAGGCGGTGCGTTGGGCTGGACCGTGTTCGGCGTGCTCTGGGGCGTGGCCCTGGGCGGCGCGGTCTACAAGATAGCGGCCATGGGACGCTGGCCCCGCCTGTCGCTGTTGCTCTATCTGCTCATGGGCTGGAGCTTCATCTTCGTGGCCGAACCCGTGTGCCGCCAGATTCCCACTTCAGCCTTGTGCGCCATTCTGGCCGAGGGCCTGTTTTACACCTCGGGCACCTGGTTCTTTGCGCACGACAGCCGCCGCTACTTCCACGGCGTGTGGCACCTGTTCGTGCTCTGCGGATCGGTGGCCCACTGGTTGGCTATCCTGTTCATACTCCATGCCCTTTGACGCTCTGCGGACGTGAGTCGGGACGGCGAAACAGGCAGCCAATGCGCACGGCGCGTGACACCCAAGCGACACAACGCGCGAAACAGTAAACGACACAACGCGCGATGCACTGAAATTCTCCTTTTCCGGCCTCCTGAAAGCCTGTTCGGAAGCGTTCCTGAAAATAGTTGAAACACAAGTGATTCGTCCCTTGAATCAGCTTGGTTGTTTACATTCGTAGGCTTCGGCAGAATTGTTTGTTGCCTCAAAATTTTTTCGGGTAAAAAGGACGGAAGCGAAACGATAATCGACACGATAATCGAAAACAATAAGGATACGTATAAGGAGAAGGTATAAACAGGAGAAGATTTTCTTTCAGAAAAAAGAGAGGCACGCGCGGCGAAAAAGCCCAACGTGCCCATTCAAAACGATAAACCGCGCATCAGCGCACAAACAAAAACAAGATGATGAAGCAAGTCATTGCAACCGCCCAGGCTCCCGCAGCCATCGGGCCTTACAGCCAGGCCATTGAGGCCGCAGGTACAGTCTACGTGTCGGGCCAGCTGCCCATCAACCCCGCAACCGGCGAATTTGCCGAAGGCGGCATCAAGGAACTCACCACCCAGTCGCTCACCAACATGCGCCACATTCTGGAAGAAGCCGGACTGACGCTGGCCAACGTGGTGAAGACCACCGTGTTCCTGGCCGACATGGCCGACTTTGCCGAAATGAACGAAGTCTACGCCCAGTTCTTCGAAGCACCCTTCCCCGCCCGCTCGGCTGTGGCCGTAAAGACGCTGCCCAAGGGCGCACGGGTGGAGATTGAATGCGTCGCCGTCAGGTGAGGTGGGGCTTCACTCTCTCAAAAAAACTTTTTTTCATGAACCAGAAAATAGGCGTTTACCTGTCGTCGAAGTCCGACCTGCCCGTCAGCTATGAGCAGGCCGCCCGCGAACTGGGCGAATGGATAGGCCGCAGCGGGCGCACCTTGGTGTATGGCGGTGCACGCAAAGGACTGATGGAGGTGCTGGCACAGAGCGTGAAACGCTGTGGCGGACGCGTGTATGGCATGGTGCCCGACATCATTGTCGAGCGCGGCCTGCAGAGCGATGCCGTCGATGTGACCTTTCGCTGCGTAGACCTGAGCGACCGCAAGGACATGATGAACCGCGAAAGCGACGTGCTGGTGGCCCTGCCCGGCGGACTGGGTACACTCGACGAGGTGTTCACCGTACTGGCCAACACAGGCATCGGCATCCGCCGCCAGCCCGTGGTGTTCTTCAATGTAGACGGCTGTTGGGACGAACTGCTGGCCGGACTCGACTCGCTCTTTGCCCGCAAGCTCATCGACGGTGAGCCGGCCGACTACTATGCCGTGGTGCGCAGCGTTGAGGAGCTGCAACACTTTGTCGAAAACTGCTGAGGCTCTCTCTCCGAGACCGCAGACCCTTGGCTGCGCGCCCAGTTCTTAACGCGGACAAGATGACCGCGCTCCCAGTGGAAAACAATGGCCGCCGCCTTGAAACGAGTGTTTCGAAGGCGGCGGCCATGGTTGTGTGGCAGCGCACGGAGCGCGAGAGCTGGCATTGCGGTCAGTCTTTCGCGTCTCTGCCCCGCCTGAACTTGCGCATCACGAACTGTACGCCCTCCTGCCAGATGTCGATGCGCAGCCAGTACATACCGCCCGCATAGACCGCCACGGCGGCAGCCACCTTGATGAGCAGGCGAAGCAGGGCGTTATCAGCCCATTGCGACAGTCCATAGCCGGCAGCCAAGGCCAGTAAGGCAGTGAGGAAGAACGGACACAGGTCGGCGAGCAAGGTGCGCAGGGGGAGTTGCGTGAAGCGGTGCGCAAAGCCGTGCCATACAAAGAGCCACAGCACCTGGAGCGAAGTGACCCAATAGAGCAGCGGGCCGATGCCCTGCGATGACAGCCACAGCACGCCCGCCAGCTGGCAGAGCAGGAAGACGGCTGTGGAGCAGAGGTAAAGCCCCGAGGCCCCCTTGCTGATGAGCAGGTTCGAGTAGACCTGACACACAGGAATGAAAGCCCCCGCCACACAGAGCGTCTGCAAGTAAGGCACACAGGTGCTCCATTTGTCGCCGATGACCAACGGGATGAACTCAGGGGCGATGAGCGCGAAGCCACCCAGTGCGGGGAAGGCCAGCATGGCCGTGAAGCGCAGCATCTTGCGGAATATGCGCAGCTGCCGTTCGCGCTCGTCGTTCACGCCCGCCAGTACCGGCTGGGCCACATTGCCCACCATGCTGGTGAGCAGCGAGTAGCCCATCGTGTTCCACTTGTTGGCCTGCGAATACTGACCCACCTGCGAGGCCGGGTAGAAGTGGCCCAGCAGGGTCTGGAGCAGTTGCGCGTTGAGCGTGGTGAGGAGGTTTGACACCAAGAGCCGGCTGCCGAAGCCGAACATGGCAAAGGCCGGACGCAGGTCGATGTGGAGCGAGGGCCGCCAAGGCGAGTGGTACCACACCAATGCCGTGTGGCAACCCTTGTAGGCAAGGTCCATCCACACCAAGCTCCAGCAACCTGCACCGCAGCCGGCAGCCGTGAGGCCCACAGCCCCGCTGACCAAGGAGGCCAGTACCTGCGAGGTGGTCTTTTGCCTGACCATCAAGGCCCTGAACAGCCAAGCCACCTGCGCCGTGCCCAGGCTGCTCAGCACAAAGCCCAGAAAGCTGACCCGCCCCAATAGGGTGAGCTGTGGCGTGGCGTTGAAGTCGGCAATGAGCGGGGCACAGGCAAACAGCACGGCATAGAGTGCGAGGCTCACCAACAGGTTGAACCAGAACACGGCGTTGAAGTCGGCGTGCGTGGCTTCGCGTTTCACGCAGAGCGCGCTGGTGAACCCGCTCTCCTGCAGGTTGCCGGCAATCACCGAGAAGGCCGTGAGCATGGCCACCATGCCGTAGTCCGACACTGCGAGCCGGCGGGCCAGCACAATGCCGATGAGCATCATGACCACCTGCTGCGTGCCGTTGCTCAGGGCAGCCCAGAAGAAGCCCTTGGCCGTTCGCTGTTTCAAGTTTTGCGTGTCGTGCATGGGGAAGTTGGCAGAAATAGGGTAGGGAAGACGAAAGGGAGAGAAGCGCGGCTGCATGGGCAGCCACAGCGGCAGCGGCATGAGGCTGCAGCGGCGCAAAATTACACATTTGTTTGCAATGCGGCGCAGCGACAGACGCATTTGTGCGCCACGGACAGGCTTGGCAGCCCATTGCATATCGGGACGATATGCCCGCCAGACGGCGGCACTGTGCCGGGCGCGTTGAAATATTTTCTCAGAAATCCCCCGTCAGGCCAAGGCACAACCGAGAAATATTGCTACTTTTGCGCGAAAGTATATAGAAGCGAGTCTATGACCGAAATGTTGAAGGTGATAATCAGTGGTGGCGGAACCGGCGGACACATCTTTCCTGCCGTTTCGATAGCCAACGAAATTCGGGCCAAACGGCCAGATGCGCAGATACTCTTTGTCGGCGCAGAAGGCCGCATGGAGATGCAGCGCGTGCCTGCTGCGGGATATGAAATCAAGGGTCTGCCCATTGCAGGCTTCGACCGCAAGCGGCTGTGGCGCAACATCCCCGTGCTGTTCAAGATCATGAAGAGCCGTACCATGGCCCGCCGCATTGTGGAGGAGTTCCAGCCTCAGGTCGCTGTGGGCGTGGGCGGTTATGCCAGCGGACCGACGCTGAACGTGTGCGAGTCGATGGGCATTCCCACGCTGATTCAGGAGCAGAACTCGTATGCCGGCGTGACCAACAAGCTGCTGGCGCGCCATGCCAGCTGCATCTGTGTGGCCTATGACGGCATGGAACGTTTCTTCCCCGCCGACAAACTCGTGTTTACGGGCAACCCCGTGCGGCAGAACCTGCTCGATGAAACCCTCTCGAAGGACGATGCCATAAGGGCCTTGGGCTTGGTTCCGGGCAAGCGCACGGTGCTCGTCGTGGGGGGGTCGCTCGGTGCCCGTACCCTCAACGAGAGCATGTTGGGCAACCTGCCCCTGTTGCGCCAGCAGCGCAGCGTGCAGTTCGTGTGGCAGACGGGCAAGTACTACAGCGAGGAAATAGCCGCCGAACTGGAGCGGCGGGGCAAGCCGGCCAACCTCGTGGTGACCGACTTCATTGCCGACATGAGGCAAGCCTATGCCGCCGCCGACCTTGTGATTTCGCGTGCCGGAGCAGGCAGCATCTCCGAGTTCTGCCTGTTGGGCAAACCCGTCATCCTGGTGCCCTCACCCAATGTGGCCGAAGACCACCAGACCAAAAACGCCCTGGCCTTGGTACAGAAAGAAGCCGCCCTGTACGTGTCGGATGCCGATGCGCGCCGCGCGCTGCTGCCCTTGGCCGTGAACACCGTGACCGACCACGACAAACTCGAAACCCTGGCACACAACGTGAAGCAGCTGGCCAAGCCCCATGCCGCTGCCGACATCGCCGACCGCGTGATTGCGCTGGCCGAAGCGGGAAGGTAGACAGGGGCTGGAAAGCTTCAGAACTCATGGGGACAACTTCAACTTTCCCCTCACAACCAATGAATGAAAACATGAAAGCAGTATATTTTGTGGGTGCCGGAGGCATTGGCATGAGCGCACTCGAACGCTATTTCCTGTCGCAGGGCTTGGTAGTGGGCGGCTACGACCGCACCCCCTGTGCGCTGACCGAAGAACTGAGGGCCGAGGGGGCTGACATACACTATGAGGACAATCCCGACCTCATTCCCGAAGCCTGCCGTGACCCGAAGCAGACACTGGTGGTCTACACCCCCGCCATTCCCGAAAGCCACCGCGAGCTGACCTACTTCCGCCAAGGCGGATTCGACATACAGAAGCGCGCGCAGGTGCTCGGCACACTGACCCGCAGCATGAAGGGACTGTGTGTGGCCGGTACGCACGGCAAGACCACCACCACCTCCATGTGTGCCCACCTGCTCCACGAAAGCGCAGTGGGCTGCAACGCCTTCCTGGGCGGCATCACCAAGAACTACGGCACCAACTACCTGCTGGACAAAGAAAGCGAGTATGTGGTGATAGAAGCCGACGAGTTCGACCGCTCCTTCCATCAGCTACGCCCCTTTGCCACGGTCATTACGGCCACCGATGCCGACCACTTGGACATATACGGCACCGAAGAAGCCTACTTGGAAAGCTTCGCGCACTATACCTCGCTGATCCAACCCGGCGGTGCGCTGGTCGTACACCGCGGACTGAAGATGCAGGAACGACTGCAGCCCGGTGTGAAGCGTTATGACTACGCCCGCACCGAAGGCGACTTCCACGCCGAGAACATCCGCATTGGCGGAGGCCGCATCCTGTTCGACTTCGTGTCGCCCTTGGGCAACATTGCCGACGTAGAACTGGGCGTGCCCGTGAGCATCAACATTGACAACGGCATTGCCGCCTTGGCCCTGGCCCAGCTGGCCGGTGCGGGCGAGGCCGAACTGCGTCGCGCCATGGCCACCTTTGCCGGTGTAGACCGCCGCTTCGACTTTGTCCTGAAGAACGACCGCCATGTGCTGCTTTCAGACTACGCCCACCACCCCGCCGAAATACGCCAAAGCATCCTGTCGGTGCGTGAGGTGTTTGACGGCCGCAAGATTTCGGCCGTGTTCCAGCCGCACCTCTACACGCGCACGCGCGATTTCTATAAGGAGTTCGCCGACAGCCTCTCGTTGCTCGACGAAGTGTTCCTCACCGACATCTATCCGGCCCGCGAACTGCCTATCGAGGGCGTGACCAGCCAACTCATCTACGACAACCTGCGCCCCGACATGCCCAAGCACTTGGTGGCAAAGTCACAGCTCGTGGAAGCCCTGAAGCACAGCGACACCGACGTGCTGATTGTGCTGGGAGCCGGCGACGTGGTTGACCTGATGCCGGCGTTGAAGGCCGCGATAGAGGACGATGAGGCTGTGGCTCAGCCCCAGTGAGATAATTCCCAAACGAAAGAGTGAGCATGAAGACCCTTTTGAAAATATTGCTGTTAGTGGCACTCGCGGTGTATCTGGTGTTTGCCTTCGCCGACTTCTCGCGCCATGGTGACAAGACCGTTTGCAGCAGTGTGAACTACACCATAGCCGACAGCCTGCATGCGGG
This sequence comes from Alloprevotella sp., assembly GCA_051868755.1. Lineage (GTDB taxonomy): Bacteria > Bacteroidota > Bacteroidia > Bacteroidales > Bacteroidaceae > Alloprevotella. Next base: position 10,377 of record JBJEAF010000219.1, read on the forward strand.
TTTCATCACCGTCGAAGAGGCCGACCGCCTGCTGCGTGCTTCGGGGCTGTACCCCGTGGGCCGTACGCTGGATCAGGTGGACGGTCTGGCTATCGAGCAGGCGTTGCGCCGCAACAGCTACATCGACTCCGTGTCGTGCTACAAGTCGCCCAACGGCGTGGTGAACGTGCTCATAGAGCAGCGGTTGCCCTTGTTGCGCGTGCTGTCGGAAGACGGCGATGATTACTACATGGACCAGAAGGGCAACCTGATGACACCGCAGGGCTACGTGGCCGACCTGATTGTGGCCACGGGCCATGTTGACCGCAAGTTTGCCCGCAGCCAGCTGCTCAAGCTGGGACGCTTCTTGCACAGCGACCCCTTCTGGAATGCGCAAATCGAACAGATTCACGTGCAGCCCAACCACCACCTGCGCTTGGTGCCGCGTGTGGGCGGACACACCATCGAGTTCGGCACGGCCGACAGCATCTCCCAGAAGTTCCGCAACCTGTACACCTTCTACGAAAAAGTGCTGCCTCAAGTGGGCTGGAACAAGTACACCGAAATTTCGGTGGAACACGTGACGCAGATTGTGGGCAAGAAGGGAAAGAGCTGACCCCGCCTGTGCAGCCGCCGTCAAGGCTGGCGCGTGGAGCTGTGCTCTGCCGTCCATGCCTGTTATGCCATGCAGGGCTGCAAGGTCCGGCATGGCCGTGTGGGGTTAAAGGCTATTTATTCATGACCCTACGCCTCCCCGGCCACACGACACGGCGTGCGGGAATGCGGCGGACAAACCTATTCAAGAAACAATCCTGACAACAATCAATATAACATAATGGCAACAGAAGACAAATTCATAGTAGCTATCGAGCTTGGCTCGTCGAAGGTTACTGGCATAGCCGGGCGCAAGCAGCCTGATGGGGCCACCCAAATTCTTGCCTTTGCCCAAGAACCCTCAACCACCTTCATCCGCAAGGGACGCATCAACAATGTGAACAAGATGACGCAGTGCATCCTGAACATGAAGGAAAAACTGGAGCAGAAGCTGCAGAAGAGCGTGAGCCGCGTGTATGTGGGCATAGGAGGCATGGGTATGCACACCGTGGCCAACACCGTGGTGCGGCATTTTGACTCGAAGATTGAAATCACACAGGAAATGATCGATGCCATGTGTGACGAGAACCGCAACTCGGCCAGCGCCGACCGCGACATCCTGGAGTCAGTGCCCCAAGAGTACCGGCTGGGCACGCAGATTCAGACCGACCCCGTAGGCATTCTGGCCGACGGCATCGAAGGCCACTTCCTCAACATCGTGGCCAGCTCGTCGGTGCGCGAGGAAATACGCAACTGCTTCCGCACTGCCGGCGTGGCCATCGCTGACCTGCCCATTACCGTACAGGCCCTGGCTGACGCCATGCTGACCGAACCCGAAAAGCGTTCGGGATGTGTGTTTGTCGATATGGGTTCCGAAACTACCTCTGTGGCCGTCTACAAGAATAACCTGCTGCGCCACCTCGCCGTGATACCTCTGGGCGGTGCCAATGTGAACCGCGACATCATGTCGCTCCAGATTGAAGACGACGAGGCCGAAGAACTGAAGCTGAAGTATGGTGCCGCCGTGTATGAGAACGCGGGCGAGAAGCACAAGCCCATTGTGCTGCGCGACGGACGGAGCGTGGACTTTGACGAGTTCAGCGGACTGGTTGAGGCACGCATGGAGGAAATCATCCTCAACGTGAAGAACCAGATTGCCCTTTCGAAGTACGACAAGGGACAGCTCATCGGCGGTCTGATCATCACAGGCGGCGCATCGCACATGAAGGACATCGACAAGGCTTTCGTGCGCGACACCCAGTTTGAGAAAATCCGCTTTGTACGCAACATACGCATTCCGCTCCGCTCGGGCGAATATGGTGACTTCAATGCCAGCGGTGACTGCAATGCAGCCATTGCCCTTATCGACAAGGGCGAACTGAACTGCTGCGGCGGCCCGATCGGGCAGCCCGGCCTCTTCGACGAGCCGAAGGAAGAACCCAAGCAGCCCACTCCCGAGGAAATCGCTGAAGAAGAAAAGCGCAAGGCTGAAGAAGAAGCCGAACGCCTGCGCAAGGAGGCCGAGGAGAAGGCCGAAGCCGAAAAGCAGCGCCGCAAGGAAGAGTCGGCACGCAGGAAGAACGCCATGCGCAGCAAGTTGCGCGCCGTGGGCAATTTCTTCTCCCGGCTGGTGAGCGAGAAAGACGAAGTATAGGCGCAGCAATCCTTGAAGACGCACGCCGGTCTTGACACAGGCAGACAGAATCAGAAACAAGCAAATTTGCATTTCGAATGGAAGACAACAACGAACTCCTTATAGATATGGGCATTCCCACCACTACGCCCTCAATCATCAAAGTTATCGGTGTGGGAGGCGGTGGCGGCAATGCGGTGAACCACATGTACCGCGAGGGCATTCACGACGTGAACTTCGTGGTGTGCAACACCGACAGCAAGGCCCTGACCGACTCGCCCGTACCTTCGCGCCTGCAACTGGGCAAGGAAGGACTGGGTGCCGGCAACCGGCCCGGCAGGGCACGCGAGGCAGCCGAAGAAAGCGTGGAACAAATCAAGAACATGCTGAATGACGGCACCAAGATGGTGTTCATCACGGCAGGTATGGGCGGCGGAACCGGCACAGGTGCCGCGCCGGTCATAGCCCGCGAAGCCAAGGCCATGGGCATACTCACGGTGGGCATCGTGACCATTCCTTTCCGTTTCGAGGGAAACAAGAAGATTGACCAGGCACTCGACGGTGTCGAAGAAATCTCGAAACACGTGGACGCACTGCTCGTCATCAACAACGAACGCCTGCGCGAAATATACCCCGAGCTGAACGTGCTCTCGGCCTTCGAAATGGCCGACAACACCCTCAGCGTGGCAGCCCGATCCATTGCCGAAATCATCACCATGCACGGCATCATCAACCTCGACTTCCGCGATGTATGTACCGTGCTGAAGGACGGCGGTGTCGCTATCATGTCGACAGGCTACGGCGAGGGCGAGAACCGCGTGAGCAAGGCCATCGAGGCCGCACTCCACTCGCCGCTGCTCAACAACAACGACATTTTCAACTCAAAGAAGGTGCTGCTCTCTATCTCCTTCTGTGCCGAGAAGGAGGGCGACACACTGATGATGGAAGAGATGAACGAGGTCCACGACTTCATGTCGAAGTTCCACGACGATGTCGAAACGAAGTGGGGACTCTCGACCGACCCTTCGCTGGGCAAGCAGGTGAAGATAACCATACTCGCCACAGGCTTCGGCATCAACAACGTGCCGGGCATCAAGAACAAGCTGGATGCCGAAGAAGAATCGCGCCGCCAGCACGAGGTGGAAAAGCAGGAAGAGAACGAAGAACGCCGCGAAGGATTCTATGGCGGCGACAAGAAGGGACTGCTGCGCAAGCGTCCGAAATTCTTCCTCTTCGGCCTCGACGACCTCGACAATGAGGAAATAATCTCGATGGTCGAGCTGACCCCTACCTACAAGCGCTCGAAGGAAGTGCTGTCGGACATCAAGGCCAAAGCCTACGGCAATGTGGCCATTGAGCCTGAAAGCGCAATCGGTCAGGCCGCCACGGCAGGCTCGGTCATTTCCTTCTGAGCACCGCTCCCCTGAGGCGGGCCTGCGCCAGTTCTCCACTTTTATATATAATAGTAGCACCCTCATCTCCTATACCCTTCAACCCACATGTCTGACGAGTTGATAGAATTAGCATTCGAAGCCACGCCGAAACTGATCAAGGTCATCGGTGTGGGAGGCGGTGGCGGCAATGCCGTGGGCCAGATGTACAGGGACCAGATACCCGATGTGCGCTACTTGGTAGTGAACACCGACCAGAAGGCCCTGGCCGATTCGGTTGTGCCCGACCGCCTGCAGCTGGGTCCGGGTCTGGGTGCAGGAGGCGTGCCCGAGCGCGGACGGAAGTTGGCCGAGGAGAACGTACAGAAAATACGCGAGGCACTCGACGACGAGACCCACATGGTGTTCATCACTGCCGGCATGGGCGGCGGAACGGGCACGGGAGCTTCGCCCATCATCGCCCGCGAAGCCCGCAAGAAGGGAATACTGACGGTAGGCATCGTGACCATCCCCTTCCTCTTCGAGCGTGAACGTCAGATTGACAAGGCTCTCGACGGACTCGACTCTCTGGCCAAGGAAGTCGATGCCCTGTTAGTCATCAACAACCAGCGGCTCTTGGAGATATATCCTGAGCAGTCGGTAATCGAGGCCTTCAAGCGGGCCGACAAGACCCTCTCGACCGCAGTCAGCTCCATCACCGAAATCATTTCGATGCACGGGCGCGTGAACCTGGACTTCGAGGACGTGCGCACGGTGCTGACCGAAGGAGGCGTGGCCGTCATGTCAACGGGCTTTGCCGAAGGCGAGAACCGCGTGACCCGTGCCATCGATGAGGCCCTCCATTCGCCCCTGCTCAATAACAACGACGTGTACAATGCCGACCGCATCCTCATTGCGCTGACCATGAGCACCGTGGCGGGCAGCGAGCTGACCATGGCTGAGATGAACGAAATGACAGCCTTCATGGAACGCTTCGGTGCCGACATCCGCACCAAGTGGGGTCTGGCCCAGGATGCCTCGTTGGGAGCCAAGGTCAAGGTGACTATCCTCGCCTCAGGCTTCCGCCTCTATGCCAAGAAAACGCGCTCCCGGCAGCCGGAACCGGACTACCAGAGCACGCCCGAGCAGGATGCCCGCCGCAACCGCTACTACGCTTCGACACCCCACAAGACCCGCACGCGTCCCCACGTCTACCTCTACAGCGTCGACGACCTGGACAACCCCGAAGTGCAGGAACGCGTCGATGCCGTGCCCACCCGCCTGCGCACGGGCAGTTACTTACAGGAACTCCGCAGCCTGGCCGAGACGCTCCGTGGCAGGACCGTGCCCCCCAAGCCCGAAACCTCAGACGAGCCAGGACCCACGACTATCGTGTTTGACAACGATCATAACCCTTAACATAAGCACAAGATGACACTCTTTGAACAAGTGAGCAAAGACATTGTGGCAGCCATGAAGGCCAAGGACAAGGTCCGCCTGCAGGCACTGCGCAACATCAAGAAATATTTTATTGAAGCCAAGACAGCTCCCGGTGCCAACGACACACTCGAAGATGCCGCCGCCCTGAAGATTCTGGCCAAGCTGGCCAAGCAGGGACGCGACACCGCCGCACTCTACACCGAGCAGGGCCGCCCTGACCTCGCCGAGGAGGAGGCAGCCCAGGCCCAGGTGGTGGAGGAATATCTCCCCAAGGCACTCAGCCCCGAAGAACTCGAGGCCGAGGTGAAAGCCATTATCGCCGAGACAGGTGCAGCCTCGCCCAAGGACATGGGCCGGGTGATGGGCGTGGCCACCAAGAAGCTGGCCGGACGTGCTGACGGCAAAGCCATCTCTGCCCTCGTGAAGCAACTCTTGGCGTAGTTCCGTCCCGCCATTCACCTCCCCCACACCCCACCAACAGACCATTCAGAGCGAAATGCAAGAATTTGAACTTATTGCCAAAACCTTCCAAGGCTTGGAAGAGGTGTTGGCCCAGGAACTGACCGAACTGGGTGCCAACAACGTGCAGATAGGCCACCGCATGGTGTCGTTCAGCGGCGACAAGGCCATGATGTACCGGGCCAACTTCTGTCTGCGTACGGCTGTGCGCATTCTCAAGCCCATCAAGCACTTCCAGGCCCAGGATGCCGATGCCGTCTACAAGGCCGTGCGCAGTGTCGACTGGAGCCAGTATCTCGATGTGACCAACACCTTCGCCGTTGACTCCGTCATCTACTCCTCCGAGTTCCGCCACTCGAAGTTTGTTGCCTATAAGGTGAAGGATGCCATTGTCGACTACTTCCGCGACCAGACCGGCGAGCGGCCCAACATACGCATCACCAACCCCGACGTCAAGCTCAACATCCACATTGCCGACGAGGACTGTACGCTCTCGCTCGACAGCTCGGGCGAAAGCCTCCACCTGCGCGGCTATCGCGTGGCCACGGTCGAAGCTCCTATCAATGAGGTGCTGGCAGCCGGACTCATCAAACTGACAGGCTGGAAGGCCGACTGCGACTTCATCGACCCCTTCTGCGGCTCGGGCACCTTTCTGGTCGAGGCCGCCCTCATGGCCCGCAACATCTATCCCGGTGTGTTCCGCAAGGAGTTTGGCTTCGAACGCTGGAAGGACTTCGACGCAGAACTGCTCCAACAGATTTACGACGACGACTCGCAGGAACGCGAGTTCAGCCACCGTATCTACGGCTACGACCTCAACTACCACGCCGTCGAGGCAGCCATGAAGAATGTGCGCAGCGCCGGTGTCGACAGCATCGTGCAGGTGCAGCAGCAGGACTTCCGCAAGTTCACGCGCCCCGAGCAACCCGCCATACTGGTGACCAATCCGCCCTACGGCGAACGACTCACTCCGCCCGACCTCATCAGCCTTTACCAAACTATTGGCAAAAGCCTGAAGCACGAGTTCTCGGGAGGCGAGGCCTGGATTATCTCTTCGAAGGAAGAACTCTTCGAGAACATCGGCCTGCGGGCCAGCCTCAAGGTACAGGTCTTCAACGGCAAGATAGACTGCGACTTCCGCAAGTACCAGCTGTTTGAAGGCAAGCTCGGCCAGTACCGCGCCGAAGGAGGCGAGGTGAAGACCGACGAGGAGCGTCGCCTGATGAGCGACCGCACCCGTTTCCGTGCCCGCCGCGACGAGTTCAAGCAGCGCATCACCGCCGATGAGGAGCCGCGCATGGCCTATGAGACCGACGAAGACCTCGATCCCGAATACCTCCTGCTGCGCCGCAAGCACCGCGAGTTTCAGGACAGCCGCTTCGCTCCCCGTGCGCCTCGTTCTGCCGGCAAGCGAGGTGAAGGCCGACCGGGTGGAGCACCGCGCAAGGGCGGACCGCGCCGCGACGGCGACGAACGCAGGGGCGGTAGCCGGGGCGGCATGAAGAAGGAAGGCTACAAGCGCGACGGCTTCCGCAAGGGAGGGCCGCGCCGTCCCCGCCGCGACAGTGAGTAGCAAACGAATCACACCCTAAACCAAGCATAATGAAACTGAATAAACTGTGGAGCGCAGTCGTGGCACTGCTGCTCGCTTTCCCCGCAATGGCACAGCAAACCAAGCAATACTCCCTCGACGAACTGATGTGGGGCGGCTCCAGCTACTGGCAGCTGCAACCCAAGAACCTCTATACCTCCTTCTGGGGAGACCGTCTGCTCGATGTCGATGTGGAGCAGATAAGAGTCATCGCTGACGAGAAGGGACGGAAACTGAAAAACCCTGAAGTGCTCTTCACCCTCGATGAGGTCTATGCCGCCCTTGATACGGCCAAGTGGGATAAAGTCTACAACCTCCTGACTCACCTTATCCCTTCGGGCAAGGAAACCTGCTGCTACCTGTCCACCCCCAAACTCCGCTTCCTCTACGACTGGAAAGCCAAGCAGGTCGTGTGGCAGCAGCCCCTGGCCGGACAGGCCCAGGCCCGCAAGTTTGAACCCCACAGCCGCCAGGACGCCTACGTAAAGGATTGGAATCTCTACGTGACCCGGGCCGACGGACAGACCCAGCAGGTCACCACCGACGGCAGCCGCGAGCTCCAGTACGGCATGAGTGTACACCGCGATGAGTTCGGCATCCACGAGGGCCTCTTCTGGAGTCCCAAGGGCAGCCTGCTCGCCTTCTACCGCATGGACCAGACCATGGTGACCGACTTTCCTCTCGTTGACATTGCCCACCGTGTGGCCCAGCTCGCTCCCGAGAAGTACCCCATGGCCGGCATGACGAGCCACAAGGTCACTGTGGGCATCTACAACCCCGCCACGCAGCAGACCGTCTATCTCCAGGCAGGCGACCCCACCGACCGCTATTTCACCAATATCGCCTGGAGTCCCGATGAGCGCACCGTCTATATGATTGAGCTGCCACGCACGCAGGACAAGGCCGAACTCGTGGCCTACGATGCCGCTACGGGACAGCGCAAGGCAGTACTCTACGCCGAGACCAACAGCCGCTATGTCGAGCCGATGAACCCCATCGTCTTCCTCCCCTGGGATGACACCAAGTTCATCTACCAGTCCCGCCGCGACGGCTACAACCACCTCTATCTCTTCGACACGACAGGCCGCGAACTCCGCCAGCTGACCAAGGGCGAGTTCGAAGTGCTCGATTTCGTCGGCTTCAACACCAAAACCAAGAGCATCATCCTGCGCAGCAACGAAGCCTCGCCCATTCGCTACAACCACTACAGTGTGAACGTGGAGAGCGGCAAGCGCACCCTCCTCGACAACGGCCGGGGCGTGCATCGTGCCCAGCTGAGCGAGAGCGGAGCCTTCCTGCTTGACCGCTGGTCGGCCCCCGACACCTATCGCTCCGTGGATCTCGTGGCCACTGCGAAGCCCATGCAGCTCCAGCTCCACACGGCCCAGAGCCCCTACACCTCCAACGGTCTGCCGCCTGTCGAGAGCGGCACCATCAAGGCCGCCGACGGCCAGACGGACCTCTACTACCGTCTGGTGAAGCCTGTGGGCTTCGACCCGCAGAAGAAGTATCCCGCCGTGGTCTACGTCTATGGCGGCCCCCATGCCCACAATGTCGATGAGTCGTGGAATTATCTGGCCCGTCCGTGGGAGGTCTACATGGCGCAGCGCGGCTACCTGCTCTTCGTGCTCGACAACCGCGGCTCTGAGAACCGTGGCTTTGAGTTCGAGAGCGTGACCCACCGCCACCTCGGCGACAACGAGATGGCCGACCAGATGGAAGGCGTGAAGTTCCTTAAGAGTCTGCCCTACGTCGACGGCGACCGCCTTGGCGTACACGGCTGGTCGTTCGGCGGATTCATGACCACCAACCTCATGTGTAGCTATCCCGACGTGTTCAAGGTAGGCGTGGCCGGCGGCCCCGTGATTGACTGGAAGTACTACGAGGTCATGTACGGCGAACGCTACATGGACACACCCGAGGAGAACCCCGAAGGCTACGCGAGCAGCAGCCTGCTCCCCAAGGCCAAGAACCTGAAGGGCCGCCTGCAGATTATCGTGGGCTACAACGACCCCACCTGCGTGCTCCAGCACAGCCTCTCCTTCCTCCGCGCCTGTGAGGATGCAGGCACCCAGCCTGACTACTTCGTCTATCCCGGCGAAGGCCACAACATGATGGGTCAGGACATGGTACACCTCCACGAACGCATCACGCGCTATTTCGACGACTATCTGCGTTAAGCAGCGCAGCCTCTGGCTCGAGGCCAGAATGTATGAGAAATGCCATTTGAGCAGCCGCTCCGGCCGCCCAAATGGCATTTTTGTATGCTTCCACATGCTGCCGCTGCGCGCGCCGTGGCATATTCCGCCGCTCAAATTCGTGCTTTGGCTCCAAAAAACCCTTGTTGGGCTTGGCCTGCCTGAGAGCTTGCCGTAATTTTGCGCACATGAAAGTGAACATCGAGCCATCGTGGGCCGGGCTGCTCCAAAGCCAGTTCGACGCCCCCTACTTCAAAGCCCTCACCGACTTTGTGCGCAGCGAGTACGCCAAGGGACCCTGTTATCCGCCGGGTCCCGAAATCTTCAACGCCTTCAACCTCTGTCCCTTCCCGCGCGTGAAGGTGGTGATCATCGGCCAGGATCCCTACCACGGTCCGGGACAGGCCGAGGGCCTCTGCTTCTCGGTCAAGGAAGGGGTGAAAATGCCGCCTTCGCTCGTCAACATCTTCCGCGAGATACAGGATGACACAGGCCGTCCCTTCCCCCAGAACGGCAGCCTGAGGCGTTGGGCCGAGCAGGGCGTGCTGCTGCTCAATGCCACGCTCACCGTGAGGGCACACCAGGCCGCTTCCCACCAGCGGCAGGGTTGGGAAACCTTCACCGATGCAGTCATCGACACGTTGGCCACGCGCCGCGACCACCTCGTGTTCATCCTCTGGGGCAGTTCGGCCCAGCAGAAAGGCCGCGTCATCGACCGCAACCGCCACCTCGTGCTCAGTTCGGCCCATCCTTCGCCCCTTTCTGCCTACCACGGCTTCTTTGGCAACCACCACTTCAGCCGCTGCAACGACTACCTCATCGCTCACGGCCAAACACCCATCAGCTGGTAACCCTTATCCTCTCACCCCCTCATACCCCATAACTTCCCATGATACTCCAAGTAGGCGATGTCATCCTCACCTCCGAAATACTGACCGAATGTTTCTGCTGCGACCTCGAAAGCTGCCGGGGCGCGTGCTGCGTAGAAGGCGACAGCGGTGCGCCGTTGCTGCCCGAAGAGGTGGCCGAGATGGAAAATGTGCTCGATGAAGTGTGGCCCGACCTCAGTGCCGAGGCGCAACATCTCATCGACAAGCAGGGCGTGGCCTACGTTGACTCCGAGGGCGACCTCGTCACCAGCATCGTGCACGGCCGCGACTGCGTATTCACCTGCTACGGCGCCGACGGCTGCTGCTACTGTGCCTCCGACAAGGCGTGCCGCGAAGGCCGCACTGGCTGGAGCAAACCCATCTCCTGTGCCCTCTATCCCATTCGCGAAAAGCGTTTCGCCCAAGGCCTCACGGGCTTGCAGTACCACCGTTGGGACGTGTGCCGCGATGCGGTGCGCAAAGGCCGGGAGCTGAACCTGAAGATATACCAGTTCCTGAAGGATCCCTTGGTCCGCCGCTTCGGCCAGGCCTGGTACGACGAGTTGTGTCAGGTCGCCGGGCAACTTCAGGAAAAATAGAATATAAACACCTAAAGAATAGCTTGATGCTGTCGGTCGGGGACATGAGGCTTTCCGACGCAGCACCTTCATTATGTTATCATCCCATTTCCCCGGACGTTTCCGTACCTTTAAAACCCGTGTGACACGCTGTAAAACCTCCGTTGCAGTTCCATGCACCGTGGGCTGCTGCCTGCTGCTGACCGTCCTGCTGTCGCTCTCATGCGGCAGGCGCGAAGCACGGCCTGAGCCTTCCGACCCCCTGTTAGACGAAAGCGTGCCCATTACCGAAGTGCCCGATGCACCACGCGAGCAGGTTGAGGCCCTGACCGATACCGTGCGGGTTGACTCGACCGACCTGGCCCGCGACTACCGTTTTACCGACACCTATATCTATATCAGCAAGCCCCGGATGCGGCTGTATGTGCTCACGCCCGATGACAGCGTGCTCTTTTCCTGTGGCATAGCCTGCGGCATCCGTCGGGGTGACAAGCAGGAGGAAGGCGACTACCGTACGCCCGAGGGCCGCTTCCGCATCTCCGGCATGTTTGAGAGTACCGACTGGGTTCACCGCACACGCGACGGGCGCGAGGTGAAAGGTTGCTACGGTCCTTATTTTCTGCGCATAGCCACCGGACGTTTTGCGGGCATCGGCATCCATGGCACCAATGCCCCGCGCAGTATAGGCCGCCGCGCCTCGGAGGGCTGCATTCGGGTGTATTCTGACAACATCATCCTGCTTCGCGAACAGTATGCCTACAACGGGATGCCTGTCATCGTGTCGGGCGAACGCGAACGGTTGCCCGACTTCAAGGGGTTGGGCAGCAGCCAGCGCGATGCTTCAAAGAGTGACGAGGCAGACAAGGTCCAAGGCGACAGCCTGCATCACTCGCCGGGCGACACCATACAGACAACGCCGCCTGCGTCACTACCCGACACGTTGCCTGCATCCGGTCCCCCTCATCCGGCAGATACCGTCTCGCCTACGCCTTGATGAAGATGAAAGGATATGAGGCTTAGAAAAACCTGTCGCAGGCTTAGAAAAACCTGTCGCAGGCTTAGAAAAACCTGTCGCAGGCCTTGATGAT
>JBJEAF010000219.1:22275-30167 GCA_051868755.1 Alloprevotella sp.
AGGCTTAGAAAAACCTGTCGCAGGCTTAGAAAAACCTGTCGCAGGCCTTGATGATCCGTATCGTCCTTGTTTTTATTTACGGACATTCGCGGCTCATTTCCGGTGATTCGCGTTCAAAAAGATATGACAGAGTATGCCCGCAAATGGTCCGCGAATGGAGGTAAATGATATTCATGGTCATTCACAGCTCATTCATGGTCATTCGCGGCTCATTCCCGGTAATTCCATCCCAGGCTGACCTGATTTTGCTACACACCAAGGGGGAGGTGTGTGCAGAATAGGCGTTTCGGGAAGATTCTTTTTCAAAATTAGATTAAAATATTTGGGTCAAAAAACCAGCTTTTGTACCTTTGCAAACGTTGAAACAGAAAACGGAGCATCGGTATTTGCAAAGCTCCCGTTACATTTAGAACCCGATAAAGCCATTTTGAACGTGCAATTCAAGAAATACATAGCCAGTGTGGCATTGGGCGTGATGAGCCTGATGGGTGCCAAAGCCCAGGACCTCATGCCAGAGCAGATGCCCAGTCGCCCCACGGCCGAAAGGATAGTTAGAGAAGTAGCTCCCTTGGCCGAGATGGCCAGCCTGGCAGGTACAGCCGAGGCCGAGGCAACCGTGTCGTATAACGCCACTTTTGGCGAAAGCGTGGTGCGCACTGCATTGCAATATCTCGGTGCGCGCTATTCGCTGGGCAGCAGCGGCCCCAACGTGTTCGACTGTTCCGGCTTCACCAGCTTCGTTTACGGAAAGGAAAACGTGTCCATACTGCGCACCTCACGCTCCCAATTCACGCAGGGAACCCCCATTGCCCGCATCAAGGACCTGAAGAAGGGCGATCTGGTCTTCTTCGGTGGCCGGGGCAACACCCGCTCCGTGGGCCATGTAGGCATTGTGACCGATGTAGACCCTTCAGGTAACAACTTCTCGTTTGTCCATGCCAGCAACAAGGGCGTCAAGGTGTCGGAGTCGAGCGAAGCCTATTACAACCGCCGCTATATCGGTGCCCGCCGCATAGTAGAGAATTGATGAGAACCGTCACCTTTTACGTGTTGGCCGCATGGGCCGCGTGTCTGGCCTGCGCCCAGTCGCAAGGCCGCCTGCTCCATTTGGCCTTTACCGGAGATATTATGATGGGAACGACCTTCCCGTCTGTGCAGTTGCCGCCCCATGAAGGACGGCAACTGTTCGTTGATGCTGCCCCCTTGCTGCAGCGGGCCGATGTGGCTGCGGGAAACTTGGAGGGAACACTCTGTGACAGCGGAGAAACCCACAAGAAGCCCTCGGCTGTCTGCTATGCCTTCCGCACCCCCACCCGTTACGCCCCCTTGTTGCAACAGGCAGGTTTCGACTTCCTCTCTATGGCCAACAACCATGCCAACGACTTCGGCACGGCAGGCATTCAGAGCACCCGCAGCTGTCTGGACCGCATGGGCATAGCCTATGCCGGCTTGCGGCAGCTGCCCGACAGGGTCGTGATAGAGCGCGACGGCGTGCGCTATGGGTTCTGTGCCTTTGGCCACAACGGCTATACCCTGCGTCATCAGGACCTCGACACCGTGCGCCAAATCATCACCTCCTTGGTAGCCGAGAGCGATGTCGTCATAGTCTCGTTTCATGGCGGAGCCGAAGGCAGCAGGCAGAACCGCCTGCCATGGGGCAAGGAGACATTCTGTGGAGAAGACCGCGGCTCGCTCCGCCAGTTTGCCCACTTCTGCATTGATGCCGGAGCCGATGTGGTGTATGGCCACGGTCCCCATGTGGTGCGTGCGGTCGAGCTGTACAAGGAACACTTCATCGCCTACAGTCTCGGCAACTTCTGCACCCCCTATGGGATGAACCTGAGCGGCACGTTGGGCTATGCCCCTCTGCTCGAACTCACCTTGCAGGCCGACGGACGTTTTGTCGAGGGCCAGATACATTCCTTCGTGCAGCAAAAAGGCGTCGGTCCGCGCATCGATGCACAACACCGCGCAGCCCGCGAAATGCGCCGCCTCACCCGGCTCGATGTGCCCCATACGCCCCTGATTATCGATGAGGAGGGCCGCATAGCCCGCAAGGGCCGTTGATGAAGACAACACAACTAAACTATAAAACTTATGACTTCCTTGTTATTAGAAGCGCAGGCAGTTGCGCTCACGGCCGACAAAATCGACCAACTGCTGCAGAAACTCTTCGACTTGTCGCTCTCGGCAGGCCGCCACATCATTACTGCCGTATTGGTATACATGGTCGGGGCCTTTTTGGTGAAGCTCATCAACCGGATGGTACACGGAATGCTCAACCGCCGGCACATCGATGTCAGCGTGCAGAGCTTCGTGCGCAGTCTCGTCAACATCCTGCTCACCGTGCTGCTCATTGTGTCGGTCGTAGGCGCGCTGGGCATCAACACCACCTCCTTTGCCGCCTTGCTCGCTTCGGCCGGCGTGGCAGTCGGCATGGCCCTGTCGGGCAATCTGCAGAACTTTGCCGGCGGACTCGTCATTCTGCTGTTCAAGCCCTACCGCGTAGGCGACTGGATAGAGGCGCAGGGTATGCAGGGCACTGTGCGCGAAATACAGATATTCCACACCGTGCTGCTCACCGCCGAGGGCAAGCAGGTGTACATGCCCAACGGTTCGCTGAGCACTTCGGTCGTGGTGAACTACTCGAAGGAAGAGGCACGCCGTGTGCAGTGGACGGTAGGAGTGGACTATGGCGAGGACGTGGGCCGGGTGCGCGAGAAGCTGCTGGCCCTGTTCCGCGAAGATGCCCGCATCCTCCAGTCGCCCGACGACAAGCAGCCCTTCGTCGCAGTCGACGCACTGGCCGAAAGCAGCGTAGACCTCGTGGTGCGCGTGTGGGTCAAGAGTGCTGACTACTGGCCCGTGTACTACGACATGCAGCAGCGCATCTACGAACTCTTCAACCGCGAAGGCATCAACATTCCCTATCCGCAGCGCGTCGTACATGTGGTCAATGGATGATTAGCCCAGCCGCCTGCTGTGTGAATCACGGCAACAAGGGCAGGGCCGTTTGTGTCCCGCTTAACCCTGTTTCCCAATCATAGCCCTACAGGCGTTCAACGCACGGGCTGAAAGCCCAACAAGCGCTTAGCCCAGGGCAGCGCCCTGGGTAGGTAGACCATCGCAACTGCGCCCTGAAAGGGCAAAAGCGTATAATTGAAATGCTTGTCATCAAACGCTTTTGCCCTTTCAGGGCGCACTTTATCGCTTCGTTCTACCCAGGGTGCTGCCCTGGGCTAAGCGCTTGTTGGGCACTTAGCCCGTGCCTTGAACCCTTGTTAACCGTTTGCAACTACTTGCGAAAGTTAGATTCTATATATAATAGGAGTGGATTCGTGTATCGGCGTTCGGCTCCACCGTTCATGCCCTCTGGCCGTCGCATTCTGGCGAGCCATGAGTCCAAACAGACTTGTCTAAAGGTTAATTTTTTGTCTCAACGTCAAAAATTGAACGTTTGAGACAAATTTTGTTGGATTGCGTTACTGGTTGTATGCATCAATCCTTACATTTGCGGCAGAAAGTCAATTGCATTTACCTTTTTGATTGGTGAATGACAAGGTTGGGCAGCTTTCTTTGACAAAACGAAAGCACTCGCGTGGCCCGCCTGACAAAGATAGTCGAACCTAACGCATAGAAGAAGTCGCTGTTCCATTCCTTTCGGCGACACTTCATCTGTAAATAAGGAAGCAAGTATATGAAGAAGGTATTAAGTTGTTTCATGCTGTGGCTTTGCTGCCTATGTGTGCAGGCACAGCAGGCCGATGCCGTATATCTGGGCTATTGCGACGGACAGGTCAACACACAGGGGACAGGCAAGAGCGGCGCGTGCCAAGTCAGCGCAGCCATTTGTCTGCCCAAGGAGTTGCTGGCCATGTACAAGGGGTGCGAGATCAGCCAAATCAGGGTAGGCTTGGCCACGTGGTATTCCGAGCTGCGGCCCGACACGCTCACCGCATGGGTGCGCACCTCGCTCGATGCAGACAACGCGGCGGCAGGTTTCCTCACTGATTTCTATTATGGCTGGAATGTCATCGACCTGTCGGAGCCTTGTGCCATCACTGGCGAAGAAGACCTGTACATCGGCTACAGCTATTGGCAGGAGCACAGCCTGAACTGCATATCGCTGGTCGGCATATCGGTGCCGGGCGGTTGCTGGATTGGCAAGAACGGGGTGTGGACCGACTTCTCCTCGAAGGATTTCGGCAATGTATCAGTCGAGGCTGTAGTGACCGGCGATGCCCTCCCAGAGTCAGACCTGCAGTTGGTGTCGTGCCAGACGAACCGAATCTCCGTGAAGCACGGCGATGCGATTCTGGTGTCCGGCTGCGTGCAGAACAATTCGGCACAGCCCGTCAGCGGATTCAGTTTCCGCTACAGCCTGAACGACGAAGTGCAGGGCGACACCCTGATACAGCGCGAAATGGCCTATCGCGACACCTGCAAGTTTGAGCTGCGGCTGCCCACCGGCCGCATGGCCGAGGGTGAACGCATGGTCCATGCCCGGCTCACGCTGCTCATGCCCGACGGACGCGACGATTCTTATATGGCCGACAACTCGGCAGCCTTCGACATGGCCATGTACACCCATTCGGCCAAGGAGCGCAACATCCTGCTCGAACAGTTCACCACCGAACGCTGCTTCTATTGCCCCAGTGGCGGACTGCGCATACAGACAGCTGTCGAGAGTGGCTACAGTGACCGCGTCGTGTGGGTGTGTCATCACGTAGGTTACGGCACGGACAAGTTCACGGTCGATGAGTCGAAGGAATATCTCGCCTTCTATGGCGACATGAAGAACGAGGCCGCACCGGCCCTCATGC
The DNA here is from genome assembly GCA_051868755.1 of Alloprevotella sp. Classification (GTDB taxonomy): domain Bacteria; phylum Bacteroidota; class Bacteroidia; order Bacteroidales; family Bacteroidaceae; genus Alloprevotella. The sequence continues at coordinate 27,099 of JBJEAF010000219.1, forward strand.
TCAACAGGCATTACAATCCCTATTCCTCGAAAGACGGCTTCCCGGTGCAGGGTGTGGGCAATCCGGAGGACATCATCCCTACCTTCGATTATGAACTGCAGGACCCCGCCTTTGTGAGTCTGTCGCTTCAGACCTCTGCTGCCGACGGCCAGTTGGACATACACGTCGAGGGCAACCGCTCCATGCTCTTGGCTGACCTCTCGCCCGATCCCCGCCTGTGCGTGTTCGTCAAGGAAAGCCAGATAAAGCCGATTTCGCAAATGGGAACCTACGAAGGTTTCGTCCATAACAACACGCTGCGCAAGGTAGCCACCGGCGCGTGGGGCGATGCCATCCAATGGGACGGCGATGACTTTGCAGCCGACTACCGCGTGGCAGTCGACGAGAACTGGAATCTGGACAACGTGCAGGTCGTAGCCTTTGTGAGCAACTACAGCAGCGACATCATGAAGCGCGTGGTCTACAACGTGGTGCAGACCCCGCCGGGCAGCCTTTCAGCCATACAGCCGGTTTCTTCGGGCCAGGCCGGCGTGCGCTACTATAACCTGCAAGGCGTCCCCCTGCAGCCCGGCCAGCTGGAACACGGCATGTACATCAGGCAGACGCAGGGCCGCAACGGCCGGACCGTCACCCAGAAAGTGGTTTTATAAACCTCCTCACCTGTGAAACTTGAATCCACCTATTATATAACCCTAAACCATGTGTTTATGAACAGACTGACTTTACTCCTATGTTTATGGGCTTGGCTGACAGCCGGCTTGGCCATGGCCCAGTCAGGGCAGCATTGCGACACGCATCAGACAGACATTTCCTATTATTCGCTCAGTGGCGATATTTGCGAATATGGCGCGGTGACACCAGTCAGCGGCAAGGCCATCAACGTGTGCCGCAAAGGCGACAAAATCTACTTCCACAACCTGTTCTGCGCACAGGACATTATCCAGCAGCAATACCTCTCGGTCGAAGGCACCGTAGCAGACGGCATCATTACGCTCGAAATGGGGCAGCTGCTCATGACCTACGAAGGCTATGACCTCTACCTCGGTCTGGCCGAGAGCGGCTACGACTCCTATGGCAACTTCCAGGCCAGGATTATCGAGGATGCCCCCTACCAGCTCACCATTGACAGCGAAGGCCGCATCCAGTCGGTCGACAAGGAAGTGTTCCTCGTAGCCTACCACAGCAAGGACGAGGTGAGCTACATCCTGGTGCGCAACCTCGACCTGTCGCCCTATTCGCCCAACACCGTGGAAGTGCCCGACGGACTCCAGACCTCACAGTACGCCTACCGCTACACCAAGGACTATGCCGAGGGCGTCAAGGTGGTGCAGTTAGGCAGCGATGGCAACGACTGCTACATTCAGGGCCTCTGCATCGACGGTGCATGGGTCAAGGGAACTTGGGAGGGTGACTCCCTGATCATTCCCTCCAACCAATACCAGGGCGTGGTTTCGGCCACCTATGTTGACTTCGTGGCCGGCATCTATGCAGGCGAGAACTTCGTCACCGGAGCCAAGGAGTATGTGCCTACCGACCACTTTGCCTTTGCTGTGTCAGACGACCGCAAGACACTCACCCCTGCGCCCGGCCTCACCATCATGCTGTTGGCTGGCAAGACCGTCTATTCCATCATCGAGAGCCCCGCGCTGGCCTACTTCGAGGAGAAGCCCGCCACGCCCGCCATGCCCGAGCTGCTCTATGGACAGGTCGATTCCAGTTGGGGAGGCATAGACTTCAACATCTACGCCGAAGATGTGGACGGCAACTTCATCAATCCCGAAAACATCACCTGGAGCATCTTGCTCGACGATGAAGTCTTCACCTTTGAGCCGGGCCTTTACAGCATAGAGTCCCCCATGTCAGAGTTCCCCTACGACTATGTTGACCTGAACGGCGGAACAGAAATCTATAGCGGCGGCACCTATCACCACGTCAGCGTATACGGTGAGCTTTACACCACCATTGGCGTGGAGGTGTACTACACCGTCAACGGCGAGCGTCGTGCCTCTGCCCGCCTCACCTATCCCGAGGGCGGCGACGATTCAGCCATTGGAACCGTTGTGTTAGGTTCGTCCGAAGTCATCTACGAAACCTATACCGACCTGATGGGCCGCAGCGTGACGCGTCCGCACAACGGCCTGTACATCCGCACCTTGAAGTTCGCCGACGGCACTGTCCGCAGCTTCAAGACCTTTGTGAAGTAACACGGCCAACAACCGCAGTCCGACAACTCGCCGAGTGGAACAGCCAACTCGGCGAGTTTTCTTCTGTTTTAACTGTCTGATAGTTGTACAGTTCTTCATATTGTTTTACCTTTGCAGTGGATTTTCATCAACCTCTAAGTAGGTGTTCAAAATTAGTTCCTATCATGTGTACTCTATAGGGATGCAGTATGCCCTTTGGCTTGAAATTGCTTTTCCCCGATAACGGGGGAGTCGGAGGGGTGCATAGCGGGCTATGTGACAGAGAACTAAAGAGCAAAATGCGCTGGGAAGAGCACAGATGATAGAAACTAATGTCCTACTAATCATATAAACTAATTTTAAACACCTACTTATCATTCAGTGTACCATATGCGCCACGCTTACGCCTCCCTGCCCTTGTGCTTTCCCGTGAACGGCCACTCCCTGCTTACCCAAGTGGGGGGGGGTAAGAAAGCATAGCCTGGCCTGCACCTGCGCACGTGCCACTCGTTTACAGAACCATACGTACAAAGTCTTCAGCTTATGCCCAGAGCATGAGCTGAAGACTTTGGCGTTTTCATACCAGCCTATTATTTATCACCCCTTAAACAAACAAAATGAGAAGTAAACAACACTCCCAGAGTTGGTTGCTCACGGCACTGCTGCTCGTGGCAACCCTCATGCTGCCCGCTTCGGTGTGGGCACAGAGCGTCGCCACGGAGCAACCGGCTACGGGCGACGGTTCGGAAGCCGACCCCTATCAGATTGCCAATGCCGCGCAACTGGCGTGGTTCCGTGACTGGGTGAACGGCACCTACACGCCCGCTGACGGCGAGACTGCCACCAAGCATGACGCTGCCTGCGCCAAACTCACTGCCGACATCGA
>JBJEAF010000220.1:0-8155 GCA_051868755.1 Alloprevotella sp.
AACTTCTTGATACCGTTCATCATACGCTTCTTCTATTAAGATGATTGCCTGCAAAGATAGTGCAAGTGAGAGCAAAGAGCCAAGCTTGCTTGAGCTTTTTGCCGAACGCAGCCTGTCTTATCTAAAATAACGGATTATGAAATGAAGCGAATCCCCCAATAACAATAACCGCGGATAAGAGACGACGATGCACTGGGAGGGCGTGGCAAAGGCCCGCCCGTTGTCAAGCAGACTTGAAACGACGATGCACTGGGAAGGCGGGCAAAGGCCCGCTTATGCCATATTCTGGCGGGCCTTTGCCCGCCCTCCCAGACGGCAAACGCAAAAAAGACCCTTCACTGCTTTCGCAATGAAGGGTCAGCTTAACTGGAGCGTGAATCAAGCGAGCTTGTTGACATGCAACATAACGCTGCTCTTGATGTTTGCTGCCTTATTCTTGTGAATAATGTTAGTCTTAGCAAGCTTGTCAAGCATCTTCTGCACCTTCGGCAGAAGCTCTACTGCAGCTGCTTTGTCAGTCGTAGCGCGGAGCTTACGTACTGCATTACGCATTGTCTTAGCGTAGTATCTGTTGTGCAGTCTGCGGGACGCCGTCTGACGAATTCTCTTTACAGATGATTTGTGGTTTGCCATTTTAAATTATTCCTTTTTATTTGTAGTCCCTAGGAGAGTCGAACTCCTCTTTAGAGAATGAAAATCTCTCGTCCTAACCGATAGACGAAGGGACCAGCCTTATTTGCAGCTCATTGCCTTTCGGCCTGATTTGCGAGTGCAAAAGTAGAACATCTTTTGATACCAGCAAAGCCTTTCTCCGTTTTTTTTCAAAAAAAGTGCGTTTCGGCCCTATTTCCACCCGAAATACAGGCTTTAAGGAGGCAAAAGTGGCTTTCTCGTGTGCGACAGACGAGTCTGGAAGCTGGTGCTACGAAGCAGCATGTCGGTCGCGCCGAACGGCTATATGGAGAACAGGCACAACACTAACAGGTAGATAAACACGACGTAGAACAGGAGGAAGAGGACCGTGAGCAGCAGGTTACACCACAGGAAGCGGAGCAGCTTCATGTCGAACAGCTGCCACAGGGTGACGATGTAGAGCGGAATGACCACGAAATAACCTACCGTCGCTACCGGCACCATGCCATAGAGACCGATAAAGGGAAGCGACAGGAGGTTGACGGTCATGTTCTGGCAGCCTACATAGGCCATAGCTGTAGCGGCTTCGGAAATGTTGAGCGGCTGGCTGCGGTACTGCCCCTGCCGGCTGAACACGATCCAGAAGGGCAGGGTCATGACGAAAATGAGCAGGAGGTTGAAGGTGCCGAAGTTGCCGTAAATGGCATTCATCATCTCCTCGGTGGCCTGCCGGGTCGCAGCCTGCTCCTGCTCTGACTGGACCATATCCTGACCTAACGACACGCCGAACTCTGAGGCCGAAGTCTGGATGTCGGTATGGACAAGGGTGTTGTTGAAGAGGATGAAGATAGCTGCCAGCAGCAAGAGGCAGCGGAAGGGATTGAGATAGTGCTGGCGCTTGCCGGCCAGATAATCGCGGATGAGATAGCCCGGACGATAGAAGAGCTCGATGAGCGTGCGCGGCAGCGTGCCCTGCAGGCCGATGCCTGTCATGACGAAGGTGCGCCAGAAACTGTGCCAACTGATGCGGCGGGTGTCGTGGCTCTGTCCGCAACGGGGACAGTAGGCCCCCTTGAAGTCGTGTCCGCAGTTGAGACAGTGCTGTATGCCTACGGGCTGCACGATGCGCTTGCGCGTAAAGGTGCCTTGGCGTATTTTCTCAATGAATGCCATGTGGATATAGGTTAGAGGTAAGAGACAGGACGCGCGTTAGGCAGGATTTCCTTACTTTTGCATCACAACAACACACTTCCCGACCTTTCATGAAATCGAAAGCTTTGGTGCTACGCACCGTGAAATACAACGATACTTCGTTTATCGCCCACCTGCTCACCGAGCAGTGTGGCTGCATAGGCATGATAATCCACATAAGCCGCTCGAAGCGGGCAGCCGTGCGGCACACGCTGTTCCAGCCCCTCACGGTGCTTGACTTGGAATGGGACGAACGGCCTCGGGCTTCCCTTCAACGCCCCAAACAGGCCACCGTGGCCCTGCCTTTCACCACCCTGCCCTACGACCCGCACAAGTCGGCCATGGCCTTGTTCTTGGCCGAGTTTCTCTATCATGCCCTGAAAGGTGACTCCGACAGCGGTGCGGTGTTTGCCTACGTGGTGCGCTCCTTGGAATGGCTCGACACGTGTCCGAAGGGGTATGCCAACTTCCACTTGGTGTTTCTGTTGCGGCTGACCCGCCTGCTCGGCTTTACGCCCAACCTCGACGAGGCACGCCCGGGCTGCTGCTTTGACCTGCGCAGCGGCTGCTATACAGCGTCGCAGCCCCTTCACGACGACTTCTTGTCGGCTGCCGATGCGGCCCTGCTGCCCAAGCTCATGCGTATGCGCTACGACAACATGCACGTATTCAAGTTCAACGGCAACGAGCGTGCCCGCCTGCTGGAGCGCATCAACCTCTACTACAGCCTCCACCTGCCAGGCTTTCCTGCGCTGAAGTCGCTGGCCGTCTTGCGGGAACTGTTCTGAGCGTGCAGGCGCAGTGCGTCAGAACGTCAGGCGGAACATGCCGCGGATGCCCCACTTCTGCGTGCCGGGGTACTTGTAGTTGATGCGGCGCACGTATTCGATGTGGAATATCTTGAAGATGTTGTGGATGCCGGCCATGACTTCGATGTAGGGTTTCTCCTTGTCCATCACATGGGAGAGCGACTTGAAGCTGCCGTCGGCCTGGAACTCACCGGGGAAGTAGAGGAGGCGCGGGTCGTTCTGGTTTTCGGCCAAGTAGGGATTGTTCTTTGAGGTGAGCGTGCCCCAGAGCATGTTCACGCCGATGTATTCGCGCCACTTCAGCTTGCGGATGAGGGGGATGCGGTTCAGAATCTTGCCGTTCAGGTCCCACGACACCATGAGCGAGGCATAGCGGTCGTTGAGGAACTCCATGTTGTCGATGAGGTTGAAGGTGTAGTCCTCCATGATGTAGGAGAGGTTTGCGGCGGGCATGATGAGCAGGGGGAAGGGCACTTTGTTCCACTGCACGCCGCCCTTGATGTAGGCATCTATCTTTCCCCACGACGCCAACCAGAAACGCTTGTACACACCGGCCTCTGTGAAGTTGAACGCGTAGTCAGCGCGGCCGAAGTTGTAGAGCCCCACCGTGTGGTTCAGGCTGAAGATGGGCGCATCGTTGTTGGCGGCGATGCGGCGCTGCTTGGTGTTGATCCAGGTGACGCCGGGCTGATAGCGCAGGCCCACGGTGAAGTCGTAGGTGCGTATGTAGGGATTGTAGAGCGAGCGGTCCTGAGAGAGTCCGCCCGTTGAGAGGGGTTGGTAGAAGAGGGCTTCGGTGGGAGTGTCCTTGGTGGTACGCGCCTGCAGGTTGAAGCGCAGTCCGTTTTCCCACTCGCGGTCCCAGAGCAGCTTGTAGGTCTCAAAGTACATCATGTGGTTCACCTTGGTCCACTTGAACGAGGTGAACACGTTGTCCTTGTCGGTCGGCATGAACTTGTCGGAGGGCGACATCACGTCGTTGGTGTAGTTGAAGGTGAGGTTGTTCACGGGGAACTCGCGGGGCAGGTATGCCTTCTCGTTGAAGGAATAGGTCACTTCGCCCATTCCCTTCACCTTCTGGTCGCGGAAGCCGTAGGCGGCATAGCCCTTGAGGAAGAGGTGCTTGTTGAAGTTGGCCGTAGTCTGCGCCGAGAGTCGCAGGCGGAATCCGTCCACCTGGTTCTGCGTGAAGGTGGTGTTGACAGGGCCGAAGTCGAGTTTGGAGGGTTTGTCAGGGTCGAGACTGGTTTCGACAAAGTTCTCGATGAAAGCCTTGGCCACCCACAGTACGGGCTTGAAGCCCTTGACCTGTTCGAGCTGTCTCACGAGCTGGTCGAGGCTGCCCTCGCTCTTGGTCAGCGAGTCGGCACGGTGCTGCTGCCAGAAGGCTTCGTTCTGCATCTGCGCGTTGGCCGAGGTGAGGGTTTCGCCTTTGAACTTGAAGGTACGCGGCGCGATAGGCTCGAAGGCGAAGTTGGAGTACTCGGTGGTGCGCTTCACCTGGAACTTGCCGAACAGCTTGGCCAACTTGAGCTGTACGAGCATGTCGTCCTTCACGAGCACCTGTTCGCCCGAGGGCAGCTGCTCGAAGCTCTGGATGATGCGCATGTTCTCGACGAAGTTCACGTCGGAGCGCACGGGAATGCCCATATCGGCCTTCTTCACGCGGTAGGTGGAGTCGGCCAGGATGTAGAGGCTGCCCGAGAAGCCGAAGTCCTGCGGGTTGTTGGGCGTGAAGTCCACGCGGATGCACTTGTCGCGGTTGTCGACCATGAGGGTGTCGACTATGAAGTAACGGTAGAAGCTGATGGCCGTGCCCGAGGAGATGGGACTGGTGAAGGGGTATTGCAGCAGGCGCACCTCGTCCTTGTAGATGTCGACATCGGTGAAGCAGTCCTTGAGCATGGTGTTGATGATGTCGCCCGTGTTGAGCAGCTCGTTGATGCCGTTGGTGCGCTGGCCGAGTATGATGCTCTTCTCGCTTCGCGGCTCGCGGCGGTAGATGAGCTGTGTCACGGTCTCATCGACCGAAATGGGCAGGATGAGCTTGCCCGTCTCGTTGCACACCTCGACGTGGTCCTTCAGGAAGGGGAATTTCTTGAAGCTGCCTTCTTCGAAAATCTTGTCGGTCACTTCGTTCACGGCGAAGGTGATTTTCGAATATTTGTTGATGCTGTAGTAGTCGTGGCTGCGCAGGTCGCTCTGCTGCTTGGCGGCAATGACCTTCTTCATCAGCTCGACGGCGGGGTTGTTCTTGCGCGAGTACTTCTTCTTTTTCCCCGCTGTGACCACAGCCGAGCCCAAGGAGGTTTCGAGCGGCTCTATCTTGTAGACGAGCGAGTCGCCGGCGGTCTTCACGTTGATGGTCTTGGTCTCGTAGCCGATGACCGACAGTCGCAGCCGGCCTACGCGGAAGGGAAGCTTGAACTTGCCGTTCACGTCGGTTTGCGTACCTCCGCCATTGGTATACACCACATTGACAAAGGGTATGGTTTCGCCCGTCTTGGCGTCGACAACGGTGCCCGAGAGTGTTTTCTGTGCCCAGACGGCACAAAAGCAGCAAAGCAGTGTGAACAGGGAGAGGATGCGTTTCACCGGTAGTAAGTTGTTTGTTGGGGTTGTTTGTTTGGGAAGAGGGGAGCCTGTCTGCTGCCGGCCCGCCCCTTGGAAGTACGGGGAGAGAAAAAGCCTCACGGCATACTCCTATAATATATATAGGAGGTGGTGTCGTGAAGCTTTTTCATGGCATGGAGTAAAAAGCGGGCGCAGCCGTCAGTGATGTCTGCGCCTCGCGCGGAATCAGTCGATTTCTTCGTCTGCCTCGTAGCCACCCATTTCGCGGATAGCGTTCTTCAGCATGACATACTGCTGGAAGAGGTGGTTCACAGGCACTTCGTTCTGCGTGTAGTCGTGCATCGGGCTCTTCAGGAAGAAGCTCAGGAAGCGCTGCGTGCCGTAGCGGCCCTTGCGGGCAGCGAGGTCAGAGAGGAGCACCAGGTCGAGCAACAACGGAGCGGCGAGGATAGAGTCGCGGCAGAGGAAGTTGATCTTGATCTGCATCGGATAGCCCATCCAGCCGAAGATGTCGATGTTGTCCCAGCCTTCCTTGTTGTCGTTGCGGGGCGGATAGTAGTTGATGCGCACCTTGTGGTAGTAGTCGGTGTAGAGGTCGGGCTGCTCTTCGGGCACGAGGATGCTTTCGAGCGTAGAGAGCTTCGACACTTCCTTGGTGTGGAAGTTGGCGGGCTCATCGAGCACCAGACCGTCGCGGTTGCCGAGAATGTTGGTCGAGAACCAGCCGCTCAGACCCAGACAGCGCGTACCGATAATGGGAGCGAAGCCCGACTTGACGAGTGTCTGTCCCGTCTTGAAGTCCTTGCCGGCAATAGGCATCTTGGTCTTTTCGGCCATTTCCCACATAGCGGGAATGTCGACCGTGGTGTTGGGGGCGCCCATGATGAAGGGAGCGCCTTCGGCCAGGGCAGCGTAGGCGTAACACATGGAGGGAGCCACGTGTTCGCGGTCGTCGGCCTTCATGGCAGCTTCGAGTGCGGCGAGGCTGCCGTGAACCTGCTCGTCGACGGGCACGTAGATTTCGGTCGAGGCGGCCCAGATGACCACGATGCGGTCGCAGTGGTTGGCAGCCTTGAAGTTGCGGATGTCCTCGCGCAGGGCTTCAACCATGTCCCAACGGGTGGCACAGTCCTTCACGTTGTCGCCGTCGAGACGCTTGGCGTAGTTCTTGTCGAAGGCGGCCTTCATGGGCACAATGGCCTTGAGTTCGTCGCGAACCGGCTCAATGTCCTTCTCCTTCAGCACTTCGGCGTTGAGCGCACTCTCGTAGGCATTGGCGGGATATACGTCCCAGGCACCAAACACCATGTCGTTGAGCGATGCGAGCGGGACAATCTCACCATAGTGCAGATATTTCTTGTCCTTTCCCCGTCCCACACGAATCTTGTCGTATTGGGTCATCGAACCAACCGGCTTGGCCAGTCCCTTGCGGGCCATCAGCACACCGGTCATGAAGGTTGTTGTAACCGCGCCGAGACCGACGCACATCACGCCTAATTTTCCTGTTGCAGGTTCCATAGATATTTAAAAAGCTTAGAAATTTATTTGTTTGGGGAAAGCACGCCTTCTTTCATGAGCCTCAACAGCTGTTTGAGCCCATGATTCCTCGTACCTTCACCTTTAAAACCGCAAAAGTCTAAAAAGTTTCCCAAAATGCCAAGGTTTTGGCCAAATTTTTCATAGAAAAGGTTTGATTTATCCAATGTTGAGCGGATTCAGACCATTTGCCTGTGACATCTTGTGCATCGGGCCTCTTTTTAAGGAGGACGCTGGCATGTCGGTCGCGACACGCTCTCTGAAGGCCGCGGCCTCTCTGCTGCCCTCACGCCGTCTGTGCCGGGAGCATGGCTAACGCCCGGTTTTCAGCCGCTTCCATAATCTCGCGCTCGCCCGGCCCCTTGTCGTTGATGCCGCACAGGTGCAGGATGCCGTGAATCACCACGCGGTGCAGCTCTTCCTCGTAGGATTTGCCGAACAGTTCGGCATTGGAGCGCACGGTGTCGAGGCTGATGAAGAGGTCGCCGCCTATCACGTCGCTGCGGGTGTAGTCGAAGGTGATGATGTCGGTGTAGTAGTCGTGTTGCAGGTACTGGCGGTTTACCTCCAGTATCTTCTCGTCACTACAGAACACGTAGGCCACCTCGCCTACCCGCTTGCCGTAGGTAGCTGCCACGGCGCGCACCCAGGCAGTTGTCGCGCGGTGGGGCAGGTCGGGCATCTTCACGTCGATGGTATGATAGCTTATCATGGATTTTACTGTATGAACGGGGCCGCAGGGCCTCAGTCGAACAGGGAGGGCGTGCCGTAGGGGCTGCCGAAGCGGCTGCGTCCCAGATGGGCATAGGCGCGGTCGGTCACTTCGCGGCCACGGGGCGTACGGTGGATGAACCCTTCCTTGATGAGGAAAGGCTCATAGACCTCCTCGACCGTGCCCGGGTCTTCGCCGATGGCCGTGGCCAGCGTGCCGACACCGACCGGGCCTCCCTTGAACTTGTCGATGATGGTGAGCAGAATCTTGTTGTCTATCTCGTCGAGCCCGTGCTTGTCGATGTTCAGGGCCTCCAAGGCGTAGCGGGCAATGCCCAGGTCTATGCGTCCCGAACCTTTGACCTGCGCGAAGTCGCGCACACGGCGCAGCAGGGCATTGGCTATACGGGGCGTGCCACGCGAACGGCCCGCTATCTCGGCAGCGGCCTCTTCGGCTATAGGCACGCGCATGATGCCGGCCGAGCGGGTCACGATGCGCTGCAGCGTTTCGGCATCGTAATATTCCAAGTGGAGGTTGATGCCGAAGCGGGCGCGGAGCGGTGCGGTGAGCAGTCCGCTCCGGGTGGTGGCTCCCACCAGGGTGAAGGGGCTGAGGTCTATCTGTATGCTGCGGGCCGCAGGGCCTTTGTCGATCATGATGTCGATGCGGTAGTCCTCCATGGCCGAATAGAGGTATTCCT
>JBJEAF010000221.1:0-8093 GCA_051868755.1 Alloprevotella sp.
ACACTTTATCCTCTCGATTTTTATAAATGCACCGGGATTTCGGCTTGAGCCGATATTATAGGATATTCCTTACAACTTTTTAGGCGAAATTCAGTTGAGTTTCGCCCAAATCTATGGTAGAATGGGGAGATTTGGATGAAATTGGTTGAATTGCTTTGTATGGTAACACAGTTGCACACCCTATAAGGGAATGGTGCCCTCTAAGATAAGACAGGGGTGAGGAATCTAAGTCTGTGACCGATTCCTCACCCTTGTCTATTCCTTGTATGTATAATGATGGACGGCTGTCTGGCTGTTTCCTGTTTCGTTGTCAGAACAGGAAATTGCGGAAGTCGTTGAAGACGGCCAGAGCCATGAGCAACAACAAGAGGGTCATGCCGATGGTTTGGGCACGTTCGAGTGTCTTTTCGCTCGGCTTGCGACGTGTGATGACTTCGATGAGCAGGAAGAATACGTGTCCACCGTCAAGCGCGGGGATGGGCAGGATGTTCATGAAGGCAAGCATGAGCGAAATGAAGGCCGTGAGTTCCCAGAAGCGGCTCCACTGCCACGTGGTGGGGAACAGACTGCCTATGGCACCGAATGAACCTACGCTCTTTGCGCCATCGGCAGTGAAGAGGTATTTAAGATCTGCCACGTAGCCTGACAGGACATTCCACCCATGGGTTATGCCGGCGGGTATGCTCTCAAGCAAGGTGTACTGGCGCGTAACGGTTTTGTATTCGTTGAGCTGGGGGAAGGCCCAGACCACTCCGAGCTTATAGTCGGCATCAAGCTGCAGGCTGACAGTGTCAGGGTTAGCTGCATGGGGACGCTGTACGACCAATGTGGCCTGACGCAAACGTAGGCTGTCGGCATGGCTGGCAGCAGACAGGCGGTCGGTGAGAATGCCGCGTTGTAGGTTGAAGTCATTGACGGTATTGAAGCTGGCTCCGTTAAAGCCTACGATGCGGCAGCCTGCTGTCAGGCCCGCCTTGGCAGCTGGCGACTGCGGCACGACACTGTCTACCACAGAAGGAACAAGCACATCGACGAAGCGCGGCTCCTGCTTGATCATTTCCAGCAGATTAAGGTTGCCGGGCATGGCAACGGTTACTTCCCGGCCCTGGCGCAGGACGGTGGCTGAATGGGCTTCGCTCAGGCTGCGCAGTACATCGCCGTCGAACTTTTCGAAGGTCTTGGTGTCGGTGCCCAGCAGGATGTCTCCGTCGTGGAAACCGAGTTGCTGTGCCTGTTCGCTGAACTTGAAACCGTGGGTGTAGCCACGCATGGGGATGTAGCTTTCGCCCCATGTGAAGAGTACGGCGGAGTAGATGATGAAGGCCAGCACGAAATTGACGAGCACGCCGCCCACCATGATGAGCAGCCGTTGCCAGGCTGGCTTGGCACGGAACTCCCAGGGCTGTTCGGGTTGCTTGAGTTGTTCCAAGTCCATCGACTCGTCGACCATACCCGCTATCTTGACATAGCCGCCCAGGGGAAGCCAGCCGATGCAGTAGGTGGTATCGCTGTTTTTAGGCTTGAACTTAAAGGGAGTGAACCAGGGGTCAAAGAAGAGGCAGAACTTTTCTACACGTACTTTGAAGAGTTTGGCAAACAGAAAGTGTCCGCCTTCGTGCAGCAGTATGAGCAGGGCGAAGCACAGGATGAGCTGCAAGGCCCGGATGAAGAATACTTCCATTAGTAGTTATGTGTTGTGTTTAGAATGGAGCGATACGCAGGTCGGTGAGACGGCGCGTCTCGGCATCAGTGGCAAAAAGGTCGTCGAGAGTGGGCGATTCGATATAAGTGGCCTGCTGCATGATGTGGGCCGTGATGCGGGCAATGTCCATGAAGCCAATGATTCCCTGGCGGAAGGCCTGGTTGCACACTTCGCCGGCGGCATTGAGTATGCAGGGCATATTGCCGCCTTTGGCTATGGCATCGTAGGCCAATTGCAGGCAGGGGAAACGCTCCATGTCGGGACGCTCGAAGTGCAGGCATTGCAGGTCGAAGAGATGAAGCTTCGGGCCGGGAAGGCTGAGCCGGCGGGGATAGCTGAAAGCGTATTGGATGGGCAGACGCATGTCGGGCAAGCCCATTTGGGCCATGACAGTACCGTCCATAAACTCCACGGCCGAATGGACTATGCTTTCGGGATGCACAACGACCTGTATCTGCTCGGGGGGCACCTGATAGAGCCAGTATGCCTCAATCATCTCGAAGCCCTTGTTCATGAGTGTGGCCGAATCGATGGTGATTTTGGCTCCCATGTTCCAGTTGGGATGCCGGAGTGCCTCTTGGGGGGTAACCCGTTCGAGTTGGTCAATCGTAAAACGGTTGAAAGGGCCTCCCGAAGCAGTGAGAAGGATGCGGCTGATGGCATTGTCGCCCTCGCCGTTCAGACACTGGAAAATGGCGGAGTGTTCGCTGTCAACTGGCAGCACCGACACTTTGTGCTGCTGGCAGAGCTGGCGTATGATGCTGCCGGCCACGACGAGGGTCTCCTTGTTGGCCAAAGCCAAGCTCTTTCCCGCCTGAATGGCTGCAACGGTAGAGCGCAGTCCGGCAAAACCGACAATGGCAGTGAGCACCAGGTCGACCGAGTCCATTTGGACCACCTGACAGATAGCTTCATCGCCTGCATAGACCTTAATGGGCAGGTGGGCCAGTGCATCTCTCACGGTTTCGTAATGCGCTTCGTTGGCTATGACTACGGCATTGGGCACGAACTCTATGGCTTGCTTGATGAGCAGGTCGGCATTGCTGCCAGCTGTGAGCACAGTGGCTTCGAATTGGTCGGGATGATGGCGTACCACGTCGAGAGCCTGTGTGCCGATAGAGCCGGTTGAACCTAATATGGCTATATGTTTCATGGATATGGGGAGTTTACAAGATCTTTTCAGACAGATTCCTGCTCCGTGTCATTGAGTGTGAGTATGCCTTCGGGCAGTTGCAGCAGGAGTGTGCGCTGGCGCAGGTCGAATTGTATGAGGAAGTCATCGTGAAAGGGAATGAGCCACTCATTATCGCCCGACTGCGAACAGATGGTCAGCAGGATGTTGGCTGAACTGTCGTCCACGTGCTGCACGGTGCCGAGCAGGCCGGCATGTACGTCGCTCACCGTAAAGCCTGTCAGCGCGCGGTAAGAGGACAGTCCCGCATCGTCTGCGTCGGACTCCGCCATGCCGCTTTTGGGGTAAAACACACTGTGTCCCACCAATTGGCGGGCTTGGTCGGCAGAGTCGATGTCGTCGAATTTGATAATGGCTGTCTGGTTAGACTTGAAACGGTATTCGCTCCAGAAGAAGGGAACGAGGATGCCGTCCATGTCGAGCACGAGGTAGTCGGCTGTTCCTGTGTCAAAGCAATCGTCGGTGAACGACAAGTCCACTTCACCCCGCAGGCCGTGTGCCTTGGCTATATAGCCTATGTTGAATACTTCGTCGTTGCGAATCATGATGAAGGTTTGTCTTGCAGTCCGTATTTTCTAAAGAAAATGGCAGGACAGGCAAAGGAAGAAGGATTAGTTTCGGGTGATATGCGCACCCAGTGCGTTGAGGCGGGTTTCTATGTTTTCGTAACCACGGTCTATCTGTTCGACGTTGTCAATCTGGCTTATACCTTCGGCACTGAGGGCTGCAATGAGCAGGGCAATACCGGCACGTATGTCGGGCGAAACCATGCGACGGCCACGCAGCCTGATTTTGCGGTCATGGCCCACCACTACTGCGCGGTGCGGGTCGCAAAGAATGATTTGCGCGCCCATTTCGATAAGCTTGTCGACAAAGAACAGGCGGCTTTCGAACATCTTTTGGTGGAACAGCACCGAGCCGCGTGCCTGTGTGGCCACAACGATGAGCACACTGAGCAGGTCGGGGGTAAGTCCTGGCCAAGGCGCATCGGCCAAGGTCATGAACGAGCCGTCAATGAAGGATTCGATCTGGTAGTGCTTTTGGGCGGGAATCAGGATGTCATCTCCTTTTATATATAGGCGTATGCCCAGCCGGCGGAATGCTTCGGGAATGATTCCCAATGCCTTTACGCCGGCACCACGTATGGTCAGACCGTCGCCGACCATGGCTCCCATGCCGATGAACGAGCCTATCTCAATCATGTCGGGCAGGATGCGGTGTTGCACATGGCCATGCAGTCGCTCCACACCGTGTATGGTGAGCAGGTTTGAGGCAATGCCTGAGATGTTGGCTCCCATTTTGTTGAGCATGTGACACAGCTGCTGTATGTAGGGTTCGCAGGCTGCATTGTAGATTGTGGTCGTGCCGTGAGCCAGCACCGAGGCCATGATAATGTTGGCTGTGCCGGTGATGGAAGCCTCGTCGAGCAGCATATAGGTGCCCTTGAGCTTGTCGGCTTCGATGCTGTAGGCACCGTTTTCCTCATCGAAGAAAAAGCGCGCCCCGAGCTTCTGCATACCATAGAAATGGGTGTCGAGTCGCCGGCGGCCTATCTTGTCACCGCCTGGCTTGGCTATGCGGGCTTTGCCGAAACGGGCCGTAAGCGGACCTATCAGCAGCACGGAGCCGCGCAGACGTGCGCAGTGTTCCATGAACTCCTGGCTCTGCAGATAGTCCAAATCGACTTGAGCTGCCTTGAAGGTGCAGTCTCCGGGAGCGTTCCAGCGGGTTTCAACCCCCATTTTGCCCAGCAGCGCAATGAGGTTGTTCACGTCCAGAATGTTCGGAATGTTCTGGATGCGAACTTCTTCGTCGGTGAGCAATGTGGCACAGATAACCTGGAGGGCTTCGTTTTTTGCCCCTTGTGGAGTGATTTCTCCTTTTAGCCGGTGTCCGCCTTCGATGATGAATGTACTCATAGTGGGATAGTCTTTAGGCTCTGTTTCGGGGTATATGGCTTGGATTATCGTTGCCGATAACGGTGCGTCAGACAGGATACAATGGATAGCCGGCTGCGCACTGTTACCGAATGCCTCATGATGCGCGGGATGCCAGGTATTTTGGTTGCAGCCGTCACATCATTGTCGGCACGATGACAGCATCAGAACAAGCCTTTGTTTTTCCGTGTGCGGAAACGGTTCTCGCCGATGTGCATCAATCCGTTTCCCTGGCTTTGGAAGTCGGGTTCCACCTTCCCTTCCGTGTAGAATGAGATGTCGTGGGCTACTTTTGAATCTTGTACGCCGTCGCCCTTCCAGTCAGCCAGATTGCGCTTCATGCGGTTGCCAATCAGTCGGGTGAGCGCATTGCGTTCGGCTCCTTCGGGCATTTCTTTCAGCTTGTCCAGCGCCTGTTCGAGCAGACGGCCGTAATGACGGTAGCGTATGTGGCCTTTCGGATAGGAGAGCTTGGCAACGGTCTGTTGTTCTTCGCTACGTTGGGTAATGGGGTAGGGGTAGTCAATGTCGAGCTTGTAGTCGGCCATAAACGCCAGATGGTCCCATACCTTATGGCGATAGTCGGGCACGTCCTTCATTTTAGGATTGAGTCCCAACATGATAGTCACGATGGCTTCGGCATAGGCTTGGCGGGTGGGTTTGTCGTCAATGGTGAGCGCATAGTCCACCATGTCCTGCACCATGCGGCCATACTCTGGCAGTTTCAGCTTGTTTTCCGTGCTGTTGTACAGGTGGTCAGTATCGGGCTGGGGAGTGAATATTGCGGAATGGTTGTTCATGTGTGTCAAATCAGTTTCTTACTTTGTGTTGCAACGAATTCCTTCAGATAGAAGGGTTCGAAGTAGGCCACGTCCTCAAACTCCTCACGGGCCATGGCCATTTCAGCGAGCGGAATCATCTGTGTGGCCAAGGGTACTGCTCCTTCTATAAAATGGGCATGGGGGTGCTGGATGACAGCGCGGCACTTGTCAGACCCGTTGCCCATAAAGTAGAGGGGATGTTCGGCAAGCAGTTCGCCAAAAGAGTTTTCGTCAACCACTAATGCCTGCGTGGGCCACACCTCTTGCAAGGCGCGGTTGTATACAGCGCAGTACACTTCCATACGGCGCGCATCAATCATGGGCACCAAGAGGGCATCATCGGGCAGTTCTGCATGGAGCAGGGTCGGCACGGTGAGTATCTTGAGGGAGTTGACGGCCAAGAGGCGGGCATCGCGGCCATAGGCCACGCCTTTGGCTTCAGACACGCCGATGCGCAAACCCGTATAGGAACCCGGACCTTTGCTCACGGCCACTGCATCGAGTGGTATGGCGTGGCTGTCAGCAAATGAGATGGCCTCTTCTACATAGCCGGCCAAGATGGCTGCATGAGAAGGACCCTCGAAGTCGGCCTTGTCAAACAGGCATACCCCGTCTTGCGAAAGGGCTACGGAGCACACCTGTGTGGATGTTTCGATGTGTAGAATGCATGACATGGTTGGGGAAGGTTTGTATACTGTTGAAGGAATGAGGACGAATGGAGGGGGTGAATGACTTGCTGTCAGTCATTACAGGGCCTAAGCCTTGTGTCGGTTGGCACGTCGGCGCCGTATGTCGGCCTTCATCTTGGCTGCCCCCGAACCGTGCAACCCGGTGATGTAGGACTTCTTCTTGGCTTTGGTTTTCACCTTCTTCGTGTCGGGAGCTTTTTTCAGCTTGGCCCCTTTGAAGGTGATGCCTACAGTCATGGCCTGCGTAATCTCGTCGTCGGATGCTTTGCGGTGGGTGGACATGATTTGAGGAGTTGAGAGTTTGTCAGAAGAGTTGAGAGTTTAGATTTGAAGCGACGGTGCACTGGGGAGGGCGTGGCTTCCAGCCCGCCTGTTGTCAAGCCAATTTACTATGAAGCGCAGTAATAACTCGCTCAGTGACTATACTTATAAACTCTCAACTTTCAACTTCTTATGTATCATCAATGGTGGAACAGGCGAACGCCGGTGAATGCCATGGTCATGCCATACTTGTTGCAGGTTTCGATCACATGGTCATCGCGTACACTGCCGCCGGCCTGTGCCACATACTTCACACCGCTCTTGTGGGCACGTTCGATGTTGTCGCCAAACGGGAAGAAGGCATCAGAACCCAGTGCCACTTCGGTGTTCCGGGCTATCCATTCCTTCTTTTCAGCCATGGTCAGCACTTCGGGCTTTTCGGTGAAGAACTGCTGCCAAACACCGTCGGCCAACACATCGTCATGGTCTTCCGAAATGTATATGTCGATGGTGTTGTCGCGGTCAGCACGCCGGATCTTCTCTACCCAAGGCAGGTTCATCACCTTCGGATGTTGGCGCAGCCACCAGATGTCGGCCTTGTTGCCAGCCAAACGGGTGCAGTGAATGCGGCTCTGCTGTCCGGCACCGATGCCGATGGCCTGGCCGTCCTTGGCGTAGCATACCGAATTGGACTGGGTATACTTCAGGGTGATGAGGGCTATCTTGAGGTCGCGCAGTGCGGCTTCGGTGAACGTCTTGTTCTCGGTAGGAATCTGTGAGAACAGGCTGGCATCGTTCAGGTCAATCTCATTGCGCCCCTGTTCGAAGGTCACACCAAACACCTGCTTGCGTTCCAGCGGTGCAGGGCGGTAGTTGACATCCATCTTCAGGATTACATAAGTCCCCTTGCGCTTGGCCCTCAGGATTTCGAGTGCTTCGGGTGTATAGTCGGGTGCAATGACACCGTCGCTCACTTCGCGCTTGATAAGCAGGGCCGTGGCTTCATCGCAGGTGTCGCTCAGGGAGATGAAGTCGCCGTACGACGACATACGGTCGGCACCGCGTGCACGGGCATAAGCCGTGGCAATGGGCGAGAGCGGCAGCGTGAGGTCGTCTACAAAGTAAATCTTGCGCAGCGTGTCGCTCATCGGCAAGCCTACGGCAGCACCGGCGGGTGACACATGCTTAAACGAGGCTGCGGCAGGCAGACCTGTGGCAGCCTTCAGTTCGCGTACCAGCTGCCAGCCGTTCAGTGCATCCAGAAAGTTGATGTAGCCCGGCCGGCCGCCAAGCACTTCGATAGGGAGCTCGCCTTGCTCCATATAAATGCGCGACGGCTTCTGGTTGGGGTTGCAGCCGTACTTGAGTTCCAATTCTTTCATTGTATGGTTTTGCTTGATGTTACTGAGTTGTTTGGAAGAAGAGAAGGGTCAGCTGTTATGGGGTGTTCTATAAATTAGGCCGAGCTGGATGCTGGATTTTTAGAGATGA
>JBJEAF010000222.1:0-8091 GCA_051868755.1 Alloprevotella sp.
CATCGGGCACGGGAGTAACGGCCACGTCGCCCATGACGAGCACGCCGTTGTCGCCGCACTCAGGAGCATGGGTGAGCAGGAGCATGGCACCGCTCACGCAGGTGATGCCCGGCGAGGTCTTGATGATCTGCAGGGCGGGACGGAGCACGTCGCCCGTAGTGTTGCGCGCACCGGCCAGCTGGCCGTCGGCATCGCCGCTCTTGATGATCATGCAGCCGTAGTAGAGCGGGTCAGTCACCTTGACGCGGGCTTCTTCGATGGTCATGCCCTTCTTCTTGCGCAGTTCGCAGAGCAGCTGGGCGTATTCCTCGGCCTTGGGGCTGTTGGCAGGGTCGATGATTGTGGCACGGTCGATGTTGCCGAGACCCCATTCCTTGGCCAGGCGGTGGATTTCGTCGACATTGCCGAGCAGGATGAGGTCGGCCACGCCGTCGGTGAGAATTTGGTTGGCAGCCTTGAGAGTGCGTTCTTCAGTACCCTCGGGTAGTACGATGCGTTGCTTGCAGGATTTGGCACGAGCAACGAGCTGTTCAATGAGTTCCATTGTTATAACAGATTTTTGAGTCGGTAGTTTCCTTTAGGCTCACGGGCATCAGGCGTGTACGTAGGTGCCGATGGGTTCGCCGTTGAGCACTTTCATGAGGTTGCCCACCACGTCCATGTTGAACACATAGATGGGCAGGTTGTTCTCGCGGCACATGGCCGTAGCGGTGATGTCCATGACGCGCAGGCCGCGGGCGAGCACCTCGTCGTAGGTGATGTCGTCAAACTTGGTGGCAGTGGGGTCCTTCTCGGGGTCGGCTGTGTAGACACCGTCCACGCGGGTGCCCTTGAGCATCACGTCGGCCTCTATTTCGATGCCGCGCAGCGACGAACCCGTGTCAGTGGTGAAGTAAGGGTTGCCCGTGCCGCAGCTGATGATGGCCACTTCGCCTTGCTGCATGGCCTCGATAGCCTTCCACTTGCTGTAGAGTTCGCCGATGGGTTCCATGCGGATAGCGGTGAGCACGCGGCTCTTCACGCCGATGGCTCCCAGTGCCGAGCTGAGTGCCAGCGAGTTGATGACCGTGGCACACATGCCCATTTGGTCGCCCTTCACGCGGTCGAAGCCCTTGCCGGCTCCGCTGAGACCGCGGAAGATGTTGCCTCCGCCAATCACAATGCCGATTTCCACGCCCATTTGCAGGGCTTCCTTGATTTGTGCGGCATATTCGTTCAGCCGCTTCACGTCGATGCCGTAGCCTTGTTCGCCCATGAGGCTTTCGCCGCTGAGCTTTAGCAGTATGCGTTTGAATGTAGCCATAATATTATATCGCGGTTACCTGTTAGTTGCCGCAAATGTAGTGATTTATTTGGAGTTGTTGGGAAACTTTGCCAATAGTTTGCGAAACAATGCGGCCTGCATCAGTGCGCGACAGGCCAAATAGAGCAGAAAAGCGGTCCATAGCGTACCGTTGCCCGGTGGCAGCAGGCACTGGACAGCGAAGAACAAGACGGTGGCTGCCGCCATGCTGCCCAACATGGAAGCGGTCTGGGTCGTTCCTATATAGAGGCCGTCGAAGAGGAAGGCAGCGAAGCCACAGAGGGGGATGGCAAAGGTATAGGGCAGGTAGGCCAGTGCGGTTTCGACCACGCGCTGCTGGTCGGTGAAGAGGTGGAGCAGAAACGGACCGCCGGCCACATAGGCGAACGTAAACAGCAGGGCCAGCCCCAGCCCGTAAGCAAAGAGGCGGCGGGTGAGCTGCACGAAGCCCTGGCGGTTGCCGGCACCGAGACACTGGCCGCCAAGGGCTTCGCCGGCATAGGCAAAGCCGTCGATGAAGTAGCTGAACAGCATGAAGAACTGCATGAGCAGCGAGTTGGCCGCCAAGGTCAGTTCGCCCTGTGCCGCACCGAGCGAGGTGAAGCCCGTAGTGACGGCAATGAGGCACAGCGTACGCAGAAAGATTTGGAGGTTGATGCGGAAGAAACGCAGGAAGGCGGCGCGCTGCATCCAGTCGCGCCAAGCCACGGCCGGCAGCTTGTGGCGGTAGTGCCGCAGGTAGATGGCGAGTGCCAGCGCGAGCGCAACGTATTGGGCCAGCAGCGAACCCAGAGCCACGCCCTCAACCTTCATGCCGAAAGCAATCACGAAAGTCAGGCTGGCCACCACGTTCACGGTGTTCTGTACCAAAGCCACCACCATGGGTGCGCGGGCATTCTGCATACCCAGAAACCAGCCGTTCAAGCTGTACAGGGCCAGCACGGCCGGTGCGCCCCACACGAGCAGGGCAAAGTAGATGCGGGCCAGCGACTCGACAGCCGGTTCGGCACCAATCAGGGCGAAGGCGGCCTCAGCCCAGAGCGGATGCAGCAGCAACAGCAGCAGCGCGATGGCCAGTGCCACACAGAGCGAGCGCAACAGTGTACAGTGCGCCTCATGCAGGTCGCGGCCGCCACGGGCCTGGGCAGCAAAGGCCCCTGTGCTCATGCGCAGAAAGCCGAACAGCCAGTACACCATGTTGAACAGCAGGCCGCCCACGGCAATGGCCCCAATGTAGGAGGCCGCACCCAAATGGCCCGCAATGAGGGTGTCGGCCAGGGCTAACAGGGGCACGGTGATGTTCGAGATGATGCTGGGAATGGCAATGCGGAATATGGGGGACACGAGGGATAAGTATTAAGTATTAAGTGTTAGTGATTAAGTGCGCGTTTTTAAGTATGAAGTGTTAGTGATTAGTGATTAAGTAGCCTTACCGCTTATAAGAATCAAGAAGGAACTTAATCACTAATCACTAACACTTCTTACTTAAATAAAGCTCACTTCCTTAAAGGCATAGTCGCTCATCTGGCCGTCGGGCCGTTCAAGGGTGAGCACACCTTGGGGCGATATGCCGGCAATGCGGGCTGTGAAGCGTCCGTTACGGTCGCGGTAGGTGTGCCAGCCCTCGCGGCGGTACAGGCATTGCATGTAGCGGGCGTGAAGCTGTGCCGCCTCGCCCCGTTGCAGCATGAAGTAGTTGGCTTCGAACTGCTGGAGGATGCTTTCGAGCAGGGCTGCACGCGGCACATCGTGTCCCACCACCTGGCGGAGCGAAACGGGATTGGGCGCGTCGCCTACGAAACGGCTTTGGTTGACGTTCAGGCCGACACCCGCCAGGGTGTGTGCGATGCCGTTTCCATACAGCGTGTGTTCGAGCAACATGCCCGCCAGTTTGCGGTCGTGCCAATAGATGTCGTTGGGCCACTTCACACTGATGCCGTCCGCATACAGCCGGACGGCATCGGCCACAGCCAGAGCCAGGGCTTCAGACAGGAAGAACTGCCGGGCGGCCGGCAGGAAGGTAGGGCGGAACACTATGCCGAACAGCAGGTTCTCGCCCGGTGCTGACTCCCACACCGTACCACGCTGTCCGCGTCCCGCCGTCTGGTAGTCGGTGTGGAGCAGCGCGAAAGTTTCGGGGTGCGCTGCCCACTCGGGGCGGCGCAGCTGTAACATGGTCGAGTCGGTCTGCGCCACACACTGCGCGTACCAGTGCGCACTAAGGTTGGGCAAGGAGAGCGGCATATTCCGTTTGCAGACGTTTGGGGAGTTTGCGGAGCACCTCATCGAGCGAGTGGTCGACCAACTGCAACACCAGTTCGTCGGGCACGTCGGTGTCGAAGTGCACCTCATTCCAGTATTTCTTGTTCCAGTGAAAGGCTCCCACGATGCCGCTGTGGGCATCGCGCAGCGCAATGGCCCGGTCAGGGTCGCACTTCAGCACCACGAGGTCGGGCTTTTCGAGGTCGATGTAGGCAAAAATCTTGTTGTATACGCGAAAGAGCACGCCCTCCGGTCCGAAGGCACTGTCTTCGGTGGCCAAAGGTTTCGACAGGCAGTAGGTGCGTATGGTTTCGATGTTCATGGAATAAAAGCTTCAGGGCCGCCCAGGCATTCAGAAAGCGGCCGGATAGTGGTCAATGCGATAGGGAGGGGCCGTACCCACCACGGTGATAAGGTCCAAGCGGTAGGGACACTCTTGCAGTCCGTGCTGCGCCAGATAGTCGCGGGCCGCGAGGTGCAGGTTTTGCACCTGGCGGGGCGACACGGCTTCGCGCGCTGGCAGGAACTGCTCGCCGCGTCGCGTCTTCACCTCGACAAACACGATTTCGCCCCAGTGTTCGGCCACGAGGTCCAGCTCGAAGTGGCCCGAACGCCAGTTGCGGTCGCGCAGCGAGTAGCCTCGTTCCATCAGGTAGAGGGCCGCCTCCAGTTCGCCTTCGCGGCCCAGCGGTTTCCGCAGGTCGGTCATGCGCGTTTTTTCTTGAAAAAACTTTTCATCAGTTCGGCACATTCATCGGCCAGCACGCCGGCTGTGAGCTGCGTTTTGGGATGCAGTGCCTGCGGGGCGAAGGCCGAAAAGCCGCGCTTGGGGTCGGCTGCGCCATACACCACGCGCCCGGTCTGTGCCCAGCCCAGTGCCCCGGCGCACATGACGCAGGGTTCGACCGTGACGTAGAGCGTACAGGTATCGAGATACTTGCCGCCCAAGGCGTTGGCCGCAGCGGTTATGGCCTGCATCTCGGCATGGGCCGTCACGTCGTTGAGTGTTTCGGTCAGGTTATGCGCCCGCGCTATGATGCGGTCGCGACACACCACCACGGCCCCCACGGGCACCTCGTCCTTGTCGAAAGCCATGCGGGCCTGTTCGAGTGCCCGCTGCATGTAGTATTCGTCTGTCATGAGTTGTGGAGCTGAAAAGGGTTAGTCATGGGGCTTGTCAGCCGAAACCAAGCGCAGGGCCACGCGGCCCCGTTCTTCGTCTACGTCGAGCACGCGCACCGTCACCTGCTGCTGTATGTGCACCACCTCGGCCGGGTCGCTCACATAGTGGTCAGCCATTTGCGACACGTGGACCAGCCCCTTCACCTTGATGCCCATATCGACAAAGCAGCCGAACTTGGTGATGTTCGTCACCACGCCGGGCAGTTCCATGCCTTCGCGCAGGTCGTCGAGCGAGTGGATGTTGTCGGCAAAGCGGAACACCCGGGCCTTGCCGCGCGGGTCACGTCCGGGCTTGGCCAGTTCCTGCATGATATCATTGAGCGTAGGCATACCTACCTCGTCCGTGCAGTAACGCTTCAGGTCAACGGACTCCCTGGCCTGGGGCGAGGCTATGAGCGTGGCCACGTCGCAGCCGGCATCGCGGGCCATCTGTTCGACCAGCGCATAGCGTTCGGGGTGGACGGCCGTGTTGTCGAGCGGATTGGGAGCGTCGGGAATGCGCAGGAAGCCGGCACACTGCTCGTAGGCTTTGGCTCCGAGGCGCGGCACCTTGAGCAGGGCCTGGCGCGAGGGGAAAGCCCCATGCTCGGCACGGTAGTCCACAATGTTCTGCGCCAATGCGGGCCCCAGCCCCGACACGTAGGTGAGCAGGTGTTTCGAGGCTGTATTGAGATTCACGCCCACGGCGTTCACGCAGAGTTCCACCGTCTGGTCCAGACTGCGCTTCAGTGCGCCCTGGTCCACATCGTGCTGGTATTGGCCCACGCCGATGGCCTTGGGGTCAATCTTCACCAGCTCGGCCAGCGGGTCAGCCAGCCGGCGCGCGATGCTCACCGCTCCGCGCACCGTGACATCATGGTCAGGAAACTCCTCGCGCGCCAACTTCGAAGCCGAGTAGACCGATGCACCGTCCTCGCTCACCAAGAACACGTCGGTGTCCTTCAGGTGCAGGCTGTTCACCAGCTCCTCCGTCTCGCGTCCCGCCGTACCGTTGCCGATAGCAATGGCCTCCATGTGATACTGTTCTGCCAGCGCGCGCAGCTTGAACCCGGCCCGCGCATACTGGTTCTGCGGGGCATGCGGATAGATAGTCTCGTTGTGCAGCAGGTTGCCCTGTGCATCGAGACACACCACCTTGCAGCCCGTACGGAAGCCGGGGTCAATGCCCATGATGCGACACCCGCCCAACGGCGGGGCCAGCAACAGCTGTTTCAGGTTGGTGGCAAACACCTGGATAGCCTCGGCATCGGCGCGTTGCTTGCTGGTTCCGGCAAACTCCGTTTCGATGCCCGGCTTCAGCAGCCGCTTGTAGGCATCGGCCGCGGCCAGTTCCATGTGGCGTGCGGCGGCAGTCCCTCCTGTCAGGAAGGGACGCGACAGACGTTCCACGCAGTCCTCCTCGTCGGCGGGCGATATGCTCACACGCAGGAACCCCTCGGCCTCACCCCGGCGCATGGCCAGCAGGCGGTGGGAGGTGCAGCGGCGCAAGGGCTCCTGCCAGTCAAAGTAGTCGCGGTATTTTCCCGCCTCGCCCTCCTTGGCCTTCACCACCTTCGAGCGGATGACAGCCGTACGTTCAAACGACCGCCTCACCGTCTGGCGGGTGCGTTCGTCCTCATTGATACGTTCGGCCACGATGTCGCGTGCGCCCTGCAGGGCCTCTTCGACACTGCCCACCTCCTCGCTGAGGAAGTCGGCGGCCAGCGTTTCGGGGTCTTCTTTCGTTCCCTTCATCAGCGCGTCGGCCAAGGGTTCCAGGCCCTTCTTGCGTGCGGCTTCGGCCCGCGTTTTCCGTTTCGGCTTGAAGGGCAGGTAGAGGTCTTCGAGCAGGGCGGCATCCCAGCAGCCTTCAATCCGGCTGCGCAGCGCGTCGTCCAGCTTGCCCTGTTCGCCGATAGTCTGTAGGATATACTCGCGTCGGTGCACGAGTTCCTTCAGCCTGTCGTTTTCGTCCTTGATCCGGGCCACCTCCACCTCATTCAGGCCGCCGGTCGCCTCCTTGCGGTAGCGGCTGACAAAGGGAATCGTAGCCCCGGTTTCAAGCAGCTGTATGGTATGGGCCACCTGCCTTTCGCGCAGGTTCAGTTGTTTGGCAATGATTTCAGAGATTGTCATAGTAACTTGCTGAGACTTATTTAAGGGGTGTTCTATAAATTAGGTTTTAAAGAACGCCCCATGAGTGAACTCATTTATTCCGGCTGCCTGCTGTTTTTTAGAGCGACCTTTTGCAAGTCTCGTCAGTCGCATAGCCCGCTATGCTCCCTCCTCCACTTACAAAATGTCATCTCTAAAAATCCAGCATCCAGCTCGGCCTAATTTATAGAACACCCCTTAAAGGAAGCTTATACCCCAAGGGCAAAATACTTCCACAGCGATGCAGCCATGAGCGACTGTTTGATTTCGTCGTTGGCAAGCAGCGTCTTCACCTCCTCCTCGGTGAGCAGCAGCACATCAATGTCCTCTGTAGGTTCCAGATGTTGCGCTGCAACCTGCTCCACGCCTTCGGCAACGAAGCAATACGCCAGGTTGTTCATCGCGCTCGGATTGGCCGACAAGACGGCATTCAGCCTCCATTGTCCGCCCGCATAGCCGGCCTCTTCCAGCAGTTCGCGGCGCGCGGCTGTTTCAGGACAGTCGTCACCGGGGTCCACCACGCCGGCCACCAGCTCGACGTTGGTTTGTCCCAGACCATGGCGGTATTGGCGTATGCAGACAAAACGTCGGTCGCTGGTGCGTGCTATCACATTGACCCAAGCGGGGTATTCTAACACATAATATTCCGGATTCTCATTGCCATTGGGCAATTGTACATGGTCGCGCCGGGCCGTGAGCCAAGGCCGTTTAAAGAGGTATTCCGAGTGCAGCACTTTCCACCTTTTGGAATCTGTTTCCATAGTCATTGATGATAAGGTTGTACAAATGTTGCGGCAAATGTAGATAAAATCCGCGAGCTTCTATACTGGCAGAATAAAGAAGTCGTTTTTCTTTAGAGGAAAGATAGTGCAAGGCGAGCGTAGTGCAAAAGAAAAGCTGAAAGATTTTCATTTTGCACTGCCGAGCCGCAGCCTATCTTATTGAAAGATAGTGCAAGTGAGAGCAAAGCAAAAGAGAACTCCGCAGGATTTTATTTTGTGATAAGAGGCGACGGTGCACTGGGAGGGCGTGGCTTCAAGCCCGCCCGTTGTCAAGCAGACTTGAAGCGACAGTGCACTGGGAGGGCGTGGCAAAGGCCCGCTAAATATATTTCTGGCGGGCTGGAAGCCCGCCCTCCCAGCCGTTAGCGCTTCAATTGCGCCAGAAACTAAAACCAACTCGGCACTTAGAAAAAACAACTCGGCACTTAG
>JBJEAF010000223.1:0-8067 GCA_051868755.1 Alloprevotella sp.
TCTGTAGCTCTGTAAGTTATCTGTGACTCTCTATCGCAGCGACTGTTGCGGCAGCTTTTACGCCCCGTTCATCACTTGAATAATCAATACTTTAATACAATGGTTTGTCGTTTCATTGTTTTGATATTTGCTTCTTGTTGCGCTGTGCATGGCGTTCGTGCCCAGGTGCAGGAAGGACCATTTATGACTTGGGAGGACTTTGTGGATGAATGGTTTGCTGAAGGAGATACTTCAGAAGAGGATGAACCGCACCGTATGGAGCAGTTTGAGTTGTTGCAGGGATTGGCCTTGCATCCGCTGCAGTTGAATTTGGCAGACCGTGAGCAGCTGCTTTCATTGCCTTTTCTGGATGAGGAGCAGGTCGATTCTCTGTTGTCTTATCGGCAACGGAAACATGGTTTCCTTTCGTTGGGCGAGTTACAGTTAGTCAAGGGTATGGACTATTATTCGCGATGTTACACTTCTCTGTTCGTGCGGGTAGACTCCGCTTTCCCTATGACAGAAAAACAGTTGGCCTACCGGAGTAAAGAACGGCGCATCGCTCATAAACTGGAGGCTGGCTGGCATGAAGTGATGTCAAGGCTTGATGTACCGCTGTATGAACGAGCGGGCTATCAAAAGCAGGAAAAGCCGACAGCCAGCAATTATTATTTTGGCAGTCCGTTGTATCACTCCGTGCGTTATCGTTATTCCTATAGCAATCAGGTGGCGTATGGTCTGAAGATGGAGAAAGATGCCGGCGAACCTGTGGCCAAGCAGGGTTTCTATCCGTATGACTATCTATCAGGCTATTTCTATTTGCGTCCCAAGGAGCGTCGCTGGAGTTTTGTCGTGGGCGACTATCAGCTTCGTGGAGCGCGAGGCCTTCTGTTTGGCAAGCAGCTTTATGCCTCGCGTGAATTATCGGGCAGAAACACCCGCTTCACGCCAGTAGAATTTCGTCCGCATCTGGGCATGGACGAAAGCCATTTTTTCAGAGGTGCGGCAGCGAGTTATCGTTTGGGGCAGTGGGAGGTAATGGCTTTCGTGTCGTGTCGCCCGGTCGATGCCCGCTTTGGCAACCAGAGTGATACCGTACGTTCCTTACTCACCAGCGGTTTGCATCGCACCTATAACGAAATACAGCGAAGGCATAATCTGGAAAACCAAACAGTGGGTGCACACGTCGGTTACAGCCAGACTTCATGGGGTGTTTATGCTGATGCCTATTGGGCTCACTTCAATCATTGCGTTTATCCGGAAGTGTTGCCTTATAATGAGTCCTACTTTCGGGGTCGGGCGGGGGGCGCAACCTCTCTGTCCCACTTTTGGAAAGGCCGTTCATGGATATGGCAGGGCGAAGTGGCCACTGACAATCATTGGCATTGGGCTTTGGAGCAAAGTCTGGCGTGGAAAGGAAACGAAAGGTTCAAGGGGCAGGTGCAGTACCGCCATTTCTCATCGCGTTTTACCAGTCTTTATGGTGCCGCCCTGCAACAAGGAAGTCGGGTGGCCAACGAGCAGGGCGTGTTGTTGAGTGCCAGCGGCAGTCTGTTCCGCTACACCGAATGGTCGGGTTATGTAGACTTGTTCCGCTTTCCCCAACCCACCTTTGTTTCGGTTCAGCCGGGGGCTTTAGGTACAGAGGTGTCGCTGCAATGCCGTTTTACTCCGAACAGAGAACAAGGGTGGTTGTTGCGCTATCGCTTCAAGTCACGGCAGCGAACGGTGAGCGGCACGCAGCTCATGGAGTACCGCAGTGTTCACCGTTCGCGTGTGGCTTATATGCTGAACCGTTCGCATTGGGAAACCCGCCTACAGGCCGACGCTTCGGTGGCTACACGGCAAACCGGCGCTGTGTCTTGGGGCTGGATGGCTTCTGTTCGGACCACTTGGCTGCCAACGCCCCGATTCACCTGCAGGGCCTTTGCGGCCTGCTTCTTTACCGATGACTACGAGTCAGCACTTTATGCCTATGAGCCTCAGTTAGTACATGTGGCGGCGTTCCCTGTATTTGCCTATCATGGTGTGCGCGGAGTCGCCGTGTTGAGATGGTGTGTTTCGGACAGACTGACAGCCGGCCTGCGGTGGGGCGGCACCCATTACTTCAACCGTTCCAGCATCTCGACAGGCCCAGACCGTATAGCATCGTCCTGGAAGCATGACCTGTCAGTGCAGTTGGTGTGGAAAAGCAGGTGAGGGGATAACAGCTTCAGCATCCGTTTTCTGGACAGGCGGAAATGGGTTGTCGCCAGCAGTGCAGCACGTGTGTCATACAGAAAAACCGCGAGGGTGTCGAAGAGCATCATGCTCTTCGACACCCTCGCGGCATTTGTCGTTGTTCCCGGTTCAGTCCAGCGGATGAGCATCCTTCATGAGCGGGTTGCTCTCCAATTCCTTTTGTGGAATGGCAAAGTAGAGCCGGCTGTCAGAGTAGGGTATGGCTCCGTTCTTGGTCAGCGAGCTGTAGTAGTCGTTGGAGGGACGCATCATATCCTTCTTGAAGCGTTTCAGTGTGAGCAGACTGCGGCCTTCGCCCCAGAACTCCAGCCGCCATTCGAAGTACAGCTCGTCCAGCAGTTCTTCGGCCGTCATATTGGCTAAAGCTTCAGCCTTCACGGCATCGCGGTTATCCAGAATAGCTTTCAGGTATGTGCAGGCCGTTCCGGTATCGCCCAGTCGGGCCGCAGCTTCAGCGGCAATCATGTAGGGCTCTTCGATGCGCATGAACAGCGCGTCGTTCGTCCAGGTAGCATCGCCCATCGGCTCGCGTGCCGCATCATAGAATTTCAGTGTCGGCAGCAAGTAAGTCGGATCTATATAGTAATTACCTTCTTCGTCCACGTCCCAGGCAAATTCGCTGAACCAGTCAGCGCGTACATCGCTTTCAGGAATCTCGAAGAAAAGCTCCGCATTACAAACCTTGTAGTCCCCTGCGGCCTGATAGCTGTAAGTGAAATAGTCCATCATGCCGAAGAATGAAGGCAGACCGGCAGCATTCTCGTCCGTCACATCCACGCCCCACATCCAGTTGCTGTTGTTCACCGAATTGAAGCCCCAGGTCACCTGGTTGAGGGGCAGAATCTGTTTCGGCGAATTCTCTATGGCCGTTTGCGCTGCTTGCAGTGCCAGTGGATAGTCTCCCTTTTGCAGGTACGTGTAGGCCAGAATCGTCAGTGCCACGCTCTTGTCGGGCAGGCTGATGTCGCTCATGGCCACGCCTTCGGCCGCCGCATGGTCAAAGGCGGTGCAGGCCTCCAGCAGGTCGTTGATGACGAAGTTGTAGACCGAGTCGACCGTTTGCGGAGCACCGTAGGTCTCCGTTTGCCGGTCGTACACCGGAATAGCCTTGAGCAGTTTGGCTTCGTCATAGTTCTTGGCAAAGTTCACAATCAGGTTAAAGTAGCTGTGCGCCCTTGAAGTCTTGGCCGCTGCATAGTAAATCTTGTTCTGGGCGTTTTCGGGCTCTTGACCTTCAGCCTGGTCAATCAGCATGTTGGCTGTGTGTATGATCCGATAATAGTATCGCCACAGGACGTAGCTGCGGTTAGAGGAAGCCGTGCCGTTGATGAGCCGTGCGTCGTCTCCGAACCACCCATAGTTGATGGCTGTGGAGAAGACCATGTCGCCCGACATCAGGTCGGTAGCAATGTCTACCGATTTCTGGCCAAAGTCATCCTGATTCGTGGTGCCGCCGGACTGCCAGGCCACCAGATTGGAGGTGATGCCCTGCAGTTCGCCCAGCATGATTTGCGTGTTCCACTTCATGGCCTCGGTCATCTGGCCTTCCGAAATAAAGGTACCGCCCGGTTCGCGGTCGAGAAAACTGTCGCCGCATGAGGCCAAGGACAGTGTCATGGCGGCGGCAGCTGTCCAAGTCGCTATATTCAGTTTCATGATGTATATGCTTTTTGATGAGAAGACAAACTTAGAATTGCACCTTCAGGCCCACTGTGAAGCTCGATGAAGGCAGATACTGTTCGGCCGAGCTGACGCCGGTGAGCGAAGTGCCCGGGAAGAAACCCTTGCGGGCTGACAGGTAGAACAGGTTTTCGCCCGACACATAGAGTTGCAGCTGCGTGAGCCCCATCAGGCCGCGGGTGATGCTGGCCGGGAGGTTGTAGCTGGCCGAAACGTTCGACAGACACAGATAATTGCGGTTGATGAGCCAGCGGTCGGAGGTGGCGTTGGCATAGTAACCCTCAGAGCTGTAGTTCGAGAGTTTGGGAATGTCGGTCACGTCGCCCGGTTTCTGCCAGCGCTTCTCCATGTCCCGGTGCCAGTTGTAGTAGCCCAGCGGATAGTCCGACATCAGCAGCTGGTAGGTGTAGTCATAGCCCGAGCCGCCCAGCGAGTAGGTAAAGGTGGCAGACAGTGTGAAGTCCTTGATGCGCAGGTCAAAGCCGAATCCGCCGGTCAGGTCAGGCAGGGCCGACTTTCCGCTGTACTTGTAGGTAGCCTGATTGGCATTGGTAGTCGTCTCGTGGCTTACCGTGTAGCTTTCGCCGAGGTGCTGGCTCTTGAACAGCTCCATGTCGGCAATAGCCTGTTGTGTGCCGTCGGCGAAGGTAGCTATATATTTGTTGTAGAGAGCCGTACCCGTTTCGGGATCCACGCCGGCATACTCGCGCAGGTAGAAGTCGTAAATCGAGTGGCCTTTCTGCCACAGGTAGGAGCCGTTCTTGTAGTAGTACTGTTCTTGGCCCGTGACAGCGTCGACAGGCATCTTCACCATCCTGTTGCGGTAATGCGAGCCGTTCAGACGCAGGTCAAGTTGCCAGTCGGGGCGTTTCACGGCGTGAACCGTCAGGTTGAACTCCACGCCCGAGTTGCGCATCTTGCCGTCGTTCACAGGTTTGGCCACATAACCCAGCGAGGGGCTCACGCTCTTCATGAACAACATGTCGTAGGTCAGTTTGTTGAAGTAGTCCACCTCGCCTTCCACGATGCCGGCCACGTCGAACTCCACGCCCACGTTGAGGTTGGAAGTCTTCTCCCACGTCAGGTCCTCGTTGCCTTTCTGCACGAGCGAGAAGCTGGGCTTGCCCCCCATGTTGTTAATCTCATATTGGTCTTCGTAGGGGAAGAAGGCAGCCGAGCCTTCGAGCGAAGTGTCCAGCAGCCCCTGGTTGCCCACCAAGCCCCAGCTGGCTTTCAGCTTCAGGTTGTGAAGGAGCTGTTGCTGTTTCATGAACTCCTCGTTGGTCAGGTTCCAGGCCGCGCTCACCGAGCCGAAGTTACCCCATCTGTGTCCTTTGGCAAAGCGGCTCGAACCGTCCGCGCGGAAAGAGGCATTGAAGAAATACTTGTTGTCGAAGTCGTAGGCAATCTGCCCGAACCAGCTTTCCAGCGCGTAGCCATAATCATACCCGCCCGCTCCCTGCTGGCAAACGGCGTTGCCCAGACTCAGGTCGTTCGAGCGCACCAGGTTGTACTTATATATATAGGTATAGTCGGCATCTTCCCAGTAAGCCTCATGTCCGGCAAAGGCACTCAGGTTATGCTTCTGTCCGAAAGTGTGTGCCCAGCTCAGGATCTGGTTGCCCGTAATCGTGCGCAGCGTATAGTCGTAGCGGTCCAGACGTCCGTTGGCATTCATGCCGTCGCCATAGTAAGGGTTCGACAGCACGCTCTGCACCGAATTGTAGTACGTGTAGCCCAGGTTGGCAGCCAGCTTGAAGTCGCGCAGGAAAGTAGCCTCCAGCCCGCCGTTGCCGACAAACTGGTCGGCGCGTGTCTTGTCCTTGTCCAGGTTGGCAGCACCGGCTGCGTTGATGCCCGAACTGTAGGGACGGCCCTGGCCCGGTGTGTCGCCGTAGTCATAGGCCCATCCGCCCACCAGCTCATCCTTGATGCGGTTGCCTTCGTCATCATGCAGGTAGACGGGGAAAATGCTGGGGCAGAGGTTCGAGAAGGTCAGCGCGTTGTTCGCAGCATACTTGTCCTGTACGGGCTTGTTGCTCTCCACGTTGGCATACGAGAGGTTGGCCGTAGCCTTGAGCCAGTCCGTCACCTTGGTCTCAATGTTGGAACGCACGCTGAAGCGCTTGAAGTCCGCTCCCACCAGATAGCCCTTGTCCTGGGTGTAGCCCAGCGAGGTGTACGACTTGGTGCGGTCGGTACCGCCGGTAAAGTGAATGTTGCCGTCCACGCGCTGTCCCGTGCGGAACAGGGCATCCTGCCAGTTTTCGGGCGAATAGCGCCGCGTAATGCCCGGCACAAAGAGGCCCGTTTCGGGATCAATCAGTTCGCTGCCTTCCGCGTTCCACATGTTGTACATCGTGGGCAGTCCGTAGGGGCTGAACAGATAGTAGGAAGCCGTGGCGGCAGCATCCTCAG
This sequence comes from Alloprevotella sp., assembly GCA_051868755.1. Lineage (GTDB taxonomy): Bacteria > Bacteroidota > Bacteroidia > Bacteroidales > Bacteroidaceae > Alloprevotella. Next base: position 6,319 of record JBJEAF010000223.1, read on the forward strand.
CCCCATAGCCGTAGTCCACCATGAAGCCGTTGCGCATACCCTCCCAGCAGAGTTCCGTATACCGTTCGGGCGATGAAATGGTTTCGTAAGTAGGCAGCCAGCGTCCGCTCACCGAGTACTTCACGTCCGCTCCGACGCTCATCTTCCCCTTCACGCCGCGTTTGGTGGTCACGATTACCACGCCGTTGGCGCCTCGAGAGCCATACAGCGCAGCAGCCGTGGCATCTTTCATCACGTCGATGGAGGCAATGTCTTTCGGGTCAATGCTCGAAAAGTCTCCGCCGTAGGGAATGCCGTCGAGCACGACCAGCGGTTGCGTGTCGCTTTTCAGCGAACCGATACCGCGAATGTAAATCGAGGCGTTCGCTCCCGGATTGCCGTCGTTGTTGACAATCTGTACGCCAGCCACCTCGCCCTGCAGGGCCTGTGTCACTTCTGTCGTGGCTTTGGCATCGATTTTGTCAGCCTGAATCTTTGTGGCGGCACCTGTAAACGCAGCCTTTGTGGCCCGTCCGTAGGCCACGACATACGCTTCGCCCAGTTGTTGTTCATTGTCCTTCAACACCACCTTCATCTCGCCCGCAATCGTCACTGTGGCCGTCGTCATGCCCAGGTAGGACACGTCGAGGTGTTTGGCCGAGGCCGGCACGTTGGCCAGCGCGAAGCGTCCGTTGGCGTCGGTAGCAGTTTTCAGGTTGGCTCCTTTCACGTGTACGGTAGCTCCGGCAATGGGTTTTCCTTCACTGTCCACGACCTGTCCTGTCACACGCTTTTGCGCCCAGGCAGTGCCCGTTGCAGCCAGTAGCGCGGCACTCACGAGTAGTAACTTTTTGTTCATACCAAAACCATTTAATTACATTATGCTTGCAGTTTAATTAAGTTTCACGCTGCAAATATATACTAACGTAATTGAAAAATCAATATTTCGGTAGGAAAAAGAAAGAAAACAGGTCGAAAATATTTCATTATGACGAAAAAGCAGAGCGAAAAATGTCTATGTGGTGGGCTGGGTCGCAGCACGAACCGCCCGACCCGACCTCCCGAAGCCACCCTGTCGGGCGCGGGACGATCGTATTCATGAGCACGACCATGCCGAATGTTTTCGGTTCCACTCGTGGGTCGTCTGAATTTTTTTAGAATTTTGGGGAAATATTGAGGGATGCCCACGCCCCCATGATGAGAAGTGGAACCATACAGGGTTAAGACTGTTGTCAGGTGGTAATTCTGCATACATCGGGAAAGCAGCCAGTCTCTTTTTCAGTAGCAGTTATCTGAAACTGGAGTTTCAGCCTACTGAAACTGGAGTGTAAGTACTACTTCAACTGGCATAGAAGTACTACTCCTTTGGCTGGGACACCCCTTCATCGCTTTGAGTCTATTTTTAAGGCCGGTTGTCCCGGCTATACATAATTTTATAGGGTTGATACATAATAATCCCATTCTGACAACCATGTCAGAATGGGCAACTCTATGGGGTATGTCCCGGGGAAACGGAACGATTTCGTTAGGTTAGTTTTTCATGGTAGTGTCGCTTCATGTAGGCTTGTCATCAGGGCGGGCTGGAAGCCACGCCCTCCCAGTGCACTGTCGCCTCAAGCAGGTTTGATGACGGGCGGGCCAACTTGAGGTGTTCAAACAGGGAGGGCGGTCAAAGGCCCGCCAAATATAGGGGTGTTCTATAAATTAGGCCGAGGTGGATGCTGGATTTTTAGAGATGACATTTTGTAAGTGGAGGAAATTGCTCTCCCC
>JBJEAF010000224.1:0-2075 GCA_051868755.1 Alloprevotella sp.
GTTTCAGGTTTCAGGTTTCAGGGTTCAGGTTTCAGGGTTCAGGTTTCAAGTTTCAAGTTTCAAGTTTCAGGTTTCAGGTTTCAGGTTTCAGGTTTCAAGTTTCAGGTTTCAAGTTTCAGGTTTGAAGTTGAAACTTGAAACCTGAAACTTGAAGCTGTTCAACTCGAAACTGTTCAACTTGAAACCTGAAACTTGAAACTGTTCAACTCGAAACTCTCCTCACGCCTTATGCATAGCTTCAAACTCCTTCATGCAGTCCACGAGGGCCTGTACGCCTTCGAGCGGCATGGCGTTGTAGCACGATGCGCGGAAGCCGCCGACAGAGCGGTGTCCCTTGATGCCCTGCATACCCTTGCTCTGAGCGAACTTCAGGAAGTCGGCTTCGAGTTCCTTGTATTCGTCGGCCATGACGAAGCAGATGTTCATGAGCGAACGGTCCTCTTTGGCGGCAGTGCCCCTGAAGAGCGGGTTACGGTCGATTTCGGCATAAAGCAGGTCGGCACGTTCGTGGGCGCGGCGTTCCATTTCCTTCACGCCACCCTGAGCCTTGATCCACTTGAGGTTTTGCAGCGCACAGTAGATGGGCACCACGGGCGGGGTGTTGAACATCGAACCCTTGTCAACATGCGTGCGGTAGTCAAGCATGGTGGGGATGGGGCGGCTCACGTGGCCCAGGAGTTCGTCCTTCACGATGACGAAGGTAACACCGGCCATGGAGAGGTTCTTCTGTGCACCGCCGTAGATAAGGCCGTACTTGCTCACATCGACAGGACGCGAGAAGATGTCGCTCGACATGTCGGCAACCAAGGGCACGGGGCTGTCGAGGTCCTGGCGCAGCTCGGTACCATAGATGGTATTGTTGGTCGTGATGTGGAAGTAGTCGGCATCGGCCGGAATTTCATAGTCCTTCGGGATGAAGGTATAGTTGGCATCGGCCGACGAGGCCACTTCGACTGCTTCGCCGAACAGCTTGGCCTCCTTCAGGGCCTTCTTGGCCCATACGCCCGTGTTGAGGTAGGCAGCCTTCTTTTCGAGCAGGTTGTAGGGAACCATGCAGAACTCCAGACTGGCACCGCCGCCTACAAACAGCACCGAGTAGCCTTCGGGAATGTCAAGCAGTTCCTTGAACAGAGCCTGGGCTTCGTCCATTACAGCCTGGAACTCTTTGGTGCGGTGGCTGATTTCCATCAGCGAGAGACCCATGTCGCCAAATTCAACGCAAGCATCGGCTGTTGCCTTCATCACTTCCTGCGGCAGGATAGAAGGGCCTGCCCCGAAATTGTATTTTTTCATGACATCAATTTTTGATTAGTGGTGATAAATAGGTTTGTTGCGGGCGAAGATATGGGTTTTATTGTTACTCGCCAAACAAAAGCTTCTTTTTTTCCCCGTTGCACCGCTCTCTGCCTGCGCGCCGAGCTTTCCAAGGCCAAGCTCTCTGAGGCCAAACTTTCAACTTATTTCCAAGAATTGCACGGATTTTCAATAACTGTGCGAAGTTTTATTTACCTTTGCCCCGCAAATTACAGCAAAAACATCAAAAATCAAAAACGACAGAATATGAGCGAACAACTGAAAAAGGTAAAGCAGCTTGTCGAACTGCGCCAGAAAGCCCGCTTGGGCGGAGGCGAAAAGGCCATCGAGAAGCAGCACGCCAAGGGCAAGGCCACGGCACGCGAGCGCATCGAACTCTTGCTCGACAAGGGCTCGTTTGAGGAAATGGACATGTTCAAACTCCACCGCTGCCACTACTTCGGCATGGAGAAGAAGCAGTATCTCGGTGACGGCGTGGTGGCCGGTAGCGGCACCATCAACGGCCGGTTGGTCTATGTGTTCGCACAGGACTTCACCGTGAACGGCGGCTCGCTCTCGGAGACGATGGCGCAGAAGATCTGCAAGGTGATGGACCAGAGCATGAAGATGGGCGCACCCTGCATCGGACTGAACGATTCGGGCGGCGCACGTATTCAGGAAGGCATCAACGCGCTGGCCGGCTTCGGCGAAATCTTCCAGCGCAACATTGAGGCCAGCGGCGTAGTGCCCCAGATTTCGGGTATCTGCGGTCCCTGTGCCGG
>JBJEAF010000225.1:0-7919 GCA_051868755.1 Alloprevotella sp.
TTGCGCCAGAAACTAAAACCAACTCGGCACTTAGAAAAAACAACTCGGCACTTAGAAAAAACGAATCGGCATGTAGGAAAACGACTCGGCATGTAAGATAAACAGACACTGGGTGGGGCAAAGAACCCACACCGTCAACAGGGCGCATCCGGCTCAAAGTCCAAGACGAAGGTGGTGTGGTAGCCACCGTGAGCCTTGTCGGCGAGGACGAGCGAACCGCCCAGCACAGCCATTATCTGGCGCGACAAGGCGAGGCCCACACCCAAGCCCGCCTGCTTCGTGGTAAAGAAGGGGACAAACAGGTCTTTCCGCACCTCTGCCGCTATCGGCGCCCCGTCATTGCTTATGGCGAGCGCAGCCACTTCCCACTCCATGGCGATGCGCTTCGCTCCGGCTTCGACTGCGTTCTTGACGATGTTGACAACCACCTGGCGCAAGAGTGTACCGTCCGTCCGAACGGTAACACCATCCGAAACGTCCGTTCTCCACTCCACTTCGGGATACAGCGCCTTGATGCCCGCCACGAAATCCCGAAGCGGCAAGTCCGACACGACAGGGTCCTGGAGCTGGGTCAGCTTGCGGTAACTGTCCACTAACGTAACTAAGCTCTGGCTGGCCTCGTTGATGGCGCGGATGCCCCTTTCCAAGCTTGTGCCGACCACCTTGGGATGCTCCAGATACGCCTGGCTGATACTCCGTATGGGCGTGCTCACGTTCATAATCTCATGCGTAAGCACCCGGATGAGCTTCTGCCAAGACTCCACCTCCTGCTGGGCGACCAGTCTGCCCGCGACTTGCCCCAAGTCGTTCAGGGCCTCCTGCAAGGCCCTTTCTCCATAAAACAGCCCCTTGACTGGAAGCCGGAACGTAAAATCGTGGTTCCTGACCGCCTCGTGCATCAGCCGGGCACGGAGCTTCAGCTGGTTCTGGTGGCGGAAGAAGAACGCCATCCCTGCCGAAACGATGAGAACTACGAAGATTACCAGAAACGTCATTTGCCCAATTTTTTATAGAGTCTCTGCCGGGAAATCCCAAGCAGTTCAGCCGCCTTGCTGATGTTGCCATGACACTTGTCCACCACCTTGCGCACGTGCTCCACCTCCATTTTCTCCAAGGTCACCACCTCCGTGCTGCTGTCCACGGCATCCTTCAGCACCCGTATGAGCTCGTGGTTGTCCCACGGTTTGGTGACAAAATCCGCCGCTCCGTTCTTCAGCCCTCTCACGGCGAGCTTCACGTCGGCATAGGCCGTCATCAGCACGATGGGTATATGGGGGTGACGACGGCGGACGACCTGCACCCACCACAGGCCCTCCTGCCCGTTGTTGATGCCTATGGAGAAGTTCATGTCGAGCAGCACCACGTCGACGGCCTCCTGCTCCAGTGTGGGCAGAATCTTTTCGGGCGTAGTGAGGGTCAGTATGCGGTCAAACACACCGTCCAAGCATATTTCCAAGGTGGTGAATATCGACGGGTTGTCGTCTACCACGAGTAGGGTTCCGTAATGTGCCATGGGATATTCCTTTAATCGGCCACAAAAGTAGGCGTGATTTTCCGAAAAGCGGGCAAGGCGGCCGCTTTCTTTTTCTCCACGCCGCAGGAGTGTATGGTTTCAATACAGAAAAGTGTATTGTTTTAATACAATCGTGCTGGGGCGCGAAGGAAATCCATGGCCAACTGCCACGGCGGCGGTAACTTCGCGTCAAAATCCAAACCCCATGAAGCGAATTACGTACCTATTATTATTTATGGCGTGCTCGACCGTCCGCGCCCAACAGCCCTGGACAGTCGAACAGTGTATGCAGTATGCCGTCGGCCACAACCACGACGTGCGCCTGCTGCACCTCACCATCGATGACTACAAGGCTGAGAAGACAAGTGCCGTCGGAGCTTTCCTTCCCGCTGTCGAAGGCAGTGTCGGCGCACAGTACAACTTCGGCCGTGCCATCAACCCCGAGACCAACACCTACACCAACGTCAGCACCTTCTCCAATTCGTATGGCCTGGGGGCCAGCCTCCCCGTCTTCGAGGGCTTCAGGCGCTACAACAACCTGCTGGCCGCAAAGGCCAACCTGCTGATGGGCAAAAGCCGGATAGAGGCGCAAAAGGACGCTACCGCGCAGCGGGTGCTCGAAACCTACGTGCTCGCCCTGTACCACAAAGGGTGTATAGACATCGCCGCCCAGAAGCGGACCGAAAGCGAGATGCTCCTCCGCCAGACCCAAGTGATGGCCGAGGTAGGACAGAAAGGCGAAGCCGACGTGGCACTGATGCGGGCCACCTACGCTGCCGACGACTTCGAACTGACCCGTCAGCAGGGACTCTATGACCAGACCATGCTGACGCTGAAGCAACTGATGAACTTTCCGATAGGCGACACACTCCGGATTACGACATTCGACGACGTGACCGCCGACCTCTCTGCCGCCGATGCGACAGCCCTCTACGAGCAGGCCCGGCACTATAACCCCGACATCCGGGGAGCCGAATACAGCCTGCTGTCGGCCCGCTATGCCTACCGCTCTGTCCGGGGAGCCCTGCTACCGACCCTGTCGGTGGGAGCCGGCATCTCGACCTCCTTCTTCAAACAGTTGCATGCGCCCCACTCCGCGAGCTTCAAGGACCAGTTCCGCAACAATGCGGGCCAGTATCTCTACGCCACGCTCTCCATACCGCTCTTCAACCGGCTCACTACGCTGGCCAACGTCCGCCGGCAACGAAACAACGTCCGCCGGGCCGAGGAGGAACTGGCTTACCGACACAGCGAACTGCAACGGCTGATACACGAAACCATCACCGACCGCGAGAACAGCCGCAAGGAGACCGAAAAGATGCGGGCCAAGGTCGAGTCGGACAGCATCGCGTCGAGGCTCACGGTCAGGAAATATGAAGAAGGACTGGCCTCGGCGGTCGAAGTACAGACCCAGGCCGTCGCCCTGCTCCAGAGCAAGGCCCAGCTCCTGCAATGCCAGCTCACGCAGCTCTACAAGACACGCATGTTGAACTATTACAAGGGAATACCACTATGGACAGAATGATCGAAAGAAAAAAAGGATTGCAGAAGAAGCACCTCCCCTACGTGGCGGGCGGCCTGTTCGTGCTCTTGGTGCTGCTATGGATGGTCTTCGGCAACCACCAGCGCACCCTGCAGGTCGAGGCTGCCGACCTCACCCTCAGCCAGGCCACACAGGGAGAGTTCAAGGACTACGTGCGACTCAACGGCACGGTCGTCCCCATCCAGGTAGTCCACATCTCGCCCGAAGAAGGGGGCATCGTCATGGAGAAGGTGGCAGAGGAAGGCCAGAAGGTCAGGCGGGGCGATGTCATCGTCCGGCTCGCCAACAGCAGCCTCGACCTCGAAATCCTCAATGCCGAGGCCGAACTGGCCGAGAAGCAGAACCTGCTGCGCAACACGCAGGTGGCCATGCAGCAGGACAAGCTCAACAACGAAACCGAAAAGGCATCGCTCGACATGGACGTAGAGCGCAAGCGCAGGGCCAGCCAGCAGAACAGGCGGCTCTACGGAGAGAAACTCATCTCCAAGGAGACCTGGCTACAGGCCAAGGAAGACTACGAACTGGCCCGCCGGAAGCAGGCCCTCATCGGAGAGCGGCTCAAGAAGGACTCCCTCTACCGCAGCATACAGATGGACCAGATGGAAGACAACCTGGACAACATGCAGCGCAACGTGCTCCTGGTGCGCGAGCGCAAGGGGAAACTGGAGGTGCGCTCCCCGATTGACGGCGAACTGGGGCTGCTCGATGTTGAACTGGGGGAAAACGTCAGCTCCGGACAATCGATAGGCCAGGTGAACGACCTGAGCGACTTCAAGATTGAGACACAAATCGACGAGCACTACATCGACCGCGTGAAGGTGGGCCTGTCGGCCACGTTCGAGCGCGACGGAAAGACCTACAGCCTGACAGTGCGCAAGGTCTACCCCGAAGTGAGGGAGGGCAAGTTCCGCACCGACCTGGTCTTCACCGGCGCGCGTCCCGCCAACATCCGTTCGGGCCAGACCTACAACCTCAACCTCGAACTGGGCCGCCCCTTGCAGGCCGTCCTCATCCCCAAGGGCACCTTCTTCCAGACGACAGGCGGCGGCTGGATCTTCGTGCTCGACAAGGCCGGCAAAAAAGCCTACCGCCGCACCATACGTATCGGCCGGCAGAACCCTCAATACTACGAGGTGGAAGAAGGGCTCGAACCCGGCGAACGGGTCATCATCAGCGGCTACGAGGCATTCAAGGACAACGAAATACTCAAACTGAAATAAAAACAACAACGATATGATCAAGATAGAAAACCTCTCGAAAGTGTTCCGCACAGAGAATGTGGAGACAACAGCACTCAACGGCGTGAGCCTCGAAGTGAAGGAAGGCGAGTTTGTGGCCGTCATGGGCCCTTCGGGCTGCGGCAAGTCCACGCTCCTCAACATCCTCGGACTGCTCGACAATCCCGACAGCGGCAACTACTGGCTCGCGGGCGAGGAAGTGGGCCACCTCAAGGAGAAGGACCGCACCCGCTACCGCAAGGGACGCATCGGCTTCGTGTTCCAGAGCTTCAACCTCATCGACGAACTGACGGTCGAGGAGAACGTCGACCTGCAGCTGAAGTACCTCAAGGTGCCCAAAGCCGAGCGCAAGCAGCGCGTGCTCGACATCCTGCGCCGGGTGAACCTCTCCCAGCGGGCCACCCACTACCCGCAGCAGCTCTCGGGCGGCCAGCAGCAGCGCGTGGCGATAGCCCGTGCCGTTGTCGGGAGACCCCGCCTCATCCTGGCCGACGAGCCGACGGGCAACCTCGACTCCAAGAACGGCCTGGAGGTCATGCAGCTGCTCTCGCTGCTCAATGCCGAGGGAACCACTATCGTGATGGTCACTCACAGCCAGCACGATGCGGCCTATGCCAACCGCACCGTCAACCTGTTTGACGGTGAGATAGTCGAAAACACCATACTCTGACCCCGACACCATGAAAACGCTTTTCTATCTCTTCCGACGCTACAAGCTGGCCTCGGCGTTCAACCTCGCCGGCCTCGTACTTGCCTTCACCGGCAGCTACATACTGCTCACGCAGATCCACTTCATCGGCAGCTTCAACCATAGCATCAGGGACTGTGAGAACATCCGCCGTGTCTACATACGCGGAATCATGGAAGAAGGGGTGTGGAACTCGACCTGCAGCCGCTTTCTGGCCGACAACTTTTCCCAGTGTCCGCTGGTAGAAAGCGTCGGCTACATGCGCGAAGACGGGAATGTCCGCTTCGACAAGGGAGGGAGCATGCTCACCGCCCCCTTCTATAGAATCAGCGACGACATGCTCACGACCGTCAACACGGAGCTTGTCGACGGCACACTGGATGGAAGCCGGGCCATCGACGGCGGCATCATCATCCCTGCCTCATTGGCCGAAAAGTATTTCGGCAGCGTGATGGTGGCGGGCCGGTCGATGAGACTGGCCGAAGAAGGCGGAGAAAGGCATGTGGTCGGTGTCTACAAGGATTTTCCCTCAAACTGCAACTTTGTGAACGCCGTCTACGCGTCGATGGGCGACGAGAACAAGGGCAACTACGGCAATTTCAATTACGATGTGTACCTCCACACGAAGCGCGGCACGAACGTCGATGACATCCAGGCCACGTTCAAGAAGAGTCTGGGTGACGTGCTGGCAGCGGAAAAAAACAGTTCGGATGAAATAAAGGAGTTTCTGGGCCGACTCCAGTTCGCCCTGCTGCCTTTAGACGAGAGCTACCTGAACGGCCACGACGTAGTGATCGACCGGGGCAACCAAACGGTCTACTACATCCTGCAACTGTCGGTCATCCTGCTCCTGCTGGTTGCCCTCATCAACTATGCCAACTTCTCCATGGCCCAGGCCCCCGTCCGGCTGCGCAGCATCAACACCCGCAAGGTGATGGGCGAGAGCAACCTTTCGCTCCGGCTGCGGCTCCTTTCGGAGGGTGTCCTTCTCTGCCTGGGGGCTTTCGCCCTGTCCCTGCTGCTGGCCGCCTGTATTTGCCGATGGGAGTACATCGGCGAATACACGCTCGGCTCCATGGCCGTGACCGACAATCCCGACATCGTCCTGACAATGGCAGCCGTGAGTATCCTCGTGGGCCTCTGCGCCACAGCCTACAGTGCGCGCTACGTCACCTCCTTCCAGCCCGCACTGGTCCTGAAAGGCAACTTCGGACTGAATCCCGGCGGACGCCTGCTGCGCCAGCTTCTTGTCGGCCTGCAGTTGGTCATCGCCTTTGTCATGGTCATCTTTGTCGCTGTCATCTATTGCCAGCGGAGCTATATCTACAACTCGGACTATGGCTTCGACAAGGACGAGGTGCTGATAGCCAACCTGTCGGAAGTGCCGCCTGCGGAACACGCTGCCCTGCGCAGTGAGTTGGAGAAAGTGGGCGGCATCGAGAGCGTGTCGTTCTCCTTCGACGTGCTGGGCGCAGGCGACCGCCACATGACCTGGGGCCGGGGCGAAACCAATGCGCCATATTACTTTGTCGCTTGGCCCGCAGACTGGAAAATCCTGCGCACCATGGGCATTGACATCATCGAGGGGCGCGACTTCAAGGAGACGGACAGCGATGTCTACATCATCAATGAGGCCATGAAGAAGAAGTATCCTCAAATCCAGATAGACAAGCCGCTCTGCGACGGTGACCTGCCAGTACTGGGTGTGTGCAGGAACTTCCGCGCCAGTACCGTCCGTGTAGACTGCGCGGAGGAGGCTGTGGCCTTCGTCATTTTCGGCGAGAGGTTTGCCGACTGGGACGACCAGATGCGCGTCCTTTACATCCGCACAGGTGCCCACACCGACAAGAAAGCGTTGAGGCAGCAGGTCAGCCGGACACTCGAAGCGTTCTGCAAGGGCCGGGCCACACCCGACGTGAAGTTTCTGGACGACATTCTGGAACAGACCTACGCCGACGAGATGCGCTTCATGGCGCAGATTGAGGCCAGCACCCTCCTGGCGTTCCTCATCACCGTCATCGGCGTCTTCTGCCTCACGATGTTCGAAACAGCGTACCGCCGGAGGGAGATAGCCATCCGCAAGGTGATGGGCAGCAGCGTCAGTGAGCTCCTGTCGCTCTTCACCCGCCGCTACACCGTGCCGCTCTTCGTCTCATTCCTGATTGCAGCCCCCATAGGTTACTACCTCAGCGAACAGTGGCTCCACAACTTTGCCGGGCGCACCCCCATCCACTGGTGGATATTCCCCTTGTCGTTCGTCCTGGTCGGCGGCGTCGTGCTCGCCACCGTCATCGCGCAATGCGGACGGGTGGCCAACCTGAACCCCGTGGAAAGCCTCAAGGCGGAATAGGCGGGAAAGTGGAAGTTGAAGAATGGAAAGTCTGTCAGGCCGCTCACCGAGCATTCCTGTAAACTTTCGACTCTTCGACACTTAAACTTCTCCCCGCTTCAACATTTCCCCTCCCCATGGCACACTAAAAAGTTTGTGTTTCCGTTATAAGGGATGAAAAGGGACAAGGCGCGCCTGTGACTTGCGTCTACCCCACCCCGCAAGAGGTGGTTCGCGCGCGTGTACTCCTATATATAATAAAGGAGGGCCAAGGCTGTACGTGGCGGCTTGACCGCGACTGAAGGCCGACCGATAGGCCGTGCGCCCTTTTCACCGAAACGTTTCACCAACCCTGTGATGCCTATGGATCATTCTACTCCGTCTACCCCCAAGCCCAGTCCCAAGACACTGGCCTTCATCCGCGCCTTCGCACGGCTGTACACAGCGGCCAAGCAGAACGAGGCCGAAGCCCGCCGCTGTGCCGCCGCATGGGCTGCTGCACAGCCGGGATGTTGCTGAAGCTGGCACGAACGCAGGCTTTTGCCCGCGCTCCTTTGCCCGCGCTCCCGGCGGGTGGAGGCAAAAAACGGCCTGACGCTTTGGCGCAT
>JBJEAF010000226.1:0-3123 GCA_051868755.1 Alloprevotella sp.
GTGAATTGACCGCTAATTTTCGAAAATAATGATTCGCTTCCGTTCACGGACATTCGCGTTCCAAAAACATTCACGGCGATTCGTGTTCGGAGGGCTACAGAATCACTACGCCCTCCTTCTTCATCCCGTCGGTTTTCACCACCAAGGGTTTGTCGAACCGCACGTGGCGCACGTGGGCCGTTTCGTTCACCGCAGGCTGTTGCTGCAACAGGCTGTAGTGGTACACGCCGTCGCCCTTGTAGTCGTCGATGGTGTAGTAGGCCACCCCGAAGCTCGTCAGGTTCTGGAAGAAGTGGGTGCCCTGACTGGGGTCGATGCGGTAGTTGCTGAGCCCCGCCTCGACAATGACCTTGGCTCCCGATATGTGGGGCCACTTGACGGGGATGCCCAACCAGGGGTCACTGCTGCCCCAACGTCCCGGACCGATCAGGACATAGGGCCTTCCTTCGGCCACGAGCCGGCGGTTCAGCGACTCAATCTCGTCGGCCACCTGCGGATTGTGGGCAGCCGAGAAGCCCTCGGTCTTCACATACACCACGTCGCACACGTCGGGCAGCACACCGTGGCCGATGGCGTGGTGCGAATGAAGCAGCACCTTGTCGTCGGCTATCTGGGTCAGGTCTTCGTCCAGCTGCATACGCGGTGCGACCATCGGCCTGATTTGCAGCGGATAGAACACGCCCGTGCGGTCGTCGGCCAGTTTGATGGCAAACTCCACCTCGACCTCGCGGCGCATTTCCTCGCGACCGTAATGCAACAGCAGGCGCAGCAGTTCGGGCAGGGGGAACACCCCGTGTTGCAGCACGCCGCTGAAGGTGACGAGCTTGCGCCCGCCGTCGTACACGCCGTCGCGTATCACCATGTCGTAGGGGTCGTAGGTCGAAGCCGTGAATCGCATGGCACCGTCCTTCACCGCCTCCTGCACGGGCAGCTTCAGCAGGTTGAAGCCGTCGTCCACCTGAAAGGGCGAGGTCGTCTGTGTCAAGTCGAGGGCATAGAAGCGGGTCTGTGTCTGGCGCAGCGCCATCTCCATTTCGCTGGTCTGCAACACCTTGTTCGGATAGGCGGGACACACGCGCAGGCTCAGTCCGCCGTCCACGATATACTTGCCCAAGCCCAAAGCCAGGTCGGCAATGCCGTCGGTGGCCTGCTCGTCGCCGATGGGGTAATAGTTGAGCGAGCGTGCCACGCCCGAAATGTGCGGATAGTAACGTCCTTCGTAGGCCGTTCCCACCACCTCCTGCAGCAGCACGGCCATTTTTTCCTGGTCAATCACGTTGCGCGTGGCGGTCATGTAGGCCTTGCTGTCGCTGTAGTAGACTGAGGCATATACGCCCTTGACGGCTCCCGAGAGGAGCTGCAGGCGCAGTTCGAGGTCATCGGCAGGCGGTATCATGTAGGTGGAGTAGATGCCGGCGAAGGGCTGGTAGTGGGCGTCTTCGAGGAGCGACGAGGAGCGGATGGCTATCGGTCCGGTCACCACCTGCAGATAGGTCACGAGGTCATCGTGAAGGCGTTCGGGCAGCGGCGTGTCGAGGAAGGCCTGCAGGATCTCGTCGTTCGGCGCGTCGGACAGGGCGATGGGGTAAAGGTTGCCCTTTTCCATGAACTCGTCGAACACATCGGTACAGAGCACCACCGTCTTGGGCAGCTGCACGCTGGCGCCGGGCTGGTCGTTGAGGTCAGGATGACGCATGATGATGTGGTCGAGGAAGGCCAGGCCGCGCCCCTTGCCGCCCAGCGAACCGTCGCCGATGCGGGCAAAGTTGCTGTACTGGTCAAAGCGGTGGCGGTTGAACACAGCCACCACGCCCTGATTCTTCATGCGGCGGTAGCGCACGATGGCGTCAAAGATGATTTGGCGGTGCGCGTCGATGTCCTGGAGCGAATCCCAGGTGATGTCGCGCAGGAACTCCGCAATGGGAAAGAGGGCACGCGAACCCAACCAGCGCGACACGTTGTTGCGGCGTATGTGGTAGAGGAGCGACTCCTGCGGCAGGGTGAAGATGTTGTCCTGCAAGTCCTTGAGGTTGCGGATGCGCACCTCCCCGTGGCGCGTGCCGGGCTTTCGGAAGATGAAGTCGCCGAAGCCGAAGTTGTTGAGCACTAACTGCCGCAGGTCGTCGGCGGGCTTTTTGGAGTTCTTGTCGATGAAGGCTGCCCCGCAACGCTGTGCCCACACGCTCTTCTCGGTTTCGGAACTCTGCATGATGAGGGGCAGGAAGGGGTCGGAGGCGCGCATGGCCGAGAGCAGCTTGTAGCCGGCCAGCTCGTCGGTCTCGCCCTCGCGGGGGAAACGGCAGTCGCTGATCACGCCCAGCGTGTGCTGGCGGTATTGGCTGTAGAGCTGCCAGGCTTCTTCATAGTTGCGTGCGAGCACGATTTTGGGCCGTCCGCGCATACGCAGCATTTCGAGCTGTGAGTTCAGGGCCTCGGTGGCGAACTCCAAGCTCTGCTGCAACACGAACTTGTAGAGGTTGGGGAGGATGGAGGAATAATAGCGTATGGAGTCCTCGACCAGCAGAATCATCTGTACGCCGGCATCGCGCACGTCGTGTTCCAGGTTCATCTTGTCCTCTATCAGCTTGATGATGGAGAGGAGGAGGTCGGTGTTGCCCAGCCAGCAGAACACGTATTCGAAGATAGAGAGGTCCTCGTTCTGCATCCGCGCCGTGATGCCGTGGCTGAAGGGTGTGAGCACGACCAAGGGGATGTGGCTGAAGCGTTGTTTGATGTCGCGGGCGATGCAGAACACGTCGTTGTCCTCGGCTCCGGGCATACAGATGACGAGGTCGAAGCTGGTGCGCGCCAGCTCTTCCTCGGCCTCGGCGGCCGAGGCGGCCTGCGTGAAGCGGGGCGGATAGCGGAGGCCCAGCTTGGCATACTCGTCAAAGATTTTTTCGTCCACGCGCCCGTCGTCTTCGAGCATGAAGGCATCGTAGGGGTTGGCGATGATGAGGACGTTACAGATGCGCCGCGTCATGAGGTGCATGAAGGAGGTGTCTTTCAGTAGGGGGCAGGCGCTGATGGATTCTTGGGGCATAGGGGGAGTGTTTGGGTTGGGGAGGGGGCGGAGCTGTCCGAAAAGCCCGGAAACTCCGGAAATTCCGGATAATCCAGAAA
>JBJEAF010000226.1:3223-7831 GCA_051868755.1 Alloprevotella sp.
GAAAGCCTGGATAATCCAGAAAGCCCGGGAAGCCCGGACTATCCTGACTTTCCGGCGGGGCATCAGCCCCGCAACACGGCGAGCAGGGCGGCATTGTCGGCCGGCAGTCCGATGGTGATGCGGAGCCCTTCGGGGTAGCGTTTCACGCGGATGCCGCGCTGCCGCAGGGCGCGCTCCACGGCTTCGTTGTCAGCGAAGCGGACGAGCAGGAAGTTGGCCGCAGAGTCGTAGACCTTGGTGCAGGCGGGCAACTGGCGCAGCGCGGAGACCATGCGCCCGCGCTCTTCGACAAGGGCACGCTGCCACTTGCACACGTCGCTGATTTTGCGCAGGTGACGCTGCACCTCCTCTATCTGCATGGAGCTGAGGGGATAGGTATAGCCTGTCCCGGCAATCTGGCTGACCACCGACGGACGGGCCACAATCACGCCGACACGCAGGCTGGCGGCCGACCAACCGCGCGAAAAGCTCCGAAACAACAGCAGGTTGGCATGGCGGCCCAGCAGGGGCAACACCGTCTGCTGCGGGGTGAAGTCGATATAGGACTCGTCGACCACGACCCAGCCCTTGAAACGGGCCAGCAGGGCCTCCAGTTCGGCCACGGGCAAAAGCCGGCCCGTGGGACAGTTGGGCGAACAGAGGAAAAGGAGCGTGGCACGCGGATGGACGCGCTGCATGAAAGCGGCACACTCGAAACGGTAGTCGGCCTCCTCGGAGAGCTTCACCTCCTGCAGCTCCACGCCAGAGGCCAAGGCCCGGCGGCGGTAGACCGAACGGGTTGGCACGGCTGTAACAGCCAGGTCACCATGCAGACAGAACAGGCGCAGACAGAGGTCAGCAGCCTGTTCCGTACCATTTCCGCAGAAGTAGATACACGACGGCGGGATATGTTCGCGTTTTCCGTAAGCCTCCTTCAGCTGTTCGAGTGCTGCGCCTGGAAAACGGTTGTAGGGGGTGTTGAAGGGCGACTCGTTGGTGTCGAGCCTCACCCTTTCTTCCTGATTGTTGTCCATGAGCCTTGGGTGTGAGGGGTGGAGAGGGGCTGGAGGATCCGGAGAGTCCGGGAGTTCCGGATAGTCTGGAATATCCGGAAAATCCGGAGTTCCCGGAGCTGTCCCTCCCCTACTGCGTCTGGAATCGCTTGGAAGCGCGCAGCAGGTGGCGCGAGATGCTGACCAGCTCCTGGGTCTCCTGCAGGGTCGAGAGGTAGAGCAGGGCCAGCTTGATGTTGGAGTCTTCGCGCTGTATGCGGTCCTGCTGCGAATGGCGGATCTGCGAGATGCGGCTCTTCACGGCGTTACCCTCCACCAGCAACTCGTCGACATTCTTGAAGTTGCCTTCGGTGATCATCTGGCATGCCGCTTCGAGGAAACGGTCCACGTCGTTGCACACGGGGATCAATTCATCGACATAATCCTGCGGCAGGGGCTTGAAGTTATTGTCCACATGTTCCACACAAGGCTCCAACATACGCTTCAGGCCATAGATAATCTGGGTCGTGCTGTTGCATCCCAGGTGGAACCAGGTGTTCTTCTCGACAGCCAGCAGGTAGTCGATTTTGCGCATACCCAGAATTTCCTTGCGGCGGTAGCGCTTCCACTGGGCCTTTTCGTCGTCGATGGCCTGGGTGGCGGCCCGCAGTTCCTTCATGTTTTCGTGCATGAGGCCCTGGGTGATGCTCCTGAAGGTGTTGCGCGTGAAAGTGAGGATGTCACCCTGCGTGCGGCGCACGTGTTCGAGCAGGAGCTGCCAGGTTTCCTCCTTGTCGTGTGAGCGCACCAACTGGCGGAAGAGCGTGTCGACATTGTCCTGCTCCTTCTTCTGCTTGAAGCGCCGGTTGTTGCTGATTACCACAGCAGCCACCACACACATGACCAGAATCATGGCAATGAAGCCGCCGAAGTGGTTGATGCTGGCAATGAAGTAGCTCACAATGAAGGCTGCGCCGGCCGTAATGAACCAGCCGCCAATCACGGTAATCACGCCCGTAATGCGGTAGACGGCCGTTTCGCGGCCCCAAGCGCGGTCAGCCAACGACGAACCCATGGCCACCATGAAGGCCACGTAGGTGGTAGACAGCGGCAGCTGCAGCGTGGTTCCGACCACGATGAGCAGGCCGGCCAGCACGAGGTTGACAGAGGCACGCACCTGGTCGAAGGCTGCGCCCTCTTCGAGCTCGACATCGTCCTGCAAGAATCGGTTGTCGATCCAGCGCGCCACACCGGACGGCACAAAGCGGCCCACGAAGGAGGTCGCGCTCAGGACAGCGCGCACCGTGCGGCGGGCTATCTTCGACGAGGAGAAGACCTCCTCGCCCTCATCCTGACGCGAGAGGTTCACTGTAGTCTCGACTACCTTCTGCGCCTTCTTCGAGGTACAGATGGCCACCGTCATGATCACGCCCGCACCAATCAGGAACCAGTGCTTGCCCGGCAGGTGGCTCTCGCCTGCCAACACGCTCACGGTGTACTGGCTGGCAGCCGTGCCGTTGCCGTTGGCTGTGAAGTCGAGGAAGGACTCCAGACCGGCCAACGGCGTACCGATGAAGTTCACCAGGTCATTGCCCGCAAAGGCCATGGCCAGCGCAAACGTGCCGAAGAGCACCACAATACGGAAAATGTTGACCTTCAGCAGGTGGAGCACCTCCATCAGCACGCTGAATCCCACGATACAAGAGAGCAGAATCGTGGCGCGGTGTGCGTCAATCCAGTCCGGCGTCCAGCCTATGGCCGTGAGCAGCGTGCTGTTTTTCAGGCCGCTCACCAAGAGGAAGTAGAAAATGGAGGTCACACTCAGGCCGCCAAACAGGGCTATGCTCCAGCGCAGGTGTTTCCTGTAGTGGAAGGTGAACACCACGCGCGTAATCCACATGACAATCGTGCCGACCACGAAGGCGATGGCTACCGAGAGGAAGATGCCGATAATCACGCTCAGGGCCTTGTCGGTGTTGATCAGCTCCGCGTAGGTGTAGCCGCTGCCCAGCATTTTCGACATGGCCAGCGCGGTGCTGCCGCCCAGCAGGCCGAAGACCATCGACACGGTGGTAGAGGTGGGCATGCCCAGGGTGTTGAAGATGTCGAGCAGAATCACGTCGGTGGCCGCCACGCCGAGAAAGATGCACATCACATCGTCGAGCGTGTAATAGAGCGGATTCAGTATGCCGTGTCGGGCTATGTCCATCATGCCGCTCGACGTGCTGGCACCCACAAAGATGCCGATGGCCGCCACGAGCAGGATGGTGCGGAACTTGGCCGCTTTGGCCCCCACGGCGGGGCTCAAGAAGTTGACCGCATCGTTCGCCACGCCTACCGACAGGTCAAAGGTGGCCAGGACAATAAGGAAAATCAGTATTCCCAGATAGAAGAAATCCATATAATAGTGGGGGTTAGTTGCCTAAGGTGAAAGGTGCCCACAACGGAACACGCTGCAAATATAAAACTACGGGAACGAAGGACAAAGCCAAAATCTGATTTTTTTTAACAAAAATGTCACAATCCCTCTAAAAAGGCAGCCTGCACACAGGAGACGAATGTGGACACAAATACAGCCTCTACACTTTGTTTCCGACTGTTGTTTCTGCGTGTGGAATACAACCGCAATGGTATTGAAGACAAGGGGGGCACCCGTCTTCAAGAATGGCACACTCTTCGGAAACGACCCCGCAGAAAAAAAACAACCCAAGAACAGTGGCCACCTGACGGTTCCCGATAGCGACTTCTCTTCCTGCCCGAATCGCCATTCCGTTCTTAATGTTTTCCAAACAACTACATACGTATTTTTTCCCCTTAGAAACTATTCAACCCTTCAGCTAACCCTTCATTTTTATTGATTCTCAGAAGAAAAGTGGCTGAAGGGTTTGGGGTATCAAACCCTTCAGGAAGTTTCAGCTTTGTGTGTTGTCTTCAGCCTCACCTGTCTGCCGGTTCTCATTGACCTCATGCAAACAACTCCAGACTTAGACACGACAACTCGACGAGTTGTCGCGCCTGGCCCAGACCTTGTTTTCGTCAAATTCCACCCTTGCTGACCCACTGTTTGCTTGCATCTTACTTGTCACAGAAAACAGCATACCTATAGCAGGAAATAACGAAAAAACGGCCAACCTAAATCAGGAAAAGTCAAGCTGAACCTTCCTGAAGGGTTTGAAATCCAAACCCTTCAGCCTGTTTCCTGTTGAGAATCAAGAACAATGAAGGGTTGGCTGAAGGGTTGAACGATTTATTGCGCATTATAAACACGTAAAAAGTGCACGCGCACGTGCGAAAATAAGACATGGATGATACAAAGTCAGGCCAGCTCCGGCTGAAGGGATGCTGCACGTCAAGATACACACCTTGGCATTATACAAAACTTCAAAGTCCCAAGCAGAACACACATGCGGATGTGGCAGCCATGCTAAAACTTGACCACCGAACGAACCACACTGACACCCAATCAACGTACCCCCAACCCCCACCCTTAAAGTGAGCAAAGCTTCAAACAAAAAAAATGCTAATATGTTGGTTGAAACGAAATAATGCCCTACTTTTGCCACGACATGGTGTAGTGTGTCCGCACGCAGCCATGCCGTATGACGCTGAACAAAACTTTAAAATCTCATCTATGAAA
>JBJEAF010000227.1:0-7830 GCA_051868755.1 Alloprevotella sp.
GAACGCTTGCATTCACACATTTATCTAAAAATCATGCACCGGGATTTCGGCTTGACCCCTTTTCCATAGGATTTCATGGTGATTACCACAGATATAAGGACGTGAAGTGTAGGTGTTTCCTTATTAAGGACGTAAAAGTATAAATTAGGACATTTTTAAGGACGAAAGTTGTTGGGGTGTTGAATGGTATGCTCGAACGAATCATCGAAAAAGTGTGGATTATGTCATAACGAATCATCGAAAAAGTGTGGATTATGTCATAACGAATCATCGAAAAAGTGTAATTTTGCATTCGAAATACTCAAATTGAAGTTTTATGAAGAGGCTGATTTACAATGATTTATTGGCATGGAAACAGCGTGTAGACAGAAAACCGCTCGTGATATTAGGTGCCAGGCAGGTGGGCAAGACTTGGATAATGCGTCATTTTGGTGAAGAGGAATACGAAAGTGTGGCCTATGTCAATTGTGACGATGAGCCACGGGCCAAGAATTTGTTTACGGCTGATTACGATATGGACCGCATCCTGCTGTCTATTCAGGTCATCACGGGGGTGAGGGTCATTCCAGGAAAGACACTTGTCATTCTCGATGAGATACAGGAGGTGGAACGTGGCTTGCATTCACTCAAATATTTCTATGAGAAGATGCCGGAATGCCATGTGATGGTTGCTGGTTCCCTTCTCGGAATAACCCTGAAAGGGGGAGAGGCTTTCCCTGTAGGCAAGGTGGATATGTTAAACATGTATCCTATGAATTTTTCGGAGTTCCTGGATGCTATGGGAAAAACCGATTTGAGCGAACTGGTTGGTTCGTGCAATTGGCAGCTTGTAGATTTGATGAAGGACAAATTGGAAATTCTGTTGCGGCAATATTACTATGTGGGAGGAATGCCGAACGTGGTATCGAAATATGTAGCGCGTGGTGACTTGCAAGAAGTGAGAAGGGAGCAACGTTTCATTCTGGAGGCATACCGTCGGGATGTTTCAAGGCATACGACAAAGCGAGAATCGATAAGGATCGGGCAGGTGTTGGCTTCGCTCCCTTCCCAGTTAGCTAAAGAGAACAAGAAATTTGTTTATGGAGCTATCAGAAAAGGGGCACGGGCCGCAGATTTTGAGCTTGCCATACAGTGGTTAGTTGATGCGGGTATAGTGCATCGGGTGCCGAGAATCAGCGAAGCGCGTAAACCACTCACGTTCTATGTATCGCCAGATGCCTTTAAAATGTTCTTCCTTGACTGTGGTTTGTTAGGGTGCATGGTTGACGCTTCTGCCGCTGATATGCTGATGGACAATAAGGTGTTCACGGAGTTCAAGGGGGCTTTGGCCGAACAGTTTATTGCTCAGGAGCTGGTATCGGGGGGGGTTACACCCTATTATTGGAGCAATGACCGCACGCCGGCAGAGATAGATTTTGTGGTTCAGCGTGAGGACAGGGTCGTCCCCATCGAAGTAAAAGCTGCGACGAACGTAAGATCCAAATCTCTTGCGCAATTCATCAAGGACAATGCAGGGCTGAAGGGCTTGCGTCTGTCTTTGTGTCCGTATGTAGATCAGGGTTGGATGGAGAATGTGCCGCTGTATGCGCTTGGCGGGTGGTTGGGCACATCAGCAGTCGGCGTTTCACTCGGATAATACAAGCAAGCAGGGGGACAGCTGCATTCGGGTAGGTCCGCGAAGCCGGTTTTTATGGGTGAGCAACTGGCAGGTGTTACCGAAACCTGCTGGTAAACCCGTGCCAAGTGGACATAAATCCTTACTTTTGCATCCTGTTAGAAATACTCACGAACACGCCACAATATGCGCATAGACATCATCACCGTATTGCCCGAGATGCTCGACGGCTTTGTAAACACTTCGATTCTGGCCCGTGCACAAAAGAAGGGTCTGGTGGAAATCCACATACACAACCTTCGCGACTATACCACTGACAAGCACCGCCGGGTAGATGACTACCCGTTTGGCGGCTTTGCCGGTATGGTCATGCAGTGCCAGCCCATTGATGCTTGCATCAGTGCGCTGAAGGCAGAGCGTGACTATGACGAGGTTATCTTCACTTCGCCCGACGGCGAACAGTTCGACCAGCCCATGGCCAACGAACTTTCGCTGAAGGGCAACCTGATTATTCTGTGCGGACATTACAAGGGCATCGACTACCGTATTCGCGAACACCTGATTACGAAGGAGGTGAGTGTGGGCGATTATGTGCTGACAGGCGGTGAGCTTCCGGCAGCTGTGATGTGTGATGCCATTGTGCGTTTGGTGCCCGGTGTGCTGTCTGATGAGCAGAGTGCGCTGAGCGACTCCTTTCAGGACAATCTGCTGGCAGCCCCGGTCTACACGCGGCCGGCTGACTACAAAGGCTGGAAAGTGCCCGACATCCTGCTGTCAGGTCACGATGCCAAAATCAAGGAGTGGGAATTGTCACAGAGCTTGGAACGTACGCGTCGGCTGCGCCCTGACTTGCTGGGAGAGTAGGGGGGAGGCCAGCAACTCCTTTCTCATGACTTCCTTGGGACTTCTTTGGGACAGCTTTTTGCACTCTTTCGGCTTGAGCCGTTTCTTTTGTTTATCGGCGTAGGTAGACTATCCTAATGCTTGCGTCTGTATAACAGAATTATCCGTAAGAAGATAATAACCGCCGTCATTCCAGTGCGTTGGGATGACGGCGGTGTGATAAATGGGTAAATGTGAGCAGGAGGCAAACGTTGATGATACGCGTGTGGTCTCCTGACTTGTCTTATTTCAGGTCAAACAGATAGACGGCTTTCAGGATGATGGTGTTGTTGTTCGAGCGTCCGAACACGTCCTTCTTTGAGTTCTTGTAGATGTCGGACAGACCGTAATAATAGCGGGCTTCGAAGGCGAAGCGTCCGACCTTTGTGCTCCATTCTATGCCGGCTCCGGCAGTGATGCCGTAGTCAAATTTGTTTTCGATAGGCATGTCGTACTGTGCCGACAGCCCGTTGGGGCGGTCCGGTTTGCCATAAGCATCGAGCGTAAAGAGACTCTGCTCACTGCTTTCGGTCAGGAAATAGCCGAACTGAGGACCAGCCAGAAAGTAGCCCATCAGTCCGCCTTGTTCCTTGCCCCAACCCAGTCGTGCCAGCAGGGGTAGTTGCAGGTAGTGCTGGTGGCGGCTGTATTTGTCAGGCAAAGGCTCCGAATTTGAGTCGAGCACTTTCTCCTTCCAGCCCAGCTGGGTGTAGTTCAGTTCCAGCTGGAGGGCGCAGAGTGTGTTGAAGTACTTTTCGCTGGTGAAGCGTGCCACAAGACCCAGGGTAGGAGCCATGTGCTGGCTCTGTTTGATGGTGGGGTCGAATCCGATGGTGTTCATGGCCACACCGGCTGATACGCCTACCGCGATGTTGTTGCGCGGTTCGCCGATTTGGGCTGCTGCCCGGGGCGCAGCTGCCAGAGATAGCAGCAGTATATATAATAAGGAGTGGATGCGGGACATGTTGGGGGAGCTTTGCTCGGTTTGAGGCTTAAAAGTAAAAAGTATAAAGTAGAAGAGTTTATAAGGTCACTCATTGAGCGGATGATGATTGCGCTTAACGGCGACCTTATAAACTTTTCAACTATAAACTTCTAAACAATCGACTTTTCAACTGAAACAACGGTTTACAGCAGCTTCACGATGCTCTGGTCGGTCTTGAAGTGGATGAGCCACATGCTGCGGCTCACGTAGCCACCACCAGTACCAGCAGGAGCAAAGAGCATCTGGTTTTGCAGCTTGGGGCGTGCCGCCACGGTGTTGGGCTGCGGTGACTGCGTGTTGAAGTCGTGGCCATAGGTGGCCATGCCTGCCAGAAAGCCGATGCTGAAATCATAGCCCAGCGGTGCCATGCGCGGATTGCTGGACAGCAGCTCGGTGTTGAACCATTGCCGGTAGTTCTTACTGAAATCCATCGAAGCCTTGGTGTAGGGGAAGTAGAAGTTGGGCGTGATGATGTAGGTGCTGGCGGCGTGCATGTCTTTCTTTCTGGGGCCTTCGCTCAGTGAAATCCATTTGTCATAACCCAGCAGCGAGCATTCCGTATCGGGCAGCAAGGCGCGCAGTTCTGCCGATTTGGCCAGCATGGCATCAAGCGTTTCGCTGGAGTCGTCAGCCGGAACGAGCATCACCTTCTTGTTCTTGGTGCGCAACACGGCAGCCAGATCGGCGGCACTGGTTGAAGCTGGATATTGCAGCACCTGGTAGCCGGCATCTAACAGTCGCTGGAGCAGGGCCTGACAGAACGTTTGCCTGTTGCTATTCAGTCCTTTGAGCAGCACGACGCAGCGGTCCTTCTTGAATTTGCTTTCAAACAGGGCGGCAGCTTGTTCTGCCTCAAAGCGTTCGGGGGTGTTGATTACAAAGAGCTCGGGGCGGTATTCCACTTGCGGCACTTTCGAAGAGAAGGGAATGACGACCTTCATCTCGCGGCTGGAATGTGATGCCACTTCGGTGAAGTGGGAGGGGTAGAGCGGACCAACCACCACATCGGGCTGTACTTTTAGTACGCCTGCCATGAGCGGTGCAATGCCCTGTTCGGGGGCAGGCTCATTGAAGGCAGAAACATGTACACTGAGTCCGGCCGCCTTCAGCTCGTCTATTCCCATGAGCATGCCACGGTAGAACTCTACGCTGCGTTCGTTTTCCATGCCCTTGCCCACAAAAGGCAAGACCACTGCCACCTTTAGTGTGTCGAGCGGCTGATAAGCTGGCTGGGCAGGTTTGACGGGGATGCGCAGTGTGACACCCTTTTTCAACTTGTAGTCAGAAGCTTTCAGTTCGGGGTTCGCTTCCATCAGTTCGTCTACTGTAATCTGGTGTGCACGGGCTATGCCGTAGAGCGTGTCCTTGCGCTTCACCTTGTAGGTCTTGAAGGGGAATTGCGGAGTAGGAGGCAGCATGGCCGGTGTAGCAGACCTCCCAGACTTTACGCTGGGATTTGCCGTGATGCGCGGGGCAGGTTCTGCTGCCAATTGCGTCTGTAACAGCATAGGAAAGGCAAGGGCCAGAGTGAGGCACAGCTTCAGCAGGCTGCGTCTGAGGGCTGGGCGGTTCATTGTAGACAGTGTGTAAGGAGTGCAGGTCATGATGGAGAGCTTTGCTCGATTTTAGGTGGAACGTCTGTTGGAGAGTTTCGCTCAGTGGGAGGTTTATAGGAATGAGTTGAAAAGTTTGTAGGAATGAGTTGAAAGTTGAGGAGTTGAAGAGTTTGTAGGAATGAGTTGAAAGTTGAGGAGTTGAAGAGTTTGTAGGAATGAGTTGAAAGTTGAAGAGTTGAAAAGTTTATAAGGTTACCATGAAGCGCGGTAATCACCCGCTCAGTGAGTATGATTATAAACTTTTTCAACTATCTACTTTTCAACTATCGACTTTTCGACTATAAACCTTTCGACTCATTCCTATAAACTTTTAATCTCTGCAACTTGCCCACTGAACAAAGTCCTTCAGGGCAGCGCAAAAATACATAAAATGTAGCATCTGGTTCCTCCCTGTAAAAAGAAAATCGTACTTTTGGGCGTTTTTACATCATTCAACCAGAAATATTACAGAATAATCATGCGATTCGTCACACGTATATCTTGCCTGCTGTTGTTAGTCTCCACACTGCCTGTTTATGCCCAGCGCGGGCGTTCGGGCGCCGGGCAAAGTGCTGCACTGAGTGCCGAACAACTCATGCAGCAATACCGTTTTGAGGAGGCAGCCAAGGAGTTGAGGCTCGACATTGCCGCCCACCGCAAGGCGCAGAAAAGTACGGTGAGGTTGGAAGCGGACTTGCAACGTGCGTTGCAGGGAGCCGACATGTTGCTGGGCACAGAAAAGGTGATGTTTGTTGACAGCTTTAAGGTAGCCCTACGTGAGGTGCCCGGGACTGTACGCTTGTCGCCAGGTGCAGGGCGATTGGTAGACCTTGCTACGCTGGGCGACAGCTTGCCCGGCTTGCCTGCCGGAACAGACGGTTGGGCCTACATCAATGATTTGGAGGACCGGCTGTACTTCTCTATTCCCGACACAGCCTTGTGCGGTCGTCAGCTCTATGCAGCAGGCCGTTTGGCTTCGGGGTGGACTGCACCCGAACCATTGTCAGGCGTGGAATGCGAGGCATGCAGCCGCCAGTCACCCTTTGTCATGCCCGACGGTGTCACTGTTTACTTTGCAGGACAGGGGCCTGGCAGTTTGGGCGGCTATGACCTCTTTGTGACCCGCTACAATGCCGAGACCCAGCAGTACCTCAAGGCTGAGAACCTCGGCATGCCCTTCAACTCGCCTGCCAACGACCTGTTGTTGGCCATTGATGAAGCTTCGCAGTTGGGCTGGCTTGTAACCGACCGTAACCAGCAGTCCGACACGGTGTGTGTGTATGTGTTTGTTCCTGGTACTACGCGCGAAGTGTACGATGCGGACAGTATAGGTTCGGAACAGTTGCGCCAGTTGGCCCGGCTGCACAGTATGGCAGACACCCAAACCGACCGGCAGGCTTTGCAGCTTGCCCGCCAGCGTTTGCAAGAGGTACAGGCTGCAACGGCGAAGGATAAACACCGGCAGCATGTGCGCTATGTAATCACTGACCAGCTCGTCTACACCGACTTGTCGCAGTTCCGAAGCGAGTCGGCCCGCCGCATAGCCGTTCAGTGGCAGCAGAGCCAACAAGAACTTTCGGCCATGCAGGCCCGCCGTGACGAATTGCAGCGCATGGTTGCCCAGGGACGGCGCACAGAGCCTGTGGTGGACGAGTTGCGCCAGATCAACAAGGCATTGCCTGAACTTAGGGCACAGTGTAACCTGTTAGCCAAGAATATGAGAATCGCAGAAACGAAACGTTGACGCTCTCGTCTCTATATATAATAAGGGGTGTTTCCTGGGAAAATCCACCTATGTCCGGGCGGCTATTCCCTTGATTGCACGCCGGTTTAGTTTTCCACTCATCATCGAAAGCCATGCAAAATATCACACAGCAATCCATAGCTCCTTCTGAACTCATCATCAATCCCGACGGCAGTGTCTTCCACCTGCATGTAAAGCCCGGTCAGTTAGCCCCGAAGGTCATACTGGTGGGCGACCCGGGTCGTGTGCCCCTTGTAGCCTCCCACTTCGACAGTGTGGAGTGTGATGTCAGCAGCCGTGAGTTCCGCACGATGACAGGCACCTTTCGGGGCCAACGTCTGTCGGTAGTATCGACCGGCATCGGATGCGACAACATAGACATTGTGGTCAATGAGCTGGATGCGCTGGTCAACATAGACTTTGATACGCGCCGCGTGCGTCCGGTCCTGCAACAATTGGAACTGGTGCGCATAGGTACGTGTGGCGGTTTGCAGCCCAATACGCCCGAAGGAACCTTTGTGGCCAGTGCTGTCAGCATCGGTTTCGACGGTTTGCTCAACTTCTATGGCCGTCGGGAAGAAGTGTGCGATATGGCCATGGAGCAAGCCTTCATGCGACACATGCAATGGAAGGGAGCGCAGTGTATAGCCCACCCCTATGTGGTGCATGCCGATGACGAGTTGTTGCAGCGCATTGCGCGGACTGACATGGTGCGCGGTATCACTGTAGCCTGCGGCGGTTTCTACGGTCCGCAAGGCCGTTCGCTGCGCCTGCCATTGGCCGATCCAGAGGCTAACACCAAGATTGAGGCATTCGAGTATGAGGGTTGGCGAGTTACCAACTTTGAGATGGAAAGCAGTGCGCTGGCCGGTCTGGCGCGCCTGTTGGGCCACAAGGCCCTGACTTGCTGCATGGTCATTGCCAATCGTGTGGCGGGAAAGGCCAATCCGAACTACAAGAACAGCATCGACACGCTCATCCAAACCGTGCTCGAACGCTTCTGCTAATC
>JBJEAF010000228.1:0-2027 GCA_051868755.1 Alloprevotella sp.
CGCCTGATGTCAAGCCAATTTGAAGCGACGGTGCACTGGGAGGGCGTGGCAAAGGACCGCCTAATACATAGCAGACTATCGACTACTTCCCTGTTCTCCAAATACCTTTAATGAGTATTCGCCCTCTTTGCAATAGCGGGGATTCTCAATAATGTAGTTTATAGCATTTACGTAGTGATCCGTGTTGCGAATGATGCGGTCGTAGCACTCCCGTTGCCACAAACTTCCTGTACGGTGCAAGAGCCGGTTTATCTGCAAGGCCGTGTAGCTCTTCAAAGAATGCATCACACGCTGGATTTCCATTCCTTCGTTGGTTTCCAACACCACATGCACATGGTTGGGCATGATGACATAAGCATGCACAAGAGCCATCTTGCCGTTGACATATTCCAATGCCTTTTCCACGACTTGTCTCACCGCCGGATTCCTGAGCCAACAAGCGCCATATCCTTGGTCCATATATGCCATCATTTTTGTATGCATGAAACGATCCCGTTCTTCCTGACAGTCTGCCCCGTCGCCATACAGCCGGGTGCTTTCCTTCCGATATGTCTCTGTCACATGCTTGGGCAGCGAATCGCAAAGGCGAAACGTCACGGCATACACCTTTTGCTGTTGGCTCAGATGCGGCAAATCTCCTATCGTGAAATAGTTCTCCTCGCTTTTATTATAGAACGGATCATGCATATAAAACGGTTATGATATGTAGCGCGGGCCTTTACCCGCCCTCTAAGTTTGACCTCAAGCAGGGTGGAAACAAGAGGATTCCATCCCGCCAACTATATCTTCACAAACAAGCGGGCGCGCCACATGAGCACGAGAATGCCGAAGAGCAAGAGGAAGTTGCCGAAGGTGAGCCACGCGGCATAATAGTCGCCTAACCACTGCTGCAAACCGTAGGTGAGGGAATCGACCACCGAACGGAAGTTGACGACCTCGCCCAGCATATAGGCGGCAATGGAGTTCATGCCGTAGACCTTCAGCCAATCGAAAGGACGGTGCAGGCGACACACGTCTACCACATAATAGAAAAGGGCCATGAGCAGGAAGCAGTAACCACCCGAAAGCAGGGTCATGCTGGAAGACCAGATGCGCTTGATGACGGGCATGTCAAATGACCACAGCCAACCGCCCAACACCAAGGCGAGGCCCACTGCCAACAGCCGCAAGGCCGTACGCACAGTAGCTCCCTGACGGTCCAGACGGATTATCTGTCCGGCAAAAGCACCGAGCAGCACCGTGACACCGAAGTTGAAGCTGGGCAACAGCCAGGCATAAGTGGGGTCGCCACGGTAATGCCCCAGTATGGCAGCGTCGATGCGACAGGCCAGGTTGCCTTCTACCGTATAGTCGCCACACAGCATCATGGGTATGGTGTAGGCCGCCAACAGCAGGACCATGGCGATGCACTGGCCGCGCCAATCCAGATAGAGCAGCAGGAGGGAGGCTATGAGATAGCCCGTGGCAATGGCCTGCAACGTATTGGTATAGAATTGCAGGCTATCGACCTGCAACGAAAGCAGGTTGCCCTGCACCACCATGCCGAGCAGAAAGAGGATGACAAAACGGCGCAAGACCTTGCGCACGGCCTGCCGCTTGGGTGCTTCACCGCGCAGGAAACGCGCAAAGGCAAAGGGCATGGAGGTGCCGCTCATAAAGAGGAACAGGGGCATGACCAAGTCCCAGAAGCGGAAGCCCTCCCACACTTCATGGTCAAAATGATACAGCACGGCCTGCGCCTGCGGCGTACCGCATTGGGTGAGCACGGCCCAGAGCACGGGTTGAAGGAACACAAGCAGGAAGAGGTCGAATCCGCGCAGGATGTCTAAGGAGGCTAAACGTTGGGAAGGCATGTCAGATATTTTATAGAGATAAGGTTAGGCGTACAAAAGTAAAGATTTTCGCGAATTGTCCGTGCTGTGCGGTGCATCTTTTGTGTGAGCACGAGCATGATTACCCAACAGATTGGGTAACAAGCGTTCAAGGCACGCCCCGGAGGGGCAAAGATTGTGCAAGTGAGTGCAGAG
>JBJEAF010000229.1:0-7752 GCA_051868755.1 Alloprevotella sp.
GCCCCGAATCCGAAATTAGTTTGAAGCCCTGCGTTCAAGGCACGCCCCGAAGGGCTTAACAAGCGTTCAAGGCACGCCCCGAAGGGGCAACGAGCACATAGCCCAGGGCAACGCCCTGGGTTGGTAGACCGCCGCAAATGCGCCCTGAAAGGGCAAAAGCATATATACAAAACGTCTGTATTCTAACGCTTTTGCCCTTTCAGGGCGCACTTTATCGTCTCATCCTACCCAGGGCGTTGCCCTGGGCTATGCGCTCATTGCCCCTCCGGGGCGTGCCTTGAACGCTTGTTGGCACCTTCGGGGCGTGCCTTGAACGCCTGTTTGGCCCTTCGGGGCGTGCCGTTAAACGCTTGTTTATCCCCATCGGGGCGTGCCGTCAAACGCCTGTTTATCCCCTTCGGGGCGTGCCTTGAACGCTTGTCTTCAACCAATTAGGGGCGGGTCTGGAGAGCCATAGCCCCGCCTCAGGCGAAAATCAGGTAGGTCAGCCAGGCGGCCAAATAGCCCACGGCTGTCGTGTAGCAGGCGGCCAGAATGGCCCAACGCCAGCCTCCACCCTCATTCTTGATAGCTACCAAGGTAGCGATACAGGGGAAGTAGAGCAGTACAAACACCAAGTAGGCCAAGGCTGCTGCCGGCTCCGTGTGGCTTCGCACGGCTTCGACCAAGCTGGCTTGGGCCGCTTCTTCATCCTCCGAATCAGGCGTGGCATACATCACAGCCAACGTACTGACCACTAACTCCTTGGCTCCGACACCCGACAGGATGCCCACACTCATGCGCCAGTCGAAGTGCATGGGCGCAAACACAGGCGAGACGGTGCGGCCCATGCGTTCCATCCAAGAACCTTCGGGTGACGTTTCGGCCACTTGTTCATGAGCTACGGGTTGCGCAGCTTCCGTGTCGGCTGCCCCACGGGGGAAATAGCTCAGTGCCCATATAACAATGGAGAAAAGGAGAATGATGCCACCCATCTTGCGCAGATACTGCCGTCCCTTCTCCCAGGTGTGGCGCAGCACCGACTTCGATGAGGGCAGACGGTAGGGAGGCAGCTCCATCACGAAAGGCAGGTCGGGCATGTTGCCTGACAGCACACGTCCCCAAATGCGGGCCATCAGCATAGCCATCAGAATGCCCAGAGCATAGAGGGCCAGCATCACCCACGCACCATAGGCGGGAAAGAAGGCCGACACCAGCACGACATACACGGGGATGCGGGCCGAACACGACATGAAGGGCAACACGAGCATGGTCACCAGACGGCTGCGCGGATTCTCAATCGTGCGGGTGGCCATGACCGCAGGCACATTGCAGCCAAAACCCATGACCATGGGTATGAACGACTTGCCGTGTAACCCGATGCGGTGCATGGGCCTGTCCATGATAAAGGCGGCACGCGCCATGTAGCCGGAATCTTCGAGCAACGAGATGAAAAGATAGAGTATGAGAATATTGGGCAAGAACACAATCACGGCACCTACACCGCCCAGCGCACCGTCTACCAACATGTCGCGCCACATGCCTTCGGGCAGGCTCATCGTGGCAAACTCCGACAGTTTCTCGACTAACCATTCAATCCACTCCATGGGGTAAGCTCCCAGCTGGAAGGTGGCGTAGAACACGACAAAGAGCGTCACGAAGAACAGCGGGAAGCCCAGCAGGCGGTGGGTCACGATGCGGTCTATGCGTTCGGTCAGCGTACGTCCCGGCCGGACGGCCTGCGGCTTGTAGGTCTCGCGCAGCGCGCCTTGTACAAAACCGTATTTGGCATCGGTCAGCGCGCTTTCGGGGGTCTCGTGCAGTTCCTGCGTGAGCCGCTTGGTCTCTTCATAGCGCACAGCCACCAGCTCATCGTGCTGCGGCAGCTGTTCCACTAACTTGCCCGCCTCGGAGTCGCCTTCCAGAAACTTGATGGCTAACCAGCGGGTGGAGTAGCGCGAGCGCAGCGACTGGTTCTGTTGGAACACGTACTTGATGCGGTCGATGCTCTGCTCCAGCTCCGCACCGTGGTTGATGTGGATGTGGCGGGCCAGTGTCTCGTCGCGGCCCTGGCTCTCATAGACGGCAATCACTGTCTCGAACAGCTGGCGCAGGCCGTGGCCCGAGCGCGACGAAGTGGGTACCATGGGCACGCCGAACAGGGCGGAGAGCTGCCCATGGTCGAGTTTGTCGCCCGCCTTCTCGAGTTCGTCATACATGTTCAGGGCCACAACCATGCGCTGGTTCATGTCGATGAGCTGGGTGGTGAGGTAGAGGTTGCGCTCTAAGTTGGTGGCATCCACCACATTGATGACCACATCGGGCATCTCGTCAATCAGGTGACGGCGCACATAGAGTTCTTCGGGCGAGAACGCCGTCAGCGAATAGGTGCCGGGCAGGTCGATCAGCTCGAAGTGATACACCTTTTCTCCTTCAGCCTGCGACGAGGTACACCCGGCACAGGAGCCGCTGCAAGCCGTGGGACAACCTGCGGCGCGCACCGTGAACTCAAAGTGTCCAGTCTTCGCATCGACCGTCACACCGCTGTAGTTGCCCACATGTTCGTGGCCGCCCGAAGCGACATTGAACAGCGAGGTCTTGCCGCTGTTGGGATTGCCCACCAATGCCACGCGCACGGTGCGGCGCTTCATGGCAGCCATCGAGCGCATACGTGCCTGCCACTGCAGACGCATCTCTTCGGTCTCGTCGGATGCTGCGGGCAGACCTTGCAGGGCTTTCGGGGCATGCAGCCGCACGTCGTTGCGGGCTTCGCTTTCGCTGATTACCTCCACCAAGCGGGCTTCTTCGCGCCGCAGCGATATTTTGTAGCCGAGTATTTCGTATTCTATGGGGTCGCGCAGGGGGGCGTTGAGCACGACCTTCACCGTTTTGCCTTTCACAAAACCCATTTCCACAATGCGCTTGCGAAAGCCGCCGTGGCCGGCCACCTTCACGATTACGCCGCACTGGCCTGTCTTTAAGTCTGAAAGTTGCATAGTGCCAAATTGTTTTACTGGTTGTCCGGTGGGAGCTGCGGCCCATGGCCTGTGCCGTGTGAAAGCACCATGCCGCGCCTTGCCTGCCCGGTCAACCAGAGTGCAAAATTAACTGCTTCGCCCGTTGCACACAATACCTAACTATGGTTATTTTGCCGCTCACTCCTCCCTGCATGTTCTCGCGCCGAGGGTGCAGAAGGTTTCGCCCGGCATGACAATGGTCAATTTGTACCGCTTTTTCCACCCAAACAGGCACGGCGTTGGCAAAAACGCCTTAATTTTGCAGGCATGACCTTCGGGAGCAGTTATGGGAATGAGGCGATGAGGTGATAACGTCACCACCTGACCTTGGGTTCCCTGGTGACTTTATAACCTCATAACCCTATAATCCCCTAACCCGACAATCCCCACACAAACATCATTCCGACATGATTCCCAACATAGATTTCATCTGGGCCTGCCAGCCCGCCAGTCCCGAACAAACGCAAACCCTGCACAGCGTGTTGCAGTGCGAAAGCCTGAACCGACTGTTCCTCACAGGCAGCCATGCCGAACAGGTGGGCCAAGCCTTGGCCGGCGACCCGCGCGTGACGGTATGTGCCCACGAACAGCTGTTCAGCACGAAGTTCCTACGCTTCATCACCCCGAAGCTCCAAGCCAAATACACCTTATTATATCTGTCGCCCCACCGGCTGCAACTGGGCTACCGCGCCTTGGAACGCATGGTGCAGGCGGCCGAAAGCTGCGGCATCAGGGCCGACGAGCCGCTCATGCTCTACTGCGACCGCTATGACGAGCAGGGGCTGCATCCGGTCATTGACTACCAGGAGGGTTCGCTGCGCGACGACTTCGACTTTGGCAGCCTGCAGCTGTTCAGCACGGCCACCTTCCAGGCTTTCCTGAACAGCCGCGCCGGCATACGCCTCAAGTTTGCCGCCTTCTATGCCCTGCGCCTCTTTGTGGGACAGACTCCCCAGCGCATCGTACACCTGCGCGAACCGCTCTACACCGAAACCGAGACCGACCTCCGCGCATCGGGCGAGAAGCAGTTTGACTATGTGAACCCCGCCAACCGTGATGTGCAGTTGGAGATGGAACGCGCTGTCACCGAACACCTGAAGGCTGTCGGGGCCTGGTTGGCACCCGACGAACTGGACGATGCCACAGCGGGCGAGCCCGACAACTGGCCGGCTGAATGCAGCGTGATTATCCCCGTGCGCAACCGCGAGCGCACCATTGCCGACGCGGTGCGCAGTGCGCTCGGCCAGGAAGGCGACTTCGCGTTCAATGTCATCGTGGTCGACAACCATTCGACCGACGGCACCGCCGCCGCGCTCCAGGAGTTTGCCGCCGACAGCCGTGTCGTGGTGCTGGTGCCTGAGCGCAACGACCTGGGCATAGGCGGCTGCTGGGATCTCGCCGTCAGACATCCGCAGTGCGGACGCTTTGCCGTACAGCTCGACTCCGACGACCTCTACGCTTCGCCCCAGACGCTGGCCCGCATTCTGGAGGCGTTCAGACACCAGAAGGCGGCCATGGTCATCGGCAGCTACCGCATGGTGGACTTCCAGCTCAACACGCTGCCTCCCGGCCTGATTGCCCACACGGAATGGACCGCCGAGAATGGCCGCAACAACGCCCTGCGCATTAACGGCCTGGGCGCGCCCCGCGCCTTCCGCACCCACCTGCTGCGCCAAATGGGATTCCCCAACACGAGCTACGGCGAGGACTACGCCTTGGGGCTGGCCTTCTCACGCCGCTTCCGCATTGCCCGCATATTCGACGAGCTGTACCTGTGCCGCCGTTGGGAGGGCAACTCCGATGCGGCCCTCAGTCTCGACAAGCTCAACCGAAACAACCTCTACAAGGACAACCTCCGCACGCTGGAGCTGCATGCCCGCCAGGCCATGGTGCGCACCTGGAACAGCGAGGTGACTGAAACCGAAGTCAGCGACTTCTTTGCCCGACAGCTCGAACGCTGGCCCGAAGTGGCCGCGCGGTTCGATGACCTGCAGGGACAAGTCCAGACCCGCGAGCTGCCCATGCAGCAAGGCGGCGTGCTCGAAGTGCAGTTCAACCCGGCCCGCATGGTAAGCACCGCCGCACGTATCGACAAGCAGGCCATCAAGCAGCGGCCCTGCTTCCTCTGCCCCGAACAGCGTCCTGCCCCGCAGCGGTCGCTCCCCATGCTGGGCACACTCGAAGTGCTGGTCAACCCCTTCCCCATCCTCCCCGGCCACCTCACCCTGCCTACCCGCCGCCACAAGCCGCAGTCGCTCCAGCTGCTGGCTCATCAGATTGTGCCGCTGGCGGCCTCCTTGCCGGCCCACCTGATTTGCTACAACGGCGCACGCTGCGGAGCTTCGGCTCCCGACCACGCCCATCTGCAGGCGGGCCTGCGAGGCATTGTACCCCTCGAACGAGACTGGAAGACCTACGAGCCGCGGCTGACCAAGGTCTATCCCGCAGCACCGACCGACGAGGCCGGACTGGAGGCTATGGGCTACCCCGTGACCCACTGCCCGACCATCGGCATTCATCTGCTGCAAGGCTATGCCTGTCCGGCCTTGGTCGTGCGTACCACTCCCGACGAGGCCGAACCGCACTTGTTGCAGAAGGCCCTGGGCATCCTGCCCACCGAAACACCCACAGCCGAACCCGACGTGAACATCCTGGCCTGGCGGCAGAGCGGTGCGCCGACGCGTCCCGACGAGATTGTCATCGTCGTCTTTGCCCGCCGCAAGCACCGCCCGGCGTGCTACCACGCCACCGACCGTTCGCAGCTACTGGTCAGCCCGGGTGCTATCGACCTGGGCGGACTGCTCATCACGCCGCGCCCCGACGACTTCGAGCGCATCACACCCGCTTTGGCCCAAGGCATCCTGCGCGAAGTCTGCCTCACACCGGCCAACCTCACGGCCCTCTGCCGCAAGCTGCAACCCGCGGCCTCACGCAGTGCGGCCGCTGCGGGCAACGATGCCGAAGCCTCGGCAGCCAATCTGGCCGACCGCTGCGTGCAGGTGGGCGTCATGCACACACCCAGCATTGAGTTCACCCTCAACGGCTCCTTCATGGCCAAGGGCGCACCGGCCAGCGGCCAGCAGCGGGTGGAGTGCAGCCAGGGCGGCATCCTGTGGAAGGACAACCTCTACAGCGAGCTGACCTTCACCCCGCAGGACGAGCAAGGCTCGTTCACCCTGCCCGGTGTGACGATAGGCAAGCAGTTCCACTGGGAGCAGCAGCAGACGCAGACTTTCAGCGGCACGCTGCGCCTGCTGGTCTATGAGGAACAGTTGGTGGTCATCAATGAACTGCCCGTCGAGGACTACCTCCTCAGCGTCATATCGAGCGAGATGAACGCCGACGCCCCGCTCGAACTGCTCAAGGCGCACGCTGTGATTTCGCGCAGCTGGGTCTACAGCCAGATGGCAGTGCGCAAGCAGGGCCGCAGCAGCGATGCCGGCGGCTTCTTCACCGGCTCCAAGCGCGACGGCGAAATCATCCGCTGGTACGACCGCACCGACCACACGCTCTATGACGTGTGTGCCGACGACCACTGCCAACGCTATCAGGGCATCACCCACGCCACGCATCCGAATGTCCGGGAGGCCGTACGCTCGACCTGCGGACTCGTGTTGCTCAACCAGAACGGCCAGCTCTGCGACGCGCGCTTCTCGAAGTGCTGCGGCGGCATCAGCGAGAAGTGGAGCACCTGCTGGGACGATGCGCCGCATCCAGCCTGTGACACCCCCGTGCGCTGCTCTGAGCCGGGTGCGCCCGTGCGCTTGCCTGACCTCACGCAGGAAGCCGAAGCCGAACGCTGGATCCGCTCTGCGCCGGCTGCCTACTGCAACACCGATGATGCTGACCTGCTCACCAAGGTGCTCAACGGCTACGACAAGGACCTCACGCCCGACTTCTACCGCTGGAAGGTGCAGCTCGGCCAGGAGGAACTGAGCGAACTGGTGCGCGAACGCACCGGGCAGGACTTGGGACAGATTCTGCGCCTCGAACCTGTGGAGCGAGGCACCAGTGGCCGCCTCTCGCGGCTGCGCTTGGTGGGCACGCAAGGCACATTGGTAGTGGGCAAGGAATTGGAAATCCGCCGCCTGCTCTCCCACTCCCACCTGTTCAGTTCGGCCTTTGTGGCCGATGCCAACGAGGTGGACCCGGCCACGGGCATACCTGCTTCGTTCACCCTCACGGGTGCCGGCTGGGGACATGGCGTAGGGCTGTGCCAGATTGGAGCGGCAGTCATGGCCTCCAAGGGCTACAGCTACCGCACCATCCTGCTCCACTACTATTCGAACGTACGCATCGCCCCGCTCGGCGAGTAAAGCCTTTCGCAAGGTCTATCCCATTTGGGCAACAAGCGTTCAAGGCACGCCCCGAAGGGGCAACAGACGTTTAAAGCCACACCCCGAAAGAAAAGCCATCGTTCAAGGCACGCCCCGAAGGGGCAACAGCGCATAGCCCAGGGCAGCGCCCTGGGTTGGTTGACCGCCGCAAATGCGCCCTGCAAGGGCAAAAGCGTTAGAACACCCCTATAAACATACGCTTTTGCCCTTACAGGGCGACCTTCATCGCCTCACACTACCCAGGGCGTTGCCCTGGGCTATGCGCTGTTGCCCCTTCGGGGCGTGCCTTAAACGATTGACAACTGGGCGTGCCTTGAACGATGGACTATCAACTTCAAACACCGGCGAATGTAAAACCACTCCTTATAGGGGTGTTCTATAAATTAGGCCGAGCTGGATGCTGGATTTTTAGAGATGAC
>JBJEAF010000230.1:0-28990 GCA_051868755.1 Alloprevotella sp.
AATAAGTGAGTTCACTCATGGGGCGTTCTTAAAACCTAATTTATAGAACACCCCTATTATATATAGCCTATGACAATTACCGTTTACAGCGCTTCGAGCGGACAGGTGCCTGCTCCCTACGTGGAGGCAGCGCACACGCTGGGCCGCCTGCTGGCCGAAGGCGGACACACCTTGGTCAACGGGGCCGGACGCACCGGGCTGATGGGTGCCTGTACCGATGCCTGTCTCGCCGCAGGCGGCCGGGCTGTGGGGGTCATCCCGCAGTTTATGGTCGATGAGGGCTGGCAACATCGCGGCATGACCGAACTGGTGGTCACGCCCGACATGCACCGCCGCAAGGAGTTGATGGCTGAAATGGGCGATGCCTGCATGGCCCTGGCCGGCGGCGTGGGTACGCTCGAAGAGCTGCTTGAGGTCATCACCTGGAAGCAGCTGGGCCTCTACCTGAAGCCTATCATCCTGCTGAACACCGACGGCTACTACGACGCGCTGCTGGCCCAGTTGCAGCGTGCCGTCGACGAACGCTTCATGCGCCCGCAACACGCAGCCTGCTGGCGGGTGGCCGACACACCGCAGCAGGCCGTCGAACTGGCCCTGACCACGCCGCCATGGGACACCTCGGTGCGCAAGTTTGCTGCCCTGTAGCGGGTCAGGCCGTCTCTATCCTACCCTTTCGCAGGCCGCCCCGCAGGGCGGCCTGCGCCCGAACCGTCAATCTGACCACACTAATCTGATGAAGCCTCTCACCCCGCCTTCTGTCACCGACACGCTGCACACCGACGCGATGCAGCCTGATTCGGCCTGCCTGCCGCTGCCCTGCACCGACGGGCTGCCGCTTTATGCCGAGCCTACCCTGCTGCAGGGCGACTACTGGGCCGACGGACTGATTCGGGTGGAGAAGTCCGACCTGGCCCTGGCCCTCGACAGCGTGACGGGCATCAAGGGGCAGGCCACCGTGTTGCAGCCCGGCGGCATGGCGGGCGACCCGATGCCCTACCAGTTCAAGACCGACAACTTCGTGACCATCACCCTGTTGGTCAGCTTCTTCTTGGTGGTATGGGTCATTTCGCGGTCGCGCCATTTCCTGCAGAGCCAGGTGAAGGACTTCTTCCACCAGCGGCACCACGAGAGCCTGTTCGTCGAGCGCACCCAGAACGAGCTGCGCGGCCAGCTGTTCCTCATATTCCAGACCTGCTTCGTGCTGGGCATACTCTACTTCGACTTCACGCAGGAACGCCTGCCGCAGGTGTTCGCCCAGGTGTCGCCCTACAAGCTGCTGGCCCTCGGCGTGGGCATCTGCTGCCTACACTACCTGCTGAAGATCGGCCTCTACTCCTTTGTCAACACCATCTTCTTCACCCGGCAGCAAAGCGCGAACTGGAACGATGCCTACCTGCTCAGCGTGCTGGGTCTGGGCCTGGCCCTCTTGCCCGTGGCCCTGCTCGTGGTTTACTTCAATTTGTCCTTCACCCACTTGGCTTGGCTCTTCTTTTGCGCACTGGCGATTGACAAAATCCTACTCCTATATAAGTGTCACAGCATATTTTTCAAGTCGCCAATGGGCTTGGTACATCTTTTTTTGTACTTTTGCACGCTCGAAATAGTGCCGCTCCTCATTTTGCTGCACGTTCTGGTATACGCCAACACGCTTTTACTGACCAACCAAATTGTTTAACCCGAGCGGTAACAGCCGTCTCACGCCGAAGTTTACACTGAAGTAAATGATCAAGAAGATTCTTGTTTCGCAGCCGAAGCCCACTTCCGAAAAATCTCCCTACTTCGAGATTGAAGCCAAGGAGGATGTGGCGTTCACCTTCCACCCTTTCATCAAGATTGAGGGACTCACAGCCCGCGAGTTCCGCGCCCAGAAGGTCCAGATTCTCGATTACTCGGCCATCGTCTTCAATTCGCGCCACGCCATCGACTTTTTCTTCACGTTGTGCAAAGAACTGCGCATCACGTTGCCCGAGGACATGAAATACTTTGGCATTTCCGAAACCGTAGCCCTCTACATCCAGAAGTACATCCAGTACCGCAAGCGCAAGGTCTTCTTCGGCAGTACAGGCAAATGGCCCGAGTTGGTAACAGTCATGGCCAAGCACAAAACCGAGAACTATCTGGTGCCGCTCTCCGACGTGCATAACGACGACGTGGCCCAGATGCTCGACGCGAAAAAGCTGAAGCACACCGAATGCGTGATGTACCGCACGGTAAGCAACGACTACCCCGCCGACAAGCCCTTCGACTTCGACATGATTGTGCTCTTCACGCCCGCCGGCGTCGAATCGCTGCTCAAGAACTTCCCCAGCTTCAATCAGGGCGAGACCCGTCTGGCCTGCTTCGGCCCTGCCACCAAAAAGGCTATGGAGGATGCCGGACTGCGCTGCGACCTCTCGGCCCCCACGCCCGAAGCACGCTCCATGACTGCCGCTATCGAAATGTACTTGGAGAAGGAGCGCGAAGCAGAAGCATAAACGCCTGACCCGCGTCAGGCTCTCTGGATAATTGCCATGCGGATGGAGTCCATCTGCATGGCATTTATAAATTACACCATACCGTTCCCCCATGGCTACCTACACCTTTTCAAAACCCGAACACCTGTGCCTCAACAGCGAAATCGAGGCCCTGTTCGGTGCCGGAAGCAGTTCGCTCAGCATGTACCCGCTGAGAGCCACCTACCGCACCCTGCCCTACGAAGGCCACGGGCCACGCGTCAAAGTGCTGCTCAGCGTGTCGAAACGCCGCCTGCGCCACGCCGTTGACCGCAACCGGGCCAAACGCCAGCTGCGCGAGGCTTACCGCCTGCAGAAGCAGCTGCTGTGGAACCGCCTGCCCGAGGGCAAAGCCCTCCACATTGCCTTCATCTGGCTCGCGGTCCAGCCTGCCGACTCTGCCCGGGTGACGAAACGCATGCACGCCCTGCTCCAACAAATGGCCGAAAGGATCGAAAAGGCTGCCCAAACTCCTGCCGAACCATGAAGAAGCTGCTCATCCTGCCCATACGTTTTTACCAGCTTTACGTGTCCCCGATGTTGCCGCCCGCCTGCCGCTACACGCCGACCTGCTCGCAGTATGCCATCGAGGCCATCCAGAAACACGGTGCGCTGAAGGGATTGTGGTTGGCCGTGCGCCGCCTGCTGCGCTGCCACCCTTGGGGAGGCAGCGGCTACGACCCTGTGCCCTGAGCTTTTCTTTAGCTCCATGAAACCAAAGCTCACAGAATTCATATACATTTGCAGACCCCTTTGCGAAGCATGAAAACACTCCTTCTGACCTTCTTGTGCATGCTTGCGGTCTGCCTGCCGTGTACTGCCAGCCAGACCGAACGCACCGACTCCATCGACCGGCTCATCCAGCAGGCCGCAGGGGCTTCTATGCACAAGGACTACCGCCTGTCCTACAGCCTGCTGTTCCGCGCCAAGCAGTTAGCCGACGAGCAACACGACCCCGGGAAGCTGTTTTGGGTACACACCAACCTGGGCATCAACCAGGCCGAACAGTACAACTATGCCGAAGCCCTGACACACTTCTCCCAGGCTTACCACATCGCCACCGCCCACTTCGACAAGCGGAAGGTGCTGAGCATACGCAACAACATGGCGGGGGTCTACATGCTCGACAACCAGAACGACCGCGCGCTCAAGGAGTATCTCGACATCTACGCGCTCATCGACCCCGCCGAGCGGCAATCGGCCTTCTGTGGGGGCTGCGCGCTCAACATTGCCAACCTCTACATCGATGCGGCCGACACGACCCGCGCCCTACCCTATCTGCGCGTGGCTGACCGCCTGCTGGCGCACTCGGCTGCCGATTCGGTGTCGCTGCTCTCGGCCCACGTCAACTATCTGCTGGCTGCCCGCCAACCGGCCCAGGCCCACGCGCTCGTGATGAAGGCCCTGCTGCCTCACACGGCCCAGGCCGACACGGCCACCGTGCCTGCCGAGCTGCGGCTGCTCAGGGCGCGCACCTCGTTGGCCTGCGGGCTTCACGGCGAAACGGTAGCCATCGTACAGCAGCTGCTGCGCGAGACCGACGACCCGGGCACGCGCTGCACGCTGTTCGACCTCATGGCCGAAGCCCTGCAGGCGGAGGGCAACTACCGCGACGCGCTC
The DNA here is from genome assembly GCA_051868755.1 of Alloprevotella sp. Taxonomy (GTDB): domain Bacteria; phylum Bacteroidota; class Bacteroidia; order Bacteroidales; family Bacteroidaceae; genus Alloprevotella. Next base: position 4,113 of record JBJEAF010000230.1, read on the forward strand.
CTCTTCAAGGATTCGGTGATTCACGCCTCGCAGCGCTTGCAGCAAGCGCGCAAGCAGGTGCAGATTGAGAGTCTGCAAATGCAGTTCGACCTGCAGCGGCAGCAGCAGGAGATGCAGAGCCTCCACACGCGCCACCGCCTCACGCTGCTGCTCATGGTGCTCAGTGTGGCCTGCTTGGTGGCCACGGCCTGTGCGCTGCTGTTCCAAATCAGGGCGCGCCGCCGCCAGCGGCAGGTGGCGGAGCTGGAAAGGCAGCAGCAGCTCGAACGCGAACAGCGGCTTCAGGCCGAGCTGGCACAACAGCAGCAACAGGCCGAAATGGAACAGACGCGGGCGCAATTGGCCATGGAGCAGCGCAACCAGGAACTGATGTCGAAAGCACTCATGGCGGCCAACAAGTACGACCAGCTGCGGGCCTTGCTCCACCAGCTGTTGGAGGAAGAGAAGAAGGGGAGCGAGCGGAATCCGGCCCTGCGCAAGAACATCGTACAGCTGCAACGGCAGCTCGATTCTACCGATGAATGGCGCGATTTCACCACCTATTTCGAACAGGTGAACATCTCGTTCCTCATGCGCCTCATCGAAGCACACCCCACCCTCACGGCCAACGAACTGCGCTACCTCTCCTTGGTGAGCATCAACCTGACGAGCAAGGAAATCGCCCGCCTGCTGAACATCACGCCTGAATACTGCAAAAAGAAGAAGCAGCTGATTTCACGCAAAATGGGGCTCGACAACCCGCACAACCTCTACGCCTACCTCATACAAATGCAGGTGGCGCCCGATGCAGCAGCGGCGGACGGATAAGGGGAGCAGGGGTGAGGTTATGAGGTCCTTTTACTTCGGAAAGGTTATCAGGGATGAGGTTATGAGGTTATAAAGTTACAATCGTTCAAGGGGCGGGCTGAAAGCCCAGTGAGCGCATAGCCCAGGACTGCCATATTGGATACAAGCGTTCAAGGCACGCCCCGGAGGGGCAACAGCGCATAGCCCAGGGCAACGCCCTGGGTAGAATGAGACGATAAAGTGCGCCCTGAAAGGGCAAAAGCGTTAAGAATCAAGCAATATGACCTACGCTTTTGCCCTTTCAGGGCGCATTTGCGGCGGTCTACACACCCAGGGCGTTGCCCTGGGCTATGCGCTGTTGCCCCTTCGGGGCGTGCCTTGAACGCTTGTGTCACATAGGCGTTCCCTGAGCTATGCGCTGTTATCCCTCCGGGGCGTGCCTTGAACGCTTGTATTAAATATGATTGCCCTGGGGCTATGCGTTTGCCGGGCTTTCAGCCCGCCACGGCATGTCCGCAAACCGCCACGGCACTTCGTGAAGACAACTCGGCACTTAGGATGTTCTAAGTGCCGAGTTGTTTCACCGTCCCCACGCCCTTGACAAGCAACGAGCGCGTGGGGATGTTTTTTGTGCCTACTTCTACCCTGAAAGCGCGGTGCTGACGCACGAAGGCAGCCTGACGGCAGAAAAAGGCCTTTTTCTCGCTTTCATCGCGCTTTTCTTGTTTAGCACAGACTGACAGAAAGCAAGCAAAAGGCAGCAGCTGCCTGCCAGATGTCAAGCCGCACGAACTGCCAGGCCCTCCGGAAAGAAGCTCCATACCCTCCCCTCAGAAATAAATCTCTTATCCATTGATTTCCATGTCATTTCGTTCAAAAAAACGGGCGATTTATAAAAAAACAATCCCCTTTATATCCCCTATATTATCTTATTCAGTTTGCTATTATCCATATATTTGCCACGACATCCTGTCAACCGACGGGCAAGTGCCCGCTCCTGAAACCGATCATACAAACAGAAAACCGCTCCATATGAACCTGCGAACGATTCTGGCAGCCTGCGCGCTGCTCTGGCTGGGTGCTTCGGCCCAGTCGCGACTCGACATGGGCAGCAAGGCCCAACTGCACAAACTGAAGGTGGAACAGCGCATCCACGCGACCACCGGCTCGACCCCGTTCCCGGCCCGAAGCCCTCAGGCCTCCTATACTGCACCCACGCGCGTGCTGGCGTTAGCCAAGCTGGCCGACGGCGTGACTGCCGACGAGCTGCGCGCACAGGGCATCGACGTGGTGCGCTGCCAATTTGGCTTTGCCTTCCTCTCACTGCCCGTTGACCGGGCTGACAGCCTCAGCGCGCTGCCCTGCTTCAAGGCCGTGCAGATCGAACGTCCGCTGAAGCCGTACAGCAAGTATGCCCGCGAGTGGTCGGGCGTGGACCTGGTTCACCAAGGCACGGGCCTGCCCCAGACCTATACGGGCAAGAACGTCGTGTGCGGCATCATCGACATGGGCTTTGACCTGAACCACGCCAACTTCCTCGATGCCGAGGGCAACAACCGCGTGAAGTATTTCGAAACCCTGACGGCGAACAACAACGCCACCTCGACCGACGACCTACTCACCATCACGTCCTACAACACGCCCGAAGCCATCGCCCGCTACACCACCGACGACAAAAGCAACTACCACGGCACGCACACCATGGGCATCATGGCGGGCAGCTATCGCGGCGCGGCCCAGGTGGCCCTGCTGGCGGGCGAGGACGGCCACAGCACCTCGCTCAGCGACAACCTCTCGAATCCTTACTACGGCATGGCTCCCGATGCCGACATCATCGCGGCCTCCTGTGCCTCGCTCACCGACCTGCAGATTGCCCAGGCGGCCTACGACCTGGCCCTCTATGCCGACTATGCCCAGAAGCCCGTGGTCATCAACCTCTCGCTGGGCACCAACCAGGGACCGCACGACGGCAGCAGTCTGGCCTGCCAGCTGTTTGACATCATGGCCGAACAGGTGGGTGCCAAAATCGTGATTGCAGCGGGCAATGAGGGCGAGGAGAAGCTGGCGGTGAACAAGCAGTTCACGGCCGACGACAACGAGCTGAAGTCCTTCATCGAAGGCGAAACCGTCAGCACCGAAGACGGCGACCTCTACGTGCGCTACGGCCAGCTCGACGTGTACAGCAACGACACCGAGCCGTTCGAAATCCAGGCCGTCATCTACAACACCGACCGCGGCAAGGTGGCCAAACGCTTCACCTTCACCCTCTCGCCCGAAAACGCCGGACAGGCGCAGTACTGGTGCTCGTCGAGCTTCCAGGAGTCGGACACAGACATCGTCGACGCCACGCTGAACAGCTATTTCAGCGGCTATGTGGGCATCGGCTGGGCCGTTGACTCCCTCTCGATGCGCGCATACGCCGCCATCGACTTCTACGCGGTCGACAATCCCGAAACCAATCCCCACCACAAGTATCGCATCGGCTTCATCGTGAACGGCAAGGAGGGCCAGCGCATAGACAGCTACATGGCCGGCGACTATGCCCGCTTGGACAACAACGGCACGGAAGGCTGGGACGACGGCTCGCGCAACGGCACGGTGAGCGACATGGCCACGGCCCGCCACACGCTGTGTGTAGGCTCGTACAACAGCACCGGCTCGTGGGCGCAGCTCGACGGCTTTGCCTGCAGCCTGCCCGACTTCGACTTGGTGCCGGGCGAGGTAACCCCGCTCACATCCTACGGCACACTGATCGACGGACGCAACCTGCCCGACGTGCTGGCCCCGGGGGCCTACGTGGTGTCGTCGATGAGCCGCTACTACCTGAAGGCCATCGGTGCCGAACACGCCGATTCGCTCTTCTCGGCCGTCGCCCTGACCGACAACCGCGACCCGTTCATCTGGTCGATTGGCACCTCGATGGCCTGCCCCGTGGTGACGGGCATCATCGCCCTCTGGTTGGAAGCCGACCCGACGCTGACCATGAAGGACATCAAGGAAATCATCGCCCTGACCTCGGTGAAGGACGAGGCGCTGGCCAAGGCCGACCCCGTGCAGGTGGGTGCCGGACGCATCAACGCCTACGAGGGCCTGAAGGAGGTGTTGCGCCGCAAGGGAGAAGCTGCCATCCATTCGCCCCTGGCTGCCTCGGGCAGCCTGCTCGCCACGCCCGCCGGCTCACAGCGCGTCAAGCTCTTCATGGCCGGACAGAAACAGCTCAACGTGGAGGTCTATGACCTGAGCGGCAGATGCGTGATGAACCGCTGCGCTGCCGGCGATGAGACCGTCATCGACCTCAGCGCGCAGCCCAAGGGCACCTACATCTTGCGCGTGAACGGCGCACACACCAAGTGTTCGATTACCCGATAACTCCATTTCATACCACACACGATACTGATTATGAAACACCTTCTTCTTTCCACCTGGCTCCGTGCCGCCCTGCTGCTGGCGGCCCTGTGCTGCCTGCCTCACCAGCTGACTGCACAGGAGGCAGAGCCTGTCATCGCCTTCAAGAGCGTAGCCAAGCCGGTGGCCAACGCCGATGCCGTGACCATCTTTCTGGGCGGCTTCCAGCCAGGCACCGACTACATCGACATCGACTGCGGCAGCGGTACCGAAGAGCACGAACTGACGCAAGCCACCATTAACACCACTACCGGCGAATGGGAGGGCGGCACGTCCATCACCTGCACCCTGAGCGGCGACGGCTGGGTGAAAATCTACGGCGATGCCGCCAATGTGGCCGTCATCAACTTTTCGGGCTGCTACATCTCGGAGCTGCAAATGGCCGACCTGCCCAACCTCTACTACCTGAACCTCGACCACAACCAGCTGGAAGGGCTGGACCTGAGCGGCCAGTTCGGCGCGCTGTCCTACCTTACCCTGGCCGACAACCCCTTTAACAAGTCGCCCTTGAAGATAGGCGGCAACAAGCCCGCCTTGCAGCTGCTCGACATCTCGCAGACGGGCAGCCTCGATGCCTCGTTCAGCCTGGCCGACTACCCCGAACTGGTATCGTTCGACGCTTATGCGTGCAAGGCGCTCAAGCAGGTGGACCTGAGCAACAGCTCCAAGCTGCAGCGGCTCTCGCTCGACGGCACCGGGGTCAGCTCGCTCGACGTGACGAACACGCCCCTTCTGACCATCCTGAACATCAGCGACACCGACATCGACCAGGTGGACCTGAGCGGACTCAGCTGGCTGCAACAGTTCTACGCCGACCGTCAGGGCACACAGACCAAGCTGAAACAGCTCGACCTCTCGGCCAACAAGAACCTGGTGTACCTGTTTGCCGCCGGCAACAACTTCACCGAAATCGACCTTTCGGCCAACACTTACCTGCAACAGCTGTATCTGGCCGACAACCGGCTGACCCACATCGACCTGTCGGCCAACACGAACCTGGTCAACGTGATTCTGCGCGGCAACTGCATGGACTTTGCCACCCTGCCGCAGCCCGGCAACTGGGGACAGTATGACTACTACCAGCGCAACATGCCCGTGAAGCGCACGCTGCAGGTCGGCGAAACGCTCGACCTCTCGGCCCGCGTGTTGCGCGAGGGCACAGTGACGACCTGCGGTGTCTATACCGTCAGTGAGGAAATCGCAGGCAGCTACACGGCCCTGCCGGCTGACTACTACACCTACGCCGACGGCAAGGTGACCTTCCTGAAGGCCCCCACGGACAGTGTGTATGTGGCCTTCGCCAACGACATGTTCCCCGACCTGCAACTGGACTACATGCCGCTGCGCACGGAGAAGTTCAAGGTGAAAACAGCCGATGAATACGGACAAAAGGACCTGACGCTCACCGTCAACTCGCTGTTGGCCACCTCAGCCGGCGTACGCCTGACCATGAAGGTGGGCATGGCGGGTGCCACCCCCGAAACACCGAAGCAGCTCACCGTGTGCGACGTGGACGGCAACGAGGCCACCTTCGACATCACCTCGCAGTCGCTGCCCGAAACCTGCAACGTGGACTTCAGCAGCCGCCAGAGCATCGCCTACATCTACGTGCCGCAGGACGAAATGCTCACTGCGCTGGCCATAGAAGACCAAACGCTGACCGGCATCGACCTGAGCCAGGCCCGGATGCTGCAACAGCTGCAACTGAGCGGCACGGAGCTTTACAGCATAGACCTGGGCTACAACAAGAACCTGCAGCAGCTCAAGCTCAACGGCAACCACTTCTATGCCCTGAACATTCGCGGCGTGAACGATGCCTACCAGAAGACACTGCTCTCCGACATCGACCTCTCGGCCAACGAACTGCACGAGGTGACGCTCAACGACATGGGCACCATCCACCACCTGAACCTGTCGGACAACCAGCTCACCGAACTCTCGCTGAAGGATGCCGACAACATGCTCACGCTCGACCTCTCGGGCAACCAGCTCACCACGGTGAACCTGAGCTACTGCACGCTGATGACCGACTGTGACCTGTCGGGCAACCAGATTACGGAAATCGCCATGCCCGAAGAGCACGCGCTGCGCGCCTTCCACTGTGAGAACAACTCGCTGAACTTCTCCACCCTGCCGCAGCTCACGGGCGTGGCCGACTTCACGTTTGCCCCGCAGAACAAGGTGGCGATTGTAGGCAAGGCTCCGAGCATCGACCTGCAGGCCCACAACATCAACGGCCAGACCGTATATGTATGGAAGAAGACCGACGGCACCCTGCTGGCCGAAGGCACCGACTACGTGCTGACCGACGGCATGACGCGCTTCCTGCAGCCCGCTATCGGCAGCATGGTGTTCTGCGAAATGACTAATCCGCTCTATGAGGGCCTGACACTCGTCACCACCGACACCGAAGCGGCCGATATGCCGGGGCACAAGATTGCCACCTTCACCACCCTGGCCGACGGCGACGCCACCATGGTGCTCCGCGCCCACGAACCTGTCACACTGTGTATCGACTGGAAGGGCGGCGGCCACTCGGTCGAGAGCTACACCGTCGACGACAACCTCGTGACCACGCCCATCGTGACACACGCCGGGGCTGAATGCGCCATCTACTCCTACAGCGCCGACTGCCCGCTCTATGTGCTCAACATCACCAACGCCCCGTTAGCCGACGTAGACCTGACGAACCTGACGAACCTGGTGTTAGTGAACTTGGAGAACGCCCAGCTCGACCGCATCAAGCTGCCCGACACCAACACGCTGGCCGAAATCAAGCTCGACAAGAACCGCTTCAGCTCGCTCGACCTGTCACGCTACGCCGAACAGCTCCGCCTGCTCTCGCTCAACGACAACCTGTTCACCTCCTTCAACGCAGCGGGCATGAACGGCCTCTTCAGCCTCAGCATGGGCGGCAACCAGCTGCAGAGCGTCACCCTCGACAACCGCGAAATGTGGAACCTCGACCTGTCGGGCAACCAGCTCACCGAGATTGACCTCAGCAAGGTGCCGCAGCTCAACCAGCTCTTCCTGACCAACAATCAGCTGCACGAAATCGACCTCAGCGCACAAACCTCCCTCCACGCGCTGCACATTGACTACAACCGCTTTACCTTCAGCACCCTGCCCCTGCCCAGCAGCCAGTATGGTTCCTACCAGTACGGCAACCAGGCCGAACTGGAGGTCGAAGCCGACGAGAACGGCGTGGTAGACCTCAGCAGCGAAGCCCTGGTGGGCAGCAACGCCACTGCGTACCGTTGGTTCGTGGGCTATCCTTGGTATGATGAGGACACGGGCGAACTGACGGGCGAGGAACTATACATCGACGAGGAGTATACGGTCGAAAACGGTGTGACGCAGTTCCTCAGCCCCATAGAGAATGTGGTTTGCGCCCTGCTCAACGACCAGTTCCCCAACCTGACGCTCTACACCAAACCCATGGACGTGACCACAGCCGCCGCCATCCGTCACGCCGTGAGTGCCGACATGCCGCTGCAGGTGGCTGTGAGCGGACGCACGCTGCGCATCGCGACCGACGGCAACGAAGCAGTGACGGTCTATGCCGCCGACGGCCGTCTGGCAGCCCAGGCACAGCCGGCCCAGGGAGCAGTCTCCCTCACCCTGCCCCAGCCCGGTGTCTATTTGGTGCAGTGCAACGGCCGGGTGGTCCGCGTGGCCTTGCGCTGATGCCTGTCTCAGCCCGACGGGTAGCTGCTACGGCATGTGACACACCCTGACTTTCGAAGCGTTGAAGCCTCCGACGGCCCCCGCTCGCGGACAGCCTCCCTGTCTGCCAGCGGGCCGCGAGGGCCTCAACGCTTCCACTTTTTCGCCGACATGACTGAGCGGTGCGCCAAAAATTGCGTAGCTTCGCAGCCAAAATCCACCCACTGCAAAAGCCCCGCACTCCCGAATGACACACCGCCCCCACCGTTTACATAACGCCCTACCGGCCGTCTTGTTTGCCCTGCTCACCGGCATGGCCGCCCCGCGCCTGTGCGCCGAAAACGGCGTAACCACCGACGTTCTTCCGCAGCAGGTCCAGACGCAGTATGCCCGGCTGTCCCGCTTGGACAACCGGGCATTGCTGGCCCAGGGCGAACGTGCACTGGAGGGTAGCGACGAAGCACTGGCCCTCACGGCCTTCAACATGCTGGCCCGCCGCACGGCCCAAAGCCAGGATTCGGCCAGCCTGCACACCTGTGCCAAGGCCCTGTGCCACATCGGCGACCTCTGCTATGCCCGCTGCTCCTATGCCAAGGCCATGGAGTACTATCTCGACTGCCTGAAAATGTGCGAAGACTACGGTTTCAACGACCTTTTTCCGCAAGTCTACAACATGATGGGCAACGTGTACAGCTCCTTCGACGACTTCGAACGCAGCAACCTGCTCTACCGCAAAGCCTTGGCGGGAGCGCGCAAGCTGGGCGACCAGAGCTTTGTCAACCGCATCCTGAACAACCTGATATGTGCCTATCCGTGTAAAGAACCGCTCAGCGCTATCAAGGCGTATTACCGCGAACTGGAACAGCACCCCGAAAGCCGGTCGCGCTATACCTATAACCTGCTCATGGACAAGGGCATGATTCTCTCCTATGAGCACAACGACCGCGAAGCCGTCGAATGGTTCCGGCGCTCCGCCCGCTTTGCCCGGCAGGAGGGACTGGGCGTGGAATGCATCGGCTCGTCGTATGCCAGCATGGCCGAATCCTTCCAACGGCTCCGGGCCACCGACTCCACCCTCCACTACCTGCACGCTTGCGAGCAGTTGGCGAGAGACAGCGGCCAGGCCAACCTGCTGGCAGGCACGCTGAAGAAACTCTATGCGCTCTATGAGCAACGCGACCTGCAACGGGCCTTGCGCTACAAGGCGGAGTACCTCGACCTGGCTGACTCTGTCTACAACAGGAATGAGTTCAACCACCTGAAGAATGCCCAGTTCCTCTACGAAACCGACCGCAACGTCCACACCATCCACGCGCTGACGCTCGAAAAAGAGCGCAAGGAGATGCTGATCACCATGCAGCGCCGCTGGCTGCTGACGCTGGTCGTAGGCTCCCTGGCCGTGGTGGCCATGCTGGTGGTCCTGGCCCTGCAGAAGCGCAGGCTGAAGGAATCGTACAACCGCCTGTATGAACGCAACAAGGACATGCTGGGCAACGAAAAGGCTTACCGCCAACGAATCAGGGATCTCGAAGAGCTGGTGCCCGAAACGCCCGCCCCGCCCGCCACCGGTGCTTCCGCCCACCTGAGCGCGGAGTCGCTGTCGCCCGAACTGCGCAAGAACATCCTGGCCTGCATCATGCACACTATGGAACAGACCGAAGACTTCTGCGACAGTGACTTCAGCATCGAGCGACTGGCCGAAAAGGCCGGCACCAACAGCCGCTACACCTCGGTAGTCATCAACAACGTGTTCGCCAAGAACTTCCGCTCCCTGCTCAACGAATACCGCATCAAAGAGGCCATGCGCCGCATGATGGACGAAGAAACCTACGGCATGCTGACCATCAAGGCTATCTCGGAGAGTGTGGGCTACAAGTCGCAGTCCAATTTCATCAGCGTGTTCACCAAGCTCACGGGCATCAAGCCTTCGATGTTCCAGAAGCTGTCGAGGGAGGAAAAAGAGCGGGCACTGAACGGCCAGACGGCAAAATAATTTCCTTTTCGCGAAAAAGTAACGGCTAAAAAAGGGAACAGGCGCGCAGAAAAGCGCATTTGCTACCTTTGCCGCCGAGTTCTTTCACATTTATTTTGCCTATGAAAAGATGGATACAACCAACCATGCGATGGGCCGCAGGCTGCGCCCTGACCATGCTGTGTGGCACTGCGCCGGCACAGACAAACCTGACTGCCAACGTGAACGGTTGTCGAGTGGAACTGACTTGGGACTTGCCCGAAGGCCTGCAAGACCAGGACAACCAAGGATTTGAAGCCGAGGAGTTCCCCGGCGGCGACTGGACCGTGCGCCCGACCAACACCAGCGACTACCGCTGCTCGTGGTTCAGCTACCCTACGGCCGACTTCACGCAGTTTGACAACTACACGGACTACGTGCACCAAGGCCGTCGCAGCGCGATGGTCTACATGGACATGGGGCAGCACACCGACGGCTCATCGGCCAACCAAGACGAATGGCTCGTTTCGCCTGTCTACAGCCACGCCTCCCTACTGGAGTTCTACAGCTACATCGACCCCATGGTGCTGGAATACGACGGCTATGAGGGTTACGACGACCACTACTATGTGAAGCTGAGCCGCGACGGCGGTGAGACCTGGGAGGTGATTTGGGATGCCCGCACCTCCTGCGCTCCCGAAGGAGGCTGGCAGTTGGTGTCGCTGCCGCTGGGCGAACCCTCCGACAACATGCGCATAGCCTTCCAGGCCATAAGTGGTTCGGCCCAGCCCTCCGACCACCTGTACTTCCTGTGGGCCATCGACGACGTGCGCGTGAGCCAGCCCGCCGCAGCGGCCAAGGCTGCATCGGCCGTAAGCTACGGCTACTATAAAGTATACCTCGACAACGAGCTGATAGCCCCGCAGCTCAACACCCGCCGCTTTGTCGACAGTTCCGACAAAGGAGAAGGCACCTACACCTACCGCGTGACCTACATGGACAACCTGACGGGACAGGAGAGCGAGGGCGCATCGATTCCCGTTGAGATTTATGCGCCCACCTTCGACCCGCCTCAGGGCGTACAGCTCACCTGCCGCGAAGACAGCGAGCTGGGCTATGTGGCCTCGCTCAGCTGGGACGAACCCGCAGGACGGCAAAAGCCCGAAGGCTACATCGTCTACTGCAACGGCCTGTGGGCGGCCTACGGGATCACCGAAACGAACTTTGAACATACGGGCCTGACCAAAGGCGTGTACGACTACGCTGTCTCAGCCATCTACGACACGCCCTGGGGCGAATCGGAGGCCGTGGGCAACGTCATCGCCATCGGCACCCGTATGCCCGTGCGAGACCTGAGCGGCACGCTCAGCGACGGACAGGCAGTCCTCACCTGGCAGGCCCCGGCCGACAGCCCACACAGCGTGAAGTCGTACCGCGTGTTCCGCAGCACGGAATGCGTAGCGCAGGATCTGGCCGAATGCAGCTTCACCGACACACAGGTGCCGCAGGGCTGCTTCGACTACACCGTGCTGGCTGTCTACGACGACGGCGTGGAGTCGATGGCCTCAGCCGTCAGCATCCAAAACGGCGAGATGCCGGTCAGCGCGCTCCCCTTCACCGAAACTTTCGACGCGCCCTTCAAGCCCGCCAACTGGCAGGTGGAGAACCTCTTCGAGTACACCGAGGACTGCTATGTCTGGCGCTTCGATGACTGGTATGAAATGAAGCTCGCAGGCGAAGGCTTCAGCGGCGGCTATGCCTCTATCGACGGCATCAGCGCGGGCTGGTCCGGCATCATGGCCAACCTCGTGACCCCGCCGCTCGATGCCCGCCACGCCGAAGGCACGCAGCTGCTGCTGAGCTACGACCTCGACTTCCTTTCTATCTACGGCGACTGCGAAGCCTTCGTGGAGTATTCCACCGACCACGGCCAGAACTGGGCGACTCTCGAACAGCTCCAACCCTACTACGACACCGACCTCGAACCCGGCGAACTGTGCCGCGCTGTCCACATGAAGCACGATGTGACGCAGGCAGCGCAGGGCGAGACCATACAGTTCCGATGGTACTACAGCGGCAACATGGACGGACACATCGCTATCGACAACGTACGCTTCGAACAGTCCGAGCCCGAAAGCATCGACGCTGTCACCACGACCGCCCCGGGCCGAATCTGCGTGTACAATCTGCAAGGCGTGAAGCTGTTGGAGGCCGAAAGCGAAGCCTGCGTGCCTGCCCTGCCCGCCGGCCTGTACCTCTTCGAGCGGAACGGCCGATGCACCAAGCGTATAATAAAATAAGAGGAGGCCGCCGCGCGCGGCCCCTCTCTCTCACTCCTTTTCTCCCCTATGCCCCCCTTCGACTTCCACACCCACCGTCTTTCCCTGCCCCCAGGCGAAGGCATTGTCAACCTGCCTGCCGCGTGGACGGAACACCCCGAACAGTTCCGCCCCGTGCCTGGCGCCTACTATTCGGCTGGCATTCATCCTTGGTGGACGGACGATGCCGAACGCACGGAGCGGATGCTCCACGCCCTGCCCCGGCTGTTGCAACACCCGCAGGTAGTGCGCGTGGGAGAATGCGGGCTTGACTGGCTGCGAGGGGCGGACCGCGAACGTCAGACCGAAGTCTTCTGCGCCCAAATTGAGCTGGCGGAACAGCTGGGGCTGCCCGTGACGCTACACGTGGTGAAAGCCTTCGACCAACTGCTGCGACTGAAGAAGCAGTTGCGCCCTTCGACCAACTGGACGGTGCACGGCTTCAGAGGCCATGCGGCCCTGGCCCGCCAACTGTTAGCTGCCGGCATCGACCTGAGCTTTGGGGAGCATTACCAGCCCGAGGCATTCGAACTGACTCCCGCCGCAAGGCGGCACACGGAGACCGACGATGCTGAGGAGACATATATATAAGGAGCAAGCTTCCTCCCGTCAAACCCAACAAACAGGGCGTAACCACTGAGTGGCTACGCCCTGCTTTTGCGCTTCAGATTGGCGCATGGATTCGGAAGGGAACGTGTACTACAAACGGGATGGGGCTACTGGCACACTAAACTCTTGCGCAATATCAGGCGACTTTCCGGACCCTGGTTGAAGAGCAGGTCTACGATGCTGAGGTCGGACAGAAAGCCTGTACGCTCACGGAATACCTGATAGTAGGGTACGGCACGGAAGGTTGGCTCCGTCACGCCTGCACGCTTGGGCGTGAGCACCCCCCGCAAGTCGAGCGTACCGGGGCTTGGCTCCGTCACGTAGTCATGGCTCGGTGTCACGACACAGGGCAGCCCGAGCAGGCTGCACACGGTCTCGCGCAGGGTTTCGTTGAAGTCTACGAGATAGGGAGCGGGCTTCTCGTAAAGCGGACGGAAGTCGTCGGCGTAGTATTCGAAGTAGGGGCTGTTCTCATAGGCCGACACCAAAGCGTTCCAGTGCTGGCGGGGCCAGTGGCCGTGGTCTGACAGCCGCAAATCGCGCATGGGGGTATGTGAACCCAAGGCTCGCTCGACGGGCAGGGCCAAGGCTTGCGGACCCTGGGGGGTGGCTATGTAGCAACGGTTGCGGTAGGTTTGCTTGACGTAATGCTCGCCCCGGTCTTCGACGGCTGTTTCGGCGGCATACAGGAAGGCGTAGCAGGACACGGGGCCGAGGTAGACGGAGGGCAGGAGGAGGTGCATGGACGTAGGGGACAAAAGAATTAGTTGCCTGCATGGCGGCAACTAAAGGTCAGAAGGAAAAGGCATAGAGTATCTTTCCTACCAAGGCCCGGTGGGGCACGAGCAGGAAGGAGTCGGGACGGGTCTCAATCCAGTAGTAGTCGTTGCGCAAGCGCACACGGGTGGCCTCGCGGCCTTCCACGAGCAGCCGCCCGCTGTCGGTGGGTTCGGCCTGGACGTGCTCGTAACGGGTGAGCAGGTAGGCCATGAGCCGCGCATTGTGGGGCGTGAGGTCGATGGGCTGGCCGCTGCGCGGCACGATGACGGGCTGTGCATCGGGCGAGGTACGCGCAGGCAGAATGAGGCGGCGCTCGGGGTCGATCCACACGGTGTCACCGGGCAGCGCGCTGCACAGTCCCGCCTCGTAGCGCCACAGGGGCTTCTGGTTCGGCTTCCGGTCAATGGGGAGGGTGAACACGACGCCTTCGAGCAGGCGCGGCTGGCCGTGGCCCAGCCGGTGGTAGCCCCAATAGGCTTCACCGGGGAGGCGCAGGCCGTAGTTTGTCAGGCCGACCAGCACGTGTTCGCCCTCGGGGAAGCCCGGCACTTGGAGAGCCTGGCTTAGTTGCAGGTGGCCGACGAGCAGACCGCGCACGGCCAGCAGCAGAAGGGCTGCCAGCAGCACGGGGCCTGTCAGTTTGCGGAGCTTTCTCATAGTGCCTGCACAGAAGGGAGAGTTGTCGGGAAGTTGGAATGACGGCGGCTCACTGGATGTCCCACACGCGCTTGAAGAAGCGGTTCCAGCGTATGCCTCCGCTGAAGAGGGAGTAGTCCGGGTCGAGCGAAATCCACACGAACAGCGGCTTGCCCACCACGTGGTCTTCGGGCACAAAACCCCAGAAGCGCGAGTCGGCGGAGTTGTCGCGGTTGTCGCCCATCATCCAATAGTAATTGAGGCGGAAGGTATAGGAATCGGCCTGCTGTCCGTTGATATAGATCTTGCCGTCGCGCACTTGCAGGTCGTTGCCTTCATACACGCGGATGGGCCGCTCGTAAATGGGAAGGTTTTGGAGCGTGAGCTGGAGTTTCGCGCCCTTCTTGGGAATCCACAGCGGCCCATAGTCGGCTGTAGTCCAGTCTTTGGCCATGTTTTGCGGGTAGAGCCAGTCGGCTGCGGGTTCGGCGGGCTTCACGGAGCTGACCCACTCGGGGTGTCGCAGGAGTTCGTCCTTCACCTGCCGGGTGAGGGGCATCCAGACGGTCTGTCCGTTGCGCACGGTGTAGAGGTCTTCGTCGGTGATGCCCAGCTCGCGCTTTGCGTCAAGCGGCAGGTCCGCGACGAAGGTCACCTCGTAGCCGTACTGCACCTGCTCGGGTTCGGGACAGGGCTTGCCGTCGAGGTAGACGATGTTGTGCTTGATTTGCAACGTCTGGCCGGGCAGTCCGACGCAGCGTTTCACGTAGTTTTCGCGTCGGTCGACAGGTCGGGCCACCACCTCGCCGAACTGTTCGGGCTGGCTGCGCAGGTAGGCGGCTCCGGCGGCATAGATGCGGCGGTAGAGGGCCTGCTGCTGCTCGTAGGTCAGGCTGTCGCTGATGGACTTCGAAAACGGTTCGGGCTGTTCGGCAGCGGGGGCGAAGGCATCGGCTTGCGAGAGGAGCTGGTCGCCCATCTGGTAGCACATGCGGTAGTAGTCCTGGTTCTGCTGGTTGAGTGCCACGGTGTCGCCCGCAGGATAATTGAACACAACGATATCACCCTGCTGCACCTCGCCAAGTCCCCGCACGCGACGGTAGTCCCAGTGGGGGTGGTCCAGATAGCTCTTACAGCCGATGACGGGCAGAGTATGCTGGGTCAGGGGCATGTAGAGCGGTGTCTGGGGGATGCGCGGCCCGTAGGAGAGTTTAGACACCAAGAGGTAGTCGCCCGTGAGCAGGGTCTTTTCGAGCGAGGAGGAGGGGATGACAAAGTTCTGGAAGAAGAACTGGTTGAGGAAGTAGATGGCGACCAGCGCGAAGACAATGGCATCGACCCAGCCCATGATGAAGCGGGTAACAGGCCCCACTTCAGGTTCGCGCCACCAGCCCCACTTGATGCGGTGGGAGACGTAGAGGTCGTAGATGAAAGGCACGACAAGCAGCCCCCACCAGGATTCTACCCAATAGAGGAAGAGGAGATAGAGCGACGTGACGATGCCAAATTTGAGGAAGGACAGGGCCTTGGCGTTTTTGTTCTTTTTGGAAGGCATGAAAACGGAGTGTTGGATGGGCCGTCACAGGACGGGCGGCTATCAAAAGTGAAACAGGTCGTCGGTGGTGAGGAGTCCGCTGTGGGTGGCGGTAAACTCGGCAGCGAGCACGGCGCCGAGGGCAAACCCCTTGCGGTTGTGTGCGGAGTGAACGATTTGTATCTTATCGGCTTCGGAGTCGTAGGTGATGGCGTGTATGCCCGGCACCTCCCCTTCGCGGACGGCGTCGATGCGCAGCAAGTCGGCGGGTGTCTGGGCCTGGCCTTCGAGCGTGCCGTCGGGGTGGCGCACCAGTCCCTTCACCCATCCACGCTTGCGGTCGAGGCATTCACAGATCTGTTCGGCCAGGGTGATGGCCGTTCCGCTGGGCGCGTCAAGCTTGTGGACGTGGTGGGTTTCGACTTCGCTGACATCGTAGGCGGGATAGGCATTCATGATGCGCGCCAGGTATTTGTTGACGGCCGAGAATATGGCTACGCCAAGCGAGAAGTTGGATGCCCAGAAGAGGGTGTGGCCCTGTTGCGTGCAGGCCCGGCGCACGTCGGCCTCGTGCTCGCTGAGCCAGCCCGTACTGCCGCTCACAACCTTCACGCCCTGCTTCCAGGCGCACAGGTAGTTGTCGTAGGCTGTGGCAGGGGTAGTAAATTCAATGGCAACCTCGGCACTGCGGAAGGCATCGGAGTCGAAGTCCTGCCTGTTGTCGACATCGATAATCGACACGATTTCATGGCCACGCTGCAGGGCAATCTCTTCGATCATATGCCCCATTTTGCCGTAGCCTATCAGAGCTAATTTCATTCTTCTGGATGTTTGGATTTGTCTGTTGGAAGTTGTCAGGGGCGGCTGCGGCTGCAAGCGGTGAGACGCAGCCGCCCTTATGCGCGGCAAAAGTAACGCTTTTTTGCCGTTTCGGTGCTTTCTTGCGTTTTGAAATCTTCTTCTACACCGCCGGCAACCTTGAAATCGGCCTGAGACGGACGGAGCGGGTTACAGATAGAAGTTGACCGAGGTGACGACCCTCACCTTCTTGATGTGGGGCGTGTACTGGTCGCGGTTTTCGATGCTGAAGTAGCCCTGCTCGGCACTCTTGATCTCACCGAGTTTGCTTCCCGAATCGGCGGCGAACTTCTCGGCGGCCTCACGGGCGTTCTTGGTGGCCTCCTCAATCATCTGCGGCTTGATCTTGTTGAGACTGGTAAATTCAAACTCGACCTGCGAGCCGTAGTCGCTGGCGGAGATGGCGATGCCCTGCTTGAGCAGTTCGCCCATGCGCGAGATGAGACTACGCACCAAGTCTACCTTGGCCGACGAGACGGTGAGTGTGAGTGTCACGTTGTAGCGGTCGCGGGCCACGGCCTCGGACGAGGCGTAGCGGTCGGCCCACAGGTCGATGATTTGGGGCACGCCGTCGCTGATGTCCTGGGCGGGCAGTCCCTCACGCTCCAGAAAATGCCGGATTTCGGCACTCGTACGGTTCAGTGAGGCATAGATTTGCTGCAAGTCGCTGCCTGTGGTCTTATAGACAATGGGCCAAATCACGTGGTCGGCCTGCACTTCGCGCTCGGCCAGACCCCGAACCGACACCACGCGGTCGCGGGCGGCAAACGACGCGACACCCAGATACACAAACAAGCCCAACAGGGCTAAGCCTACGGCCACGATGGCCGATTCGACGAAATAGTGTTTCATGATGTAATGTGTTGATAAATAAGTGTGACTTTGAACCAAACAGAAAGGGCCGGTTGCACCACGGAACCGACCTTGGGCGGCACAATGCCAGACCTCCTACACGTCAGAACAACACGGCACTCCCTCTGAAACCAACAGGGGACGCACGCGCTCCATGATGTCGAACAGCTCATCGACGGTTTCGGCGCGCAACATGGCGATGCGGGTGGGGCGGAAGTTGGCTATGCCCTTGAACAGGGGCGACGCGGCCAGATGGCGGCGAATGTGCAGAATGCCCCGGTACTCGCCGATGCGCTCCACGCTCTGCCGCACCTGCTCCTTCAGTACGTCAAGCTTCCAGTCGGCACTCATGGGGGCGAAACGGCTGGGCACGACGGTATCGACGGCATGGTCGTCGCCGTGCAGGGCATCGTGTGCTTCCTTGAATATCCACGGACGGCCAAAGGTGGCGCGCCCGATCATCACCGCATCGACTCCGTAACGGTCGAAGGCATCGACTGCGCCCTGGGCCGTGGTGATGTCGCCGTTGCCAATGACGGGGATGTGCATACGCGGGTTGCGCTTCACCGCTCCGATAAGGCTCCAGTCGGCCTCACCGGTGTACATCTGCGAACGGGTGCGTCCGTGGATGGTAAGGGCCTGCAGGCCGCAGTCTTGCAGCTGTTCGGCCAGCGGCACGATGATTTTGTGTCCCTCATCCCAGCCCAGACGGGTCTTGGCCGTGACCGGCACATCGACCGCCTCGGCCACGGCGCGGGCAATCTGCAACATGAGGGGCACATTCTGCAACAGGCCGGCCCCGGCTCCCTTGCCTGCCACACGCTTCACAGGGCAGCCAAAGTTGATGTCGAGCACGTCGGGGTGGGCGCGCTCCACTACAATCTGGGCGGCATCACGCATGGCCACAGGGTCTTTTCCGTAAATCTGTATGGCCACGGGCCGCTCGGCCTCGCAGACGGTGAGCTTCTCCAAGCTTTTGTTGACCATGCGCACCAAGGCGTCGGCGGCCACAAACTCGGAATAGACCATCGAGGCTCCCAAGCGGCGGCACAGCAGCCTGAAGCCGATGTCGGTCACGTCCTCCATGGGAGCGAGCAGTACGGGACGGGGTCCCAAATCGAGATTTCCTATTTTCATGCCAGGGATTTTCGGGTTAAAGGGCCAGCAGGAGCACGCCCAGCACGTTGTTGGCCACGTGGGCGGGCAGGCACAGGCGCAGGTTGCCCGTGCGCAGATACAGGTAGCTGAGCATCAGACCCAACATGAAGGCGGGCAGGCCCTGCGCCAGGTTGCCGTGGACAAGTGCAAACGAGAGTGAGGTGACCGTGGCGGCACACCAGTCGGGCAGGCGGTGATTGACCACCAAGCTGCGCAAGATGCCGGCCCTGAACACCAGTTCTTCACACAGCGGACCGACCACGCAGAGCAGCAACAGGCCGCCGGGGCTGCGGAGCTGGGCCGTGAAGAGGGAGGTGGTGCCGCCGTCCGAGAGGCCCAGCGGGTCGAGCAGCCACGACAAGAGGAGGCTGACCCCACACACGCTGCCTACGGCCAGCAACAGGGCGGCCCAGGGGCGATGCAGCGGCTTGAACACACGCTGCCACGGGCTGTCGTGGCGGTACCACCCCCACAGGGCGGCACACAGCAGGGCTTCGGCGACACACAGGACGGTGCCGAGCACAACGGGGTCGGGGGTGAGACCGTCGAGCGAACCGCCTTGGGCCAGACGGCCGGCGTGGCTGACCAACAGGGCAACCAAGGAGCCGACAACCTGAACGGCCGCAAAAAGCAGGAACAACAGCAGGGCTTTCATGGCTCGCTGAAGAGTTTGCGCACGCAGTCGGCATCGAGCGCGAGCTGGGCCTGGAGGGCCTCAATGCCCGAGAAACGGCGTTCGTCGCGCACACGGCGGTAGAAGTGCAGCTTGAGCTGCTGCCCGTAGAGGTCGCCGCCCGTGTAGTCGAGCAGGTGGGCCTCGATGGTCTGGTCGCCGCCGTTGTCGAGGGTAGGCCGCCAACCTATATTGACCATGGCCATGTAGGTGAAGCCGCCTATTTCTGCCCGTGCGGCATAGACACCACGACCGGGCACCAATTGTTCTTCACACTCGGGCCGCAGGTTAGCGGTGGGGTAGCCCATCAGCGTGCCGGCGTGGTGTCCTTCGACCACCTTGCCTTCGAGCTGGTAGGGACGACCCAGACAGGCGCGGGCCATCTCGACATTGCCGCCTGTCAGGAAGCGGCGGGTGGCCGACGAGCTGATGCGCAGGTCGGCTGCCTCGAAGGGCCGCTCGCGGAGCACCTCGATGCCGAGTTCGCGCCCGTAGCGCACATAGTCTTTGTAGCCCGCCGAGAGGTCAGAACCGAAGTGGTGGTCGTAGCCTACCAACAGGCAGCGCACGCCGAGCTTTTCGCGAAGCACCTGCTGCATAAACTCACGCGAGGTGAGCATGGACATCGACTGGTCGAAGCGCAGCATGGCGACAGCGGCCACGCCGGCCTGTTCGAGCAGGTGGAGCTTCTGCGTGTTGGTGGTGAGGAGTTCGGGCCAGTAGCGGGTGTGGGACAGGGCCAGACGCGGATGTTCCTCGAAGGTGACAACCAGCGGCAAGAGGCCACGCTGCGCCGCCTCAGCCTTCAGCTGGTCGATGAGATAACGGTGGCCGCGGTGCACGCCGTCGAAGAAGCCCACCGTGGCGCAATATCCCTGCGGCGCATCGGCAGCCGCGCGGAAGTTATGGAAGGTGTAATTTGCCATTTTCATCGAAATATTTGAACCATTGGCTGCCAGCGGGTGCCAGCAGGGCTTGCAGGCCGCAGGCACGGGCAGCTTCGCAATTCACTTCGCTGTCATCGAAGAAGAGCACGTCGGCTGCGGGCACGCCCAGCTCGCTGACGACATGGGCATAAAGCTCGGGAGCGGGTTTTTCGAGGTGGCACTCGTAGGACAGGAACACGTGGTCGAAGAAGTCGCCGACCTGCTTGCCGCGATAGTTGAAGAAGTCGCGCTCGGCCTGGCCCCAGTGGATGCTGTTGGTGTTGCTCAGGCAGCTCACGGGATAGTGCCTCCTGATCCGGAGCAACATGTCGAGCCGCTCGGCGGGCACTTCGGTCAGGTAGTCTTCCCAGGCGCGCACGATGTCGTTGTCGGTCGTGCCGGGGCGGCAACCGAGCCGGCGCAGCTCGTTGCAGAATTGCGGAACGTCGATTTCGCCGCGTTCGAGCAGCGCGAAAGGACCTTCCTGCCTGTAGGTGCCCAAGTAGGGGCGGATGTCGAAGCCCAGACGGGCGAAACTGTCGATGCAACGGGCCTTGTCGAGGTCGACCAGCACGCCGCCGAAGTCAAAGAGGAGTATCATGGAGAGAAGAGACTATGCTCGGTTGGGGACTATTTTGTAGAGTTTGTCGGAGGGCCTCACCTTTTCGGGCACGGGAATGGAGACGCGCATTCCCTTGACGGCCTCACTGACCGGCCCGCTGTCACCGTGGATGTCGGTGGCTTCGACATAGAGGGCTCCGGTGGTCGGGCCGATAATGAGCAGCTTGTCGCCCACGCTGAAACTGCCTGCCTCGATGTAGAACTCGCCCACACCGAGCCGCGAGAAGTATTTCAGGCCCTTGCCCACGTACTGCTTCTTCTCGGTGGCACTCGACCCGTACACCTGGCTCCACTCGCCCAGTCGCCGGCCCAGGTAGTAGCCGTCCCAGAAGCCACGGTTGAACACGGCGGCCAAGCGACGGTTCCACTCCTCGACCCTGTCGGCTGTGAAGGTGCCCTGTTGCACAGACTCGACGGCCTCCTTGTAGCAGCGTACCACGGTGTAGACGTATTCGGCACTGCGGGCGCGGCCCTCAATCTTGAACACGCGCACGCCGGCTTCCATCATTTTGTCGATGAATCCGATGGTTTTCAGGTCCTTCGGGCTCATGATGTACTTGTTGTCTACATCCAACTCCACCCCCGTCTCGCGGTCGCGCACGGTGTAGCTGCGTCGGCACACCTGCATACACTCGCCGCGGTTGGCCGAGTGCCCGAGGTTGTCGAGCGAGAGGTAGCACTTGCCGCTCACGGCCATGCACAACGCACCGTGGCAGAACATTTCGATGCGCACGGGGCTGCCCGACGGGCCACAGATGTGTTCGCGCTCAATGAAGTCATGAATGGCGGCCACCTGTTCCAACTTCAGCTCGCGGGCCAGCACGGCCACGTCGGCAAAGGCGGCATAGAAGCGCAGGGCCTCGCAGTTGGATATGTTGAGCTGGGTGGAGAGGTGGACTTCCTGGCCGATGCTGCGGCAGTAGGCCATGACGGCCACATCGCAGGCTATGACGGCCGAGATGCCCGCGGCGTGGGCCGCGTCGCAGATGCGGTGCATCAGCTCGATGTCCTCGTCGTAGATGATGGTGTTGACCGTGAGGTAGGACTTGACACCCTGTGCGGCACACTGCGCGGCGATGTCGTGCAGGTCGTCGATGGTGAAGCGGCTGGCACTGTGCGCCCGCATGTTGAGGGCCTCGATGCCGAAGTATACCGAATCGGCACCGGCCCTGAGCGCGGCGGCCAGAGCCTCGCGCGAGCCGACGGGAGCCATGATTTCGTAGGTGTTCATGCAGTCTGGTTTATTCGATGGTAGTTCCACAGCCTTCCTGCAGGGCATCGGCGCGGGTGATGACCACGCGGCGCACGCCTGCCCCGACAGCCGAAAGGCAATTCTCTATCTTGGGCAACATGCCTCCTGTCACGACTCCCTGTGCCTTGAGCGCGTCGAAGTCGCTGCGGGTGATGCGGGGGATGACGCTGGCCTCGTTGTCAGGGTCGGCCAGCACACCGGCATGTTCGAAGCAGTAGACCAGCGTCACCTCAAACTGTCGGGCCAGGGCCTTGGCCACCTCGCCGGCCATGGTGTCGGCATTGGTGTTGAGCAGGTGGCCTTCGCCGTCGTGCGTCAAGGGGGCCACCACGGGGGTCACGCCGCTGTGGAGCAGCTGGGCCAGACGTTCGCCGTCGACGCGGTCCACATCGCCCACAAAGCCGAAGTCCACCCCGTTGCATTCGGGACGGCGGTGGGAGCGAATCAGGTTCATATCGGCTCCGGTCAGCCCCAGGGCATTCACGCCGCAGGCTTGCAGGCGGGCCACCACCTGCTTGTTGACCAGTCCGCCATAGACCATAGTCACCACGCGCAGCATGTCGGCATCGGTGATGCGCCGGCCGTCGACCATGTGGGTCTCAACGCCCAGCTTGGCGGCCACTTCGGTGGCCGTGCGGCCGCCTCCGTGCACCAGCACCTTCAGCCCTTCGAGGGCCGAGAAGCGGTGGAGCAATGTTTCGAGGGTGTCGGGCGATTCGACGATTTTGCCGCCGACCTTCACCACTGTCACTTTCTGTTTCATAGTCAGGAGTCTGTTTGGTCTGTGTCGGGGCCGCCACGGGGAGTCCGCAGCGGCCCGGGAGGTATGCTATAGGTTCATCTGTGCCTCGTTGATCAAGCGGCGCACAGCATCGGGATTCTCGTTGGGGCATATCATCAGCACGTTGTCCTGCATGGCCACCAAGTAGTTGTCAAGCCCGGCCACCACGGCCTTCATGCCTTCGGGCAGGCGCACCATGCAGTTCTGGCTGCCGGAGAGCAGCACGCCGGAGCCGCCGCTCACCACATTGCCGTCGGCATCCTGGCGCGACACCTCGCGAAGCTCTTTCCAGCAACCCACGTCGGCCCAGCCGAAGTTGCACACCTGGACCGATACGTTCGGGCAGTGTTCGAGGATAAAGAGGTCGAGCTGGCGCGGCACGTTTTCGTTGAAGCTGGCGCGCACGTAGTCCACCTCTTCGGCTATGGTCACCATCTGGCGGGCCACTGCTTCGACGGGCAGGTCCTGCCGGCGGCCGTCTCGAGACAGCTGGGTGCCCATGGTACGGCCTTTCCACAGGAAGATGCCGGTGTTCCACAGAAACTCGCCGCTCTCCAGGAACATCCGGGCGTAGGTCAGTTCGGGCTTCTCGCTGAAGGAGAGGACGCGGAAGCAGTCGGGTTCGGGCTGCTCCTCACCCATCTGTATGTAGCCATAGGCGGTGTTGGGCATCGTGGGCTTTACGCCCATGGCCAGAAACTCGGCGTGGGCATCGACATAGGCCAGGCCGTTCAGTATCTGTCGCTCAAAAGCCTGGGTGTCCTGAATGAGTTGGTCAGCGGGCGACACCACGACGCAGGCTTCGGGGTCAGCCAGCACAGTGTGCCAGGTGCCCCAGATAGCCGCCGGGGCGGTGTTCAGCTGTACAGGTTCGGGCAGGATGTTCTGGTCGGGCAGGTCGGGCAGCTGCTCACGCACCAACGGCACGTAGTTCTGGTAGGTCGAAACGAATATATGGTCGCGCGGGATAAAGCGAACAAAGCGTTCGAACGTTTGCTGCAAAAGGCTCCTGCCCGTCCCGAAAAAGTCGAGAAACTGCTTGGGCATATCCTTCGTGCTGACAGGCCAAAGCCGTCGGCCTATGCCTCCGGCCAGGATGATGCAATAGTTCTTGTTTGTAGCTTCCATGTGATAAGTGTAAAGGGGGTAATGATTGGATGTGCAACTGCGACGCAAGGGCCGGCACTATAGGCAGCCCGCACCCTTTCGGCTGTTTGCGAGGCTAAGATAGGCATTTTTGCAAGCGGAACCCCATTGTCGCGCGCTAAAAAACGGAAAAAAGAAAAAAAGCCGGGGGAAAGGGGGATTTCTGCTTGTAAAAAGGCTGCCCCGAGGGGGTAGAGGCCACGCAGTGGGCCATGCACGGCAGGCCGAATGGAACACACGCGGACGGAAAGGTGAAAAGCGCAGGCGGCACGGCGCGCAAACGGCAAATAATCACTACTTTTGCGACCTACGAACCATGGCCACGCCCTGAAACTGGGCGGGAGCCGGCACACTGTCTGACTATGCAAAAGCTTCTTATTGAAACCTCCTACGACGATTGCCTGCTGCAGGGATACTGCGAGGTGATGAACGGCGGGGTGCGTGTCGCTATGACCGCGCCCTACCCCGGACTGGCCGAGCACCTGATGCTGCGCCGCGAGTTGACCGAAACCGACGAGCAGAACCGCCTGACGGCCAAGGTGGTGCTGGAACGGCTGTTTGAAAAGGGGATGACGGTGAAGCAGCATCTGACGGCCTACCGGCGGGTGGCCGACGAACTGCGCGAGGAGGTAGACGATACGGAGCGGCAGCTGCACGACATTCAGGCGGAGCTGGCCCGCGTACAACAGGCTGACCGCCAAGGGGAGATTGGGCTGGAAGAACTGATAGACCGCCAGACGCGGCTGAACGCCGAAGTGGTGGCGGCACGACAGCGGCTGGCTCAGCGGCTCGCAGCGGCCTGCAAGGCGCGCAGGGTGCCGCCACAGGAACCTGACTTTCTGTGGCAGATGCTGCACATTCTCGCTGACCGGACTTAATCGCCTCATTCAGCCCAGGGCAACCAGATTTGATACAAGCGTTCAAGG
>JBJEAF010000231.1:0-27364 GCA_051868755.1 Alloprevotella sp.
CCCCGTGCTTAATCACTAATACTTAAATATCACCTTCCACACAAGGCGGCCTACCTTGACGAGATAGGTGCCGTGTGGGGCAGCGCCCATGGGGGCTGCCAGCAGGTTGGTGTCGCTGGCTGCCTCGGCACGGGCTACTACCGAGCCTCCGAGGTCGAACACCTGCATCACCGTGCCGGCTTCGATGGGGCCGCGGCATACTACCTGACCGTCCTGTACGGTGAGGCGCAAGGCGGGGCTTGGGTGGGTAGCCTGCTGCACGCCGGTAGCGGTGAGCGATTCAGGACGGATGCGGAAGGTGTGGGTGTAGGTACCCTTGTCGGGGCAGAGGTACTGGTCGAGTGTGCCGGTGCCCTGGCCGCAGCTGCCGTTACCCAGGCCTTTCTGCATGTAGTCGAGGTGGAGGTACACGTTGCCCGGGCTGATGTCCCAGCAGTGCTTGGCAGCCGACATGCGGCTGTCGTCGTAGTGAAGCAGCTGGAAGGCAGCCTGTCCCTGTGCCTGCACATGGAGTTGCAGGCCGCTTGTGCTGTCGGCCAGTGTGAACTCGCGCAGGTCCATGCGGTTGCCGCAGGTTTGCGGGCGCGGTGTGAGTTCAAACATATCGGTCACGGTCGTCTGGTAACGTCCCAGGAAGGCTGCATCGCTTCGGTCCACGTAGCAGTCCCACGGGCCGCGGGCATAGTAGCTCAGCTGCTCGAAGGTGGCGGGCAGCACGAAGCGCGTGCCCAAGCGGCGCAGGCCGTTAGCTTGCGGCTTGTAGGTGCACTGGAGGTCAACCGTTCCGTCGGGATAGAGGGTGTAGTCGTACTGTACGTTACAGAGCGAGCCGCTGTTGCTCACGCCCACGTGGGCCACACCGTTGCCGTCGACTGTGGGCAGCGTGGTGAAGCTGCGCGAGGTGATGCCGTTCGAGGTGTCGTAGTCGTCGCCTCCCGCAGCATCGTTCTCTACCCAGCGGTAGTTGTCGTAGTCGGGCGCGTTGGTCAGGCTGCCTATCAGGGTGACATCGCCGAAGGTCCACTGGCGGAGCTTGCCTGTCGCGGCGTCGAACAGGAAGGAAGTCTTGTCGTTGCTCACCAAGTAGTTGCCGTACTGGTTCTCGACCGCTGTCAGCGGCTGCACGTCGGCTGCCCACTTCACTTCGGGCAGCTGGCGGTCGGCCTGCTGTATGGTCAGCTGCTGCTGGGCGATGGGGTAGCCGGCTTCGGCCCAGGGGGTGGGCTGCTTCAGGCAGACGGAGAGGTTGAGCAGGTATTCCTTGCCCGCTTCGGGCACGGTGGTGTAGGGCACCTTGAACGAGGTCAGTGCGCCGGGACGCACGTCGGGCATGTCCATGCTGCCGCTCTCCACTTCCTCGCCGTCGGCCAGCACGCTGTAGCGCAGCTCATAGCCGCCCAGCGAGGTGAAGTTGTACTTGTTGCGCACGTTGACGCGCTGCGACGAGGTGTTCAGCGACTCGAAGCTGACGAACTGGTAAATCTGCTTCACCTGGGCCAGCTTGGCCGTCCAGGCACGGTGGGCAGGCACCAGGCCGTTGTTGACAAAGTTGCCCTGGTGCGGGCCGGGATAGTCGTAGCCGCTCATGTATTTGGGCAGGCCCTTCTGGGTCAGCGTGCCGGCCTGGATGTCGGCCGCGTCATAGACAGACTGGTCCACGAGGTCCCACACGCAGCCGCCCATGCCGTAGGTCGAGTTCTCGATCTCGTCCCAGTACTCCTTGAGGTTTCCCACGGCGTTGCCCATGGCGTGGGCATATTCACACATGAAGTAGGGCTGTCCCTTGCGGTTGTAGTTGGCGTCGCTCTTCACCCGGCTCAGGTTGGGGTACATCACGCTCCAGAGGTCGGTGTAGGAGGCTCCGCCGCGGGTGGCACCCTCGTAGTGGACGATGCGGTTGGGGTCGAGCTCCTTGCAGCGGTTGTAGGTGGCCTGAAGGTTGCTGCCCGTGCCGCTCTCGTTGCCCAGACTCCAGAAGAGCACGGAGGGGAAGTTGCGGTCGCGGAGCACCATGCGCTCGGTGCGGTCGAGGAAGGCTGCGCGCCACGATTCGCTGCGCGAAATGGCATTGCCGTTTTCCCAGTCGAAGTGACACTCCACGTCGGCCTCGTCCATGCAGTAGAGTCCGTAGTAGTCGAACATGCTGTACATCTTGGGCTGGCGCGGATAGTGGCTGCCGCGCACGGTGTTCATGTTGGCCTGCTTCATGAGCTGCACGTCGCGCAGCATGGTGGCGGTGTCGATGGCGCGTCCGTGCACGGGGTGCGTGTCTTGCGTGTTGGCCCCCTTGAAGAACACGCGCTGGCCGTTGAGCATCACCTTGCCGTTCTCGATGCTGACGGTGCGGAAGCCGTGTTTGGTGGCAAAGGCCATCTCCTCGTTGCCTTCGGCATCGAGCTGTGCCACTTCAACCGTGTAGAGGTTAGGCGTTTCGGCGGTCCAGGTCTTCAGGTTGTCCAGCATGCCGAGGTTGAGGTTGGTGGTGAGCACTTCCTGTCCTTCCTCGAAGTGGCAGGGAGCCTCGAAGGTGGTCACTTCGGTGCCTTCGGGGTCGAGCAGCCTGACGCGCACCTGCTTGTCGACGGCCTGCTGCTGCGGGTTGTGGAGTTCGAGCTGCACAACCATGCCAGCCGAAGTGTAGGTGTCGTCGAGCAGGGAGAAGATGAGGTGGTCGCGCACGTAGACCTTGGGAGTGGCATAGAGGTAGACATCGCGGTGAATGCCGCTCATGTGCCACATGTCCTGACCTTCGAGGTAGGAGCCGTCGGTGAAGCGGTACACCTGTACGGCCACGTTGTTCAGACCCGGGCGCACCACATCGGTGAGGTCAAATTCGCTGTCGGTGTTGGAGCCTTCGGTGTAGCCGATGTACTGGCCGTTCACCCACACATAGGCTCCGCTGTAGAGGCCGTCGAAGTGGAGCACCACGCGCTTGTCCGTCTCCCAGCCTTCAGGAAGGGTGAAGTCGCGGCGGTAGGAGGCCACCGAGTTGTAGAGTCCGCTGCGCATGTTGATGGCGGGCGGCGCATCGGCAAAGGCGTAGTTCACATTGATGTAGTAGGGCTTGCCGTAGCCTTTCATCTCCAAGCAGGAGGGCACGCTGATGGTGTCCCAGGCAGTCACGTCGGCCTCGTCGGCATAGAACGCCTCGCCGGGAGCCTGGTCGGGCGAGTCCACCCAGTTCAGCTTCCAAACGCCGTTGAGCGACATCCAGTTGGCTCCTACGGGGTCGAGCCAGGGCTTTTCGTAGCGGGCGGCATCGGCGCGCAGGGCTTGGGTCGAAGGGTAGGGCATGAACACGGCGTGGGCCGGCAGCTTGTTTTCGCCGAAGACGGTTTCGTCCTGCCAGTAGCTGCTGCGGGGCTTGGCCTGTTCGGTTGTCTCTTCGAAGGTGAAATAGGCGGCTTCTTCGTCACCGTCGGCCGTAAGTTTCAGTTCGTCGTTTTCCACTACATGGACGGCCTTGGCGGCATCGCTCCGCCAGCAGAGCTTGACGACACCGTCGCGTCCGTCAATGGGCTGCACCAGAAAACTCTCGTTGGCGCTGCTCGTGCTGGCCGTCCAGTGCACCAGGTAGTAGGGCTTGTCCTTCTTGTCGGGAGCCACGTCGATGGCCACGTTGGGATAGCCGGCACTGACGATGATGAGCGAGCCGTCGCCGAAGGCCGTGGGCTGCACCTTCCACTTCTGTCCGGTGGAAGCCTCGTCTGCGTCCTCGGTGAAGATGGGTGCGTCGTTCACGCCCTTCTCGCCGTTGCTGAACACCTTGCCTGTGAGCACGCTGCGGATGTAGTAGGTCTTGTCGGGGTCGAGTCCGCCGGCCAGCTTGCATTCTTCAAACACGAAGTAGCTGGCTTCGTCTTCGCCCTCGGCGGTCATGAAGAGCTCGCCCGTGTCGGTCACGTGCATAGCCCTGTTCTGGTCGCTGCGCCAGAGCAGCCGGTAGGTCTGTTCGGTGGCTGGCACGGCCTGAAGCAC
This sequence comes from Alloprevotella sp., assembly GCA_051868755.1. Lineage (GTDB taxonomy): Bacteria > Bacteroidota > Bacteroidia > Bacteroidales > Bacteroidaceae > Alloprevotella. The sequence continues at coordinate 3,979 of JBJEAF010000231.1, forward strand.
AAAGCTCTCATTGGCACTGCCAGTGCTGGCATCCCACAACACGGGATAGAACTCTCCGCCGGGACGTTCGGGGGCCACGTCGATGGCAAAGGAGGGGTAGTCGGCACTCACTACGATGTAGGTGCCGTCGCCAAAGGCCGTCTGGCGCAGCTGCCACTTCTGTCCCCGGGCCTGGTCGTCCTGTGCTTCGGTCACCACCTGCACATTGCGGGCACCTTGGCCGGCGCACGACACCACGTGGCCTGTTTTCGCACTCCTTATATAATAGGTCTTGTTGGTGCTGAGCTGTGCCCAGGCCGTGGAGAGCGACAGCAGCATCAGTAGTCCAAGATTCATCAAACGTTTCATGCTATGGTAGGGTTGGGTTAGAGGGGTATATGTAGGAACGAGTTGAAAGGAATGAGTTGAAAGTGGAAGAGTTTATAGTTGAAAGCTTATAAGTATGCTCACTGAGCGGGTGATTGCTGCGCTTCATTGTACCCTTATAAACATTTTCAATTTTCAACTATAAACTCATTCCTGTCAACTCTTCAGTAAGGTGGCTTATTGCACCGCCACCTTATGGCCGCCCACTACGTAGATGCCGGGCTGCAGGCCGCCGATGCGGTTCTGTCCGGGTTGCAGTTGCAGGCTGCGCACCAGCACGCCGGCCGAGGTGTAGACATCCATGCGCTGGGCCTTTCCTGCCGTAATGGCCATCACGCCCTTGCCGCCGCTTACCGAGAGGTAGGCTTCGGCTTTGGCCTCGTTCACGTTGACGGTGAGGGGGTCGAAGCCGTACTTGTTGTCGAGCCAGGCGATGCGGTCGTGCAGCCACGTCTCGATGTAGTTGGCAGCCGAGGGGATGTCGCTGTGATACTGATACCAGCGGTCTTGTTCGCGCTGGTCGGCTCCGCTCTCGGCAAAGAGGGCGGCATAGTCGGCCACGCGTTGCTTCAGGGGTTCTTCCTGCCAGTTGCTGGCACGCAGGGCGCAGTAGCGTTCTTTCAGCTCCTGGGGCCAGGTGCTGCTACAGTAGCGTTCGAGGTTGTAGTAGAGGGTGAGCTGTCCGTGCTCGTTGGTCCACAGGAAGTCCTCGAAGTCCTGTTGGGCGTAGGTCAGGTCGGTCTTGCCGTCCCAGCGGGCACCCAGCACGCCGTCGAGGTCCCACGGAGCCAAGCCCAGCTTCTCGCCCTCGGGGCCTTGCTGGTCGTAGGTGTACCAGAACATGTTCTTGCCGTGGTTGTCGGAGGCCAGGAGCAGTTCGATGAAGAGGTAGTAGTCCTTCAGCATGTCGTAGTCGAAGCGTTCGGCCACGCCGTTGCGGAACTCGCTCGCTGTGCTGGTGGCCACGAAGTTCACGGCGTTCCACAGCGGGCCCCATTCGACGGCTTCTTCCTCGAAGTCGGGGTACTTGAACTCGTACTGTGCCCACACCTCTGTGCCCAGCGCATTGCTGTAGCCGCTGGGCGCATAGCCCGGGAAGTACTTCATGTCTATTTCGTGTCCCATGAGCACCTCATAGCTCCACTGCGACGACTTGTAAAGCAGGCCGTGGATTTCCTCCTGACCCGTGGTAGAGTTCTCTGCGGTCACGTACTTCTTGAGCTTGAGCTGCTTGCGGTCCATCTTTTCGGTCATGCAGTAGATGCCGTGGTATTGGCCGTTGAGGAAGACTTCGACAAAGCGTCCCCTTGTGCCCGTGCGGGCCTTCTTCTCGCGGTCCTTGTAGTAGGGTGGGGTCGAGAAGTCGTTCCAGATGTCGGTCGATACGCGGTTGCGCATACAGGCGGGGTCGATGGCCATGGCGTCGAGAATCCAGTTGTTGTCCTCGCGCAGGCCGAAGAACTCGCGGTCAACCGAGTTGCCGTTCTCGTCGCGCAGCTTGATGGCATAGGCCTTCTTGTCCATGCCCTGGGCCGTCGCACCACGGTAACGGTAGGCGGCGATGAAGGTGGAGTCGTAGCCGGCCAGGTCGGCGTCGGTCACGCGGATAGAGCCGGTGGTGTAGTACACGCCGTTGCATGATTCGACCGTCACTTCTACCAACGGCAGATAGGTGAAGCGCAGTGTGGCGCGGTCGCGCTCGCTGCCTTCGGTATCGCTCAGCACCAGCGTGTAGTTGTCGTTGCAGTTCGGGTCGGACAGCACGATTTCGTCGGCCGAAGCGCCGGTGCGTGCTCCTTCCAACGTCACCTTCCAGCCTTCATAGCCCGCCTTGGGCTTCATGGTCAGGGTGGTGGTCCAGTCGCCGCCGCTGCGCAGGGCCGTGGGCAGCTGCATCATGTATTGGTCAGCCCATGCGTCGTAGACCAACTGCTTGTCGTTCAGACGGAGCGAGTCGATAGCTATCTGGAAGTCGCCAGCCTGCGGTTCCTCAATGCCTGTGCCTTCAAAGACGATGCCCTGCTTGGCGAGGTGTTGCAGGTGGCGCGTGTCGGACGAGGCGAAGACGAAGGTCGAGCCCGGGTCAACGTCCCAGTAGCCAATCATCGTGCCGTCGTAGTCGTTCCAGTAGTTCTTTTCGTACTGCGTGTTGCCTTCGGCCTGCAGGTCGTCCACCTTGCCGATCGTGTAGCCGGGGTAGAACCAGTGGTCATACCGGCCCAAGTTCCACCTGTTGCCTTCGTCCTGGCTGTCCACGACGGCCACATAAAGTTCCGTGGGACTGTCCTTGGAGCAGTCGGTCGAAACCATCTGTCCCGATTCGGTGTAGATGACCACGCCGCCGCTGCGCATCATGAAGTAGAAGTGTCCGCGCTTGGCTGACTGGGCCGTCTGCTCCAGTACGCCGGAGGGGGCGCACACGTATTGCGACCGGCGCATGTTGATAATGGAGTAGTACACGGGGTCGGACTCATCGGTGGTGAAGACCACAGGCCGCGCCAGCCCCGTGTTTTCCCAGTATTCGCCCTGGTTGGTCTTGCCCTGCGTGCCGCTCATGCTGGGCGGGTCGTTGGTGACTTCCGACGAGCTTCCGTCGGCTTCGAAGCTGAACAGTTCGTTCTGCGCACCGCTGCCTTGATAGGTGCCCAGCAGATAGGTGCCGTCGGTGCGCAGGTTGAACCACTGGTCGGGGTTGCTCACGCTGCGCAGCGTGTAGTAGTCGCCCTCGGCCACGATGTTCCAGCGGCAGTCATCGCCGTTGACTTTATCGGTCAGTTTCAGTCCCTTCACTGCGCCTTCGAAGCGGTCGGTGGTGAAGGTGATGTACTGCTTGGTCGAGGCGTTCTGGATGGTGTAGCCGTTGTCGTCGGCCTTCACATACCACCAGGCATCGTCGGGCAGTTCGTTGAGCGGCCCGCAGTAGAGTTCGGGATTGAAGCCATGGTTCGTGCCGGGCACCAGCACGCTGCCGGGATATATCAGGCAGCTGATTTTGTATTTGGTGTCGGGGTCGAAGTCCGCGCCACACAGGCACTGGATGCAGGCGGCCCACAGCCAACACGACAGGAATAAGAACTTTTTCATGTGTGTAAAGGTTAGTAGATGTGTCTTGAGTTGAGAGGTTGGGGGTGAGAGTCGAAAGTGGAAGGGGCCGGGCTTGCCGGCCTGTCGTTTGGCGGTAAGAACCGACAACGCACAGCCGTTTCAGTCTGGCCGGTACGCCCGGGCACTTCCACTTTCAGTTTCTCGACGGCAGGTTATTGTTTGACAAACTTGAAGTGTTTGAAGTAAACCTTCTGCTCGCCACCGCTCACGTTAGTCAGTCGGAGCTTCGAGGCCGACATGCCGCCCAGCTCGTTGCCAGTGTGAATGACGGGGTCTTCGGCACTGTAGTGGAGCAGGCTCACGGTCTTCCACTGTCCGCCCGAGTAGAGTTCGAGCTTGAAGTGCTTGGCCACATCGGGCACGCCGAGGTTGAAGTCCATGCCGGCGAACGTAATGTCGCGGTCACACTCGATGAGGAGGCTGCCGCCGTTCTGCCAGTTGATGACTTCGAGTGCCGGGCTCACGTTCACATCGTTGCCGCGCACCGTCACGGGCAGCAGGGCCAGCTGGCTCACGTCGGAGGTGAGCTTGAAAGGATTGTACTCGGCCACGTTCAGCAGCGAGGTGCCCTTCTCCGCGTTGTACTTGTCGACAGCCTTCGTGAAGAGCTGGTTGGCCGTGGGCAGCAGCACCTTGGTGGCCACCTTGATGCCCGGTTGCAGGGCGTGGCGCACGTCGGAGTTCTCCAGTTCGTACATCTGTTCCTGAAGCGAGCGCGCCTGCTTGTAGAGTCCCTCGAAGGTGATGGCTCCGTCGGCATATTCTGTGCGGTGTATGAGGTTCATGAGGCAGACCGCGTTGGCATATTCGGCCACGTTCTTCGCCTGCAACAGCCAGGGGCGCAGTTCGCGGATCAGTTCGGGATTCGACTTGTCGCCCAGCAGCACGTCGGCACTGATTCTCAGCTCCCAGCACTTCTGCATCAGCTGTGCCACGGCCTTTACGTCGCCTTCCAGTGCCTTCTCCGTCAGCGGTTTCAGCTCATCGCCCTCTTCGCGGCGGAATCCGTGGCCGTTCGGGCCGAGGTCCTTGTTGTAGAGCGCGAAGGTGCGGAGCGCGTCCTTGTTGGCGGGCAATACGGCCTGCAGACCCTTCTCCCAGTCGCGCTTCTCGTCATAGGCACGCATGTTCCAGCAGTAGTCGGCAATGCCATAGAGCGATATTTTCGACGCTTCGGCATGTTCCATGGGGTTCGACACGAATCCCGACATGTCGTCGGCGATGTCCAGCCCGTTGCCATAGGCCGGGCCGAGCAGGATGTGGTCACGTACAAAGTCGCTCACGGGGAAGTTCCACCAGATGTACGCCTTGCGGTCGATGCGCTGGTTGATCCACTCCATGCTCTCCTTGTCGATGCAGTGGACCACGGTGTTGCCAGTCCACATAATCTGTACGTCCTTGTTCATCTTCGTGCCCAGTGTGCGCAGGTAGCCCTTTTCGTCGTTAGCCCAGGCCCGGTTGTATTCCGTGGGACACATGATGAGGGGCGACACATCCTTGTGGGTGGCAATGAAGTGGTCGTCGACGTAGTTCAGCAGTTCGGCCTGCTTGTCGGCCTTCGTGCCTTCGCCCCAGATGTCATCGAAGAACACGGCGAAGGAGCGGATGCCCAGGTCATACATCTTTTCGAGCTTGGCCATGAGCGCGTCGCGGTCCTCGGGTGTCCATTTGATGTCGATGCCCGGATGAATGGCCCAGTAGAAGTTCACGCCCCAGAGCTTGGCGTGCTCGTTGAGTTCCTGAATGCGTCGGGCCTCCTCTTCGGGATAAGCTTCGCGCCAGTGGTCGCGGTGGTAGGGATCGTCCTTCGGCCCGTAGATGTAGACGTTCATCTTGTTGCGTCCGTAGAACTCAATCTGGCTCAGGCGTGCCTTGTGGCTCCAGGGCGTGCCATAGAAGCCCTCGACCGTGCCTCGGAAGGCCACATCGGGCCAGTCGCTCACGGTGCACACTTCGAGCTTGCCTTCGGCCATGGAGGCCATCAGCGTCTGCACGCCATAGAAGAGGCCCGCCTCATCGGCACCCACAATGACCGCGCCTTGCGGGGTGGTTTGCAGCCAGTAGCCCTGAGCCTTGGCCGGCACGTGCTTGCCGTATTTCTTGACACACTTGTCGCCCTTCACGCCCAGTGTCAACGTGAAGGCCGCCTTCTCGGCCTGCTTCACGCCGCAGGCTTCCAGTGCCTTGACGGCGAAGCTGCCTGAGCGTGCGGCATCGGCCTTCACGGTCCATGCCTGGGGAGCATCGATGAGTGGTGAGGAGGAGCGTTCCACCTGCTGCGGAACGGGATTGACCAGATTGATTTGGGCAGCCGCCTGGCCGCCGCTCAGGGCTGCCAGCAACAGGCTCGCCCCCATAAATTGCTTCTTCATAGATAGATTGTGGTTTATTAGCATGAGAAAGGGTGCGCCCGGCCCGAGGCCTCAGCCGACAAAGGCTGTCGTTCGGCGCAAAGAATCAGGCAAGTAAGGCCCTACAGCCCAGCTTGCACTATATTTGGGGCAAATGTATACAAAATCCGCGAGCTTTTACAAAGGGCAGATAAAAATTTCGGAATTACAGCCGCTTTCGCTTGGGCTACAGGCGTTCGGGGTGTCCGTGCGCTCATTCCCCTCTTTCTTGTTAAGTGCCGAATTGGAAAACCTAAGTGCCGAGTTGTTTTTCCTAAGTGCCGAATAGGAAAAACTAAGTGCCGAGTTGTTTTTCCTGAATGACGTGTCGGTTTTCTGCCATGCCGTGGCAGTTGCTTGCCATGCCGATTTGTTTCCCCTTCGTGCTGGAAAAATGAGGAGGAATAATCTGATCATGACAAGCTCCGGCAACCTATGCCCTTAAAGCCTCACATAGCCCGAAAACAGGATGCTTTCGAGCGTTTCTTTTAACGGCCCGCCCTGCCGGACCCACTGTCCCGAAAGTTTCGACCGCTCTAAAAAACTGTCGCGACACGCAACGGGCTGTCTGTTTTTTGCTAACTTCGCCCCGCGTTTGGCACACCGGGTACAGCCGGCACGGCAAGAAGCCCGGAAAGCCCAAGCCATACACCTTATTATATAGGTTACACATGAAAACACTCTTCCTGTCGGACATACACGGCTCGCTGCCCGCACTCGATGCGGTGCTCAGCTACTACGACGCACACCATTATGAACTGCTGGTGCTGCTGGGTGACCTGCTTAACTACGGACCCCGCAATGGCCTGTGCCACGGGCTGGACCCTTTGGCTGTGGCCGAAAGGCTCAACGCCCGTGCCGAACACATCGTGGCCGTGCGCGGCAACTGTGATTCGGAGGTAGACCAGATGCTGCTCAACTTTCCCATCCAGTCGCCCTACGTGCTGCTGGCCGACAGTGGCCTGCGTTTCTTCCTGACGCACGGCCATGTGTACGGCGAAGGCAAACTGCCCCCCGGGCCTGCCTGCGACGTACTGGTGCAGGGTCATACCCACCTCATGAAGTTGCAGGCACCAGAGCCGGGGGTGCAAGGCCCGGCGCTGCTCAACACAGGGTCGCCCACCTTCCCGAAAGGCGGTAACCCGCCCACCTTTGCCACCTTCGCCGGCGGCGTGCTCGCCTTGCGCACCCTCGACGGTACGGCCGTGCAGAGCCTCCGGCTCATCGATGATGCGGCCCTTCGCTAACCCCAGTCTGTCAGAAAACAAAGAACTACATGGAAAATAAAACAGTGGAACAAAAGACTTACGCTTACGACGAGGCGTTCAAAGCCTCGCTCGAATATTTCGATGGCGATGAGCTGGCCGCCCGCGTCTGGGTGAACAAGTATGCCATGAAGGACTCGTTCGGCCACATCTTCGAGTGCTCGCCTGCCGACATGCACCGCCGCATTGCCGGCGAACTGGCGCGTGTGGAACGCAAATATCCTAATCCCGTGCCCGAGGAGCGCATTTTCGAAATGCTCGACCACTTCCGCTACATCGTGCCCGCAGGCTCACCCATGACGGGCATCGGCAACGACAACCAGATCGCTTCGCTGTCCAACTGCTTCGTGATAGGCATTGACGGCGACAGCGACTCCTACGGCGCCATCATGAAGCTCGACGAGGAACAAGTGCAGCTGATGAAGCGGCGCGGAGGCGTGGGCCACGACCTCTCGGGCATCCGTCCCAAAGGTTCGCCCGTGAAGAACTCGGCCCTGACCTCGACGGGCATAGTCCCCTTCATGGAACGCTACAGCAACTCGACCCGCGAGGTGGCCCAGGACGGCCGCCGCGGTGCGCTCATGCTCTCTATCAGCATACGCCACCCCGAGGCCGAGGACTTCATCGACGCCAAAATGCAGGAGGGCAAAATCACGGGAGCCAACGTGAGCGTGAAAATCGACGACGAGTTCATGCGTGCCGCTATCGAAGGACGGCCCTACATGCAGCAGTTCCCTGTGGAGGGCGGGCATCCCTTGGTGCAGAAAGAGCTTGACGCCAAGGCCCTCTGGAAGAAAATCGTACACAATGCCTGGAAGAGTGCCGAGCCCGGCGTGCTCTTCTGGGACACCATACGCCGCGAAAGCATCCCCGACTGTTATGCCGACCTGGGCTTCACGACCGTGTCGACCAATCCCTGCGGCGAGATTCCCCTTTGCCCCTACGACAGTTGCCGCCTGCTGGCCATCAACCTCTATTCCTACGTGCGCAACCCCTTCACGCCCGAGGCCCGCTTCGACTTCGAGCAGTTCAAGGAACACGTGGCACTGGCGCAGCGCTTCATGGACGACATCATCGACCTGGAGCAGGAAAAGATTGACCGCATCATCGACAAAATCAAGGCAGACCCGCAAGGCGAGGAAGTGAAGTACACCGAGCTGCGCCTGTGGGAAAAGATCAAGCACAAGACCGCCCAAGGCCGCCGCACTGGCGTGGGAATCACCGCCGAAGGCGACATGATAGCTGCGCTCGGGCTGCGCTATGGCACGCAAGAGGCTACCGACATGGCCGTCGAGGTGCAGCGCACGCTGGCTCTGGCTGCCTACGGTTCGAGCGTCGTGATGGCCAAGGAGCGCGGAGCCTTCGAGGTGTTCGATGCCCAGCGCGAGGCCAACAACCCCTTTATCCTGCGCCTGCGTGAGGCCGCCCCCGCCCTCTATGCCGACATGGTGAAGTACGGACGGCGCAACATAGCCTGCCTGACCATCGCTCCCACGGGCACTACCAGCCTGATGACACAGACCACCAGCGGCATAGAACCCGTGTTCATGCCCGTCTACAAGCGCCGCCGCAAGGTGAACCCCAATGACCCCGAAGTGCGCGTGGACTATGTGGACGAAACGGGCGATGCCTTCGAGGAGTACATCGTTTACCACCACAAGTTCCTGGTCTGGATGCAGGCCCAAGGGCTCGACACCACGCGCAACTACTCGCAGGAGGAGATTGACCAGCTCGTGGCCCGTTCGCCCTACCACAAGGCTACGGCCAACGACGTGGACTGGCTGATGAAGGTGAAGATGCAGGGCAGCATCCAGAAGTGGGTGGACCACAGCATCAGTGTGACGGTGAACCTGCCCAACTCGGTCGACGAGGAACTGGTGGACCGCCTCTATGTCGAGGCTTGGCGCAGCGGCTGCAAGGGTTGCACCATCTATCGCGACGGCTCGCGCTCGGGTGTGCTGGTCAGCACGCAGAAGACCGACAAGAAGCAGAAGCGCGAAGAAGAAGCCGCAGCCGAGGCCCTGCCCCAATGCCAGCCGCCGGTAGTCACCGAGCGCCGGCCCGAAGTGCTGGAGTGCGATGTGGTGCGCTTCCAGAACAACAAGGAGAAGTGGGTGGCCTTTGTGGGACTGCTCGACGGACAGCCCTACGAAATCTTCACCGGCCTTCAGGACGACGAAGAGGGCATCGTGCTTCCCAAGACAGTCACCAAGGGACGTATAGTGAAGACCCTCTGCCCCGACGGCACGAAGCGCTATGACTTCCAGTTTGAGAACAAGCGCGGCTACAAGATGACGGTCGAGGGACTCTCCGAAAAGTTCAACAAGGAATACTGGAACTACGCCAAGCTCATTTCGGGCGTGCTGCGCTACCGTATGCCCATTGCCAACGTCATCAAACTCGTGAACTCGCTGCAACTCGAAAGCGAGAACATCAACACGTGGAAGGTGGGTGTGAGCCGCGCGCTGAAGAAGTATGTGACCGACGGCACCGAAGCCACCGGGCAGAAGTGTCCCAACTGCGGGCACGAAACCCTCGTCTATCAGGAGGGCTGCCTGATTTGCAAGCACTGCGGTGCCAGCCGCTGCGGATAGGGCCGTGAAATGTAATCAATGATGGAGTGTCATATAAATTGGGTTTTCAACTTTCGCAGGTCGCTGCCGTTAGTTGACAAGCGTTCAAGGCACGGGCTGAAAGCCCAACAAGCGCTTAGCCCAGGGCATCGCCCTGGGTAGGTTGACCGCCGCAAATGCGCCCTGCAAGGGCAAAAGCGTCTGATGACAAGCGTTGCGAACATACGCTTTTGCCCTTGCAGGGCGAGCATTGTCGCCTCATACCACCCAGGGCGTTGCCCTGGGCTATGCGCTCTTTGCCCCTTCGGGGCGTGCCTTGAACGCTTGCCAACCTTCGGGGCGTGCCTTGCCCCCTTGTTAGCCAGCCACATAGAGAAACCTATTCCCCACAATTCCCAACTGAACCCATGTACATCCAACTCAACGCACTTCGCTTTCACGCCCGCCACGGCGTGTTGCCCCAAGAGCGCACCGTAGGCGGCGACTTCAGGGTAGACCTCTCCTTGTCGGTAAACGACCGGCAGGCTCACGGCGCACTCTGTCACGACCGGCTGGAAGCCACGGTGAACTATGCCGATGTATACGAAAAGGTGAAACAGGAGATGGACTGCCCTTCGGCCCTGATCGAACACGTGGCCGGACGCATAGCCCGTTCGTTGCTTCGGGCCTTCCCCGCCTTGCGGCAGGTAGAAGTCAGGGTAGCCAAGATCAATCCGCCCATACCGGGCTTTGTGGGAGAGAGTGCCGCTGTGGGGTATACCTTGCGGCGCAGCTTGGTGGTGTGGGACTTCGACGGCACGCTGGCCGACACCTCGGCCGGCATTGTCCGTACCATGCAGGCCACCTTTGCCCGTCATGGCTGGGCGGTACCCTGTGAGGCCGACATACGCCAGACCATCGGACTGCCCCTCTATGCCAGCATGTTACAGTTAGGGCTGGCTGAAGGCGAAGAGGTACGGCAGGCAGTCGAGACCTATCAGCAGCTGTTCGAAGAGCTGGGTGCGGTGCATGTCGGACTGTTCCCGGGCATGGCCGAAGTGTTGCAGCGGCAGCATGAGGCGGGCCGCCAGCTCGCCATTGCCACCAGCCGTGGCCATCGCTCGGTGGAAGCCTTGTGTGAGCAGTTGGGCATCCGGCACTACTTCGACTACATCGTGGCCTGCGAGGACGTGCAGGCCCACAAGCCAGACCCCGCCCCCGTGTTCCAGTTGCAGCACCTGGCGGGCGTGGAAGCAGCCGACGTGACGGTGATAGGCGACACCACTTTCGACATACAGATGGGCCGGAACGCCCGCGTGGGCCAGTGTGTCGGAGTAGCCTGGGGCAACCACACGGCAGGGCAGCTGCGCGAGGCTGGAGCTGACTTTGTGGCTTGTTCGCCCGAGGAATTGTAGAGAGAAGAGACGTGTTTCGTGACATTTTGACACGAATTTTTAATCTTTGTTGTCGTTGAGGCTTTGGCAACGAGCTTGTAATTGAGAGGGCAAACCCAAGATCAAGAAGCCCGTCGGGCCGCACTGGTAGAGCAGGTTTACAGCCAGCTTGCAGATCAGGGGCCCCGGGCTTCTCACTCAACAGAAAGAATAAACCAAGAAAAAACAACGACAACTATGAACTTCGATGCTTTTACCATTAAAGCCCAGCAGGCAGTGCAGGCCGCCGTTGACCGTGCTACACAGAACGGACAGCAGGCCATTACTCCAGTCCATGTGCTGGCCGGTGTGCTGTCGGTGGGCGACAATGTCACCCAGTTCTTGTTTGGCAAACTGGGCGTGAACGAACGCGCTTTGCACGCAGCAGTCGATGCCGAACTCCAACGGATGCCCCGGGTGAGCGGCGCACAGCCTTATCTCGACACCGAAGCCAACCAGGTGATGCAGAAGGCGCAGCAGCTGGCCCGCGAAGACGGCGACACCTATGTGGGACTTGAACCCCTGCTCACAGCGCTGCTGTTGGTGAAGGGTACGGCCTCGCAGATGCTGAAGGATGCCGGCGTGACGGCAGAGGCCCTGAAGCAGGCCATCGCCGAACTGCGCGGCGGCAAGAAGGCTACTTCGCAGTCAAGCGAAGACACGTATCAGGCCTTGCAGAAGTATGCACGCAACCTGGTGGAAGAGGCCCGGGAGGGTAAGCTTGACCCCGTAATCGGGCGCGACGAGGAGATACGCCGCGTGTTGCAAATCCTCTCGCGGCGCACCAAGAATAACCCTATATTGATTGGCGAACCCGGTACGGGCAAGACCGCCATAGTCGAAGGACTGGCCCAGCGCATTGTGCGCGGCGACGTGCCCGAAAACCTGAAGAACAAGCAGCTCTACTCGCTCGACATGGGAGCCTTGGTGGCCGGAGCCAAGTATAAAGGCGAATTTGAGGAGCGCTTGAAGAGCGTGGTGAACGAGGTGACACAGGCACAGGGCGAAATCATCTTGTTTATCGATGAGATACACACGCTCGTGGGAGCCGGAAAGAGCGAGGGCGCGATGGATGCTGCCAACATCCTGAAGCCTGCCTTGGCCCGTGGCGAACTGCGCAGCATCGGTGCCACGACGCTCGACGAATACCAAAAGTACTTCGAGAAGGACAAGGCCCTGGAGCGCCGTTTCCAGACCGTGACGGTCGATGAGCCTTCGCCCGAGGACGCCATCTCTATCCTGCGCGGACTGAAGGAACGCTACGAGAACCACCACCGCGTGCGCATTCAGGACGATGCCCTCATCGCCGCCGTGCAGCTGTCGCACCGCTACATCTCAGAGCGTTTCTTGCCCGACAAGGCCATTGACCTGATGGATGAGGCCGCCGCCAAGTTGCGTATGGAGCGCGACTCGCAGCCCGAAGAACTCGATGAGATTTCGCGCCGCCTGCGTCAGCTTGAAATTGAGCGCGAGGCTATCAAGCGCGAAAACGATGTGCCCAAGCTCGAAGCCTTGCAGCGCGAAATCGCCGAACTCGACGAGAAGGAGAAGAACCTGCGCGCCAAGTGGCAGGGCGAGAAGGACGTGCTCTCCGGCATCCAGCAGGACAAGCAGCAGATGGAGCAGCTGAGGTTCGAGGCCGAAAGGGCGGAGCGCGAGGGCGACTATGCCAAGGTGGCCGAGATACGCTATGGCCGGCTGCAGCAGCTGCAGGCCGACATCGAAGCGCGCCAGCAGCAGCTGAGGGAACGGCAGGGTGCCGAGGCCATGGTGAAGGAAGAGGTCACACCCGACGACATTGCCGAAGTGGTGGCACGTTGGACGGGCATTCCCGTGACGCGCATGATGCAGAGCGAACGCGAAAAGCTCTTGCACTTGGAGGACGAGCTGCATCGCCGCGTGGTGGGACAGGATGAGGCCATACAGGCTGTGGCCGATGCTGTGCGCCGTTCGCGTGCCGGCCTCCAGGACCCCAAGCGTCCCATTGGCTCATTCATCTTCTTGGGCACGACGGGTGTGGGCAAAACCGAGCTGGCCAAGGCATTGGCCGACTACCTGTTCAACGATGAGAACATGATGACGCGCATCGACATGAGCGAGTATCAGGAAAAGTTCAGCGTGAGCCGCCTGGTAGGTGCCCCTCCGGGATATGTAGGTTATGACGAGGGCGGACAGCTCACCGAAGCGGTGCGCCGCAAGCCTTACAGCGTGGTGCTGTTCGACGAAATCGAGAAGGCACACCCCGATGTGTTCAACATCCTGCTCCAAGTGCTCGACGACGGACGGCTGACCGACAACAAGGGCCGCACGGTGAACTTCAAGAACACCCTCATCATCATGACCTCGAACATGGGTTCGCTGCTCATCCAGCAGCGGTTTGAACATTTGGCGGGCAAGAGCGAAAGCGAGCGCGCGCGCATTGTCGACGAAACGAAGACTTCGGTGCTCGACATGCTGAAGCAGACCATCCGTCCTGAGTTCCTCAACCGCATTGACGACATCATCATGTTCGAGCCGCTCACCCAGTCGCAGATAGCCGAAATCGTGCGCTTGCAGGTGGCCGGCATCAGCCGGCTGCTTGCCGACCAGGGCGTAGAGCTTCAGGTGGACGACAGCGCAGTCCGCTTGGTGGCTCAAGCAGGCTTTGATCCTGAATTTGGAGCACGTCCTGTGAAACGCGCCCTCCAGCGCCTGCTGCTCAACAACCTGAGCAAGGCTCTGCTGGCCGGAACGGTGAACAAGGACAAGCCCATTCGGGTGCAGGCCGAAGGCGATGCCCTGCAGTTCGCCAACCTGTAGCTGGCAGCGGACCGGGCGATAGCCCTGCTATAGCAATCTACAGTTATCTATAGCCCTCTATAGAATCTATAGTATTCTATAGTTGTCTATAGCGAGCTATAGCCCGCTATAACCCCGCTCCCCCTGAAACAACAAAGAAGGCCATAAGCCTTTGAAGTCCTACCGAAAGGAAGCTTCAAGGTCTTATGGCCTTTGTTGTGTTTCAGGGGGAGAGGCATTAAGCCCGGATGATGGTGGCCTCGCGGTCAGGACCGACCGACACAATGCGGATGGGCGTGCCGGTAGCCTGCTCGATGTAGGCAATGTAGTCGGCAAAAGCCTTCGGGAAATCCTTTTCCTCGCGCACCGCAGTGAGCGGCGTGTGCCAGCCCGGCACATCCTCGTAGACAGGTTCCCAGCCGGCTGTGTCGTAGGGCATTTCGGTGGTCGTCACGCCGTCCTTGGTGTAAGCGGTGCACACCTTGATGGTGTCGAAGCCGTCGAGCACGTCGCCCTTCATCATCACCAAGTCGGTCACGCCGTTAATCATGATGGCATATTTCAGGGCCACGAGGTCGAGCCAGCCGCAGCGGCGGTTACGTCCGGTCACTGCTCCATACTCATTGCCGATGTGTCGCAAGGTGTCGCCGGTTTCATCGAACAGCTCTACGGGAAACGGTCCTCCACCTACGCGGGTGCTGTAAGCCTTGAAGATGCCGAAGATGTGGCCGATTGTGTTCGGCGCGACACCCAGCCCGGTGCAGACGCCTCCGCTGGTCGTCGACGATGATGACACGTAGGGATAAGTGCCGTGGTCGATGTCGAGCAGCGAGCCCTGAGCCCCTTCAGCCAGCACGTTCTTGCCTTCAGCCAGAGCGCGGTTGATTTCGAACTCCGTGTCGGTGAGGTGGAACTTGCGCATGTATTCGATACCCTTCAGCCAGTTCTCCTCTTCCTCCGTCAGGTCATAGTCCGTGAAGTGCAGGTCACGCAGGATTTGTTCGTGGCGGGCCTTGAGCGCACGGTACTTCTCTTCAAAATTGTTGAGAATATCGCCGACACGCAGTCCCACGCGTTGAGCCTTGTCGCTGTAGGTCGGACCGATGCCCTTGCCCGTAGTGCCCACTTTGTTCTTTCCTTTGGCAGCCTCGTAGGCGCGGTCAAGCACGCGGTGGGTCGGCAGGATGAGATGGGCGCGTCGGCTGATGTGCAGTCGTTCGGTCAGCTCGTAGCCCGCAGCTTCCAGCTCGTGCGCTTCAGCCATGAACAAGTCGGGGGCAATCACACAGCCATTGCCGATGATGTTGATTTTTCCTTCGTCGAAAATACCCGATGGAATGGAGCGCAGCACGAACTTCTTGCCGTCAAAGATGATGGTATGTCCGGCATTCGGTCCGCCGGCAAAGCGGGCCACCACGTCATAGCGCGGGGTAAAGTAGTCAACCACCTTACCCTTGCCTTCGTCACCAAATACAATGCCCAGCAGGGCATCAACTTTACCTTTTGTCATTATTTATAAAGTACTGATTTTACGAATGGGGGAGGATGCATCGGCAGAGCAGTTCCCAGTCCGT
The DNA here is from genome assembly GCA_051868755.1 of Alloprevotella sp. Lineage (GTDB taxonomy): Bacteria > Bacteroidota > Bacteroidia > Bacteroidales > Bacteroidaceae > Alloprevotella. Next base: position 19,442 of record JBJEAF010000231.1, read on the forward strand.
CCTGTTCTCCAAGTCCGTCCTGAGGCCAGGTCTTTCCCGGCAGTCGTCCCTGCTATTCATCCTTTCGGCTCTTGCCGCGTGGCAAAGATAGTGCAAGGCGAGAGCAGAGCAAAAGAAAAACGCGTTTTTCTTTTTGCTTTGCCGAGCCGCCGCCTATCTTTAGGGGAATGATAAAGTTTTCGTCCACAAAAACACCGCCGCCTTGAAGTGTTGCATCAAGGCGGCGGTATGGAGATACCTGTTCGGGGAATGAGATTAGAGGCCGAGCTTCTTGGCGATGTCGGCGGGGATGGCACTCTTGTGGATGAGGATGTTCATCGTCTTGTAGGCCACGTATGCCTTCGAAGCATAGAACATGCCGTGATACTTGCCGTAGTCACCCCAAGAGTTCTTCACCATGAAGTATTCGGTGCCCTTGTTGTCGGTGGCCAAACCGTAGATGACCATGCCGTGGTCGTCGGTGGTCTCCCAGTTGTCGTAAGCCTGCTGGCGGAGCTCCTGCGTGATGGTCAGCTCTTCGTCAGAAGCCACCTTGGCACCCGTGTCGATTGTGCCTCCCCACTTGGCTGCATCGCTGCCCGTGAGGTCGCGAACCTTCAGGTTCTTGGGCACATAGGCATAGTCCTTGCCGTTGCGGCGGCCAAAGTAGGTCTCGGTGACGTCAGAGCCCCAGGCAAAGGTGTAGCCATTCCTTACGGCACTGTCCATGACACGCATGAACTCGTCGAGCGGCAGGTTGTAGCTTTCAGCCCAACGCCAGTTGTCCTGGATTTCGAGGATGAACTTCGAGTAGAAGGGGTGGTGCGTGTAGGAAGTGAGTGACACGTAGTCATCGGGATTGATGCCGAGGTAGTCAGTGACGTAAGTCTGCGGCGTGTAGGTCTTGCCGTCGGCAGCCTTCACCTCCGTGGGCAGTTCGCCGAAGTAGTTCTTGTAGATGTTGCAGAGGTCCTTCTTCCAACTGAGCGAAATCTTCTGCTGCTTGCCCTTGGCGAGTGCGCCGACATAGGCCGAAGTGACAGCATCGAGCTGGTTGAAGTTGAAGAGCGAGTCACCGTAGAGCGTGCCGGGTGCAGGCATGGCATCCTGCGGCACCATGCCGTAGTGCTTGAGGCAGTAAACGGCATCGTAGAACGAGCCGCCCTGCGAGAAGCTCACGTCACCGTGGGTACGTACAGCCTTGTCGGCGCGGTCCATGTAGGTTTTGTAGACAAGGAAGGATTCGCAGAGGTCATGCGTGCCCTTGTTCATACGCAGCAGCTCGGCCTCGAAGAAGCCCAGCGAGGAGTAGGCCCAGCAGGTGCCGCTCTGGTTCTGGTCTTTGATAGAAGTGATAGGATTTTCCTTCACTACGGTAAAGATAACCGTGTCTTTGGGTGCGGCTGCCTTCTTCTTGGCGGCCATGGTTCCCGGCACTAACGAGCAAACGGCGAGTGCCACGAGAAGCATTTTCTTCATGTCTTTTTGGTTGAGATTGTTTGTAAAAAGGATTTCTTAATGGATGAGCGGGCAGCCGGGCCGGACGTGTGAGGCCCGGTGTCCGCCGGGATGGATGCTTTTGTCAGTAGATTTCGGCAGGCTTGTCGGCATGTTCGGCCAGGAACTGCTCCACCTCGTCCACATGGTAAGGAATGCGCTCTTCACCGAGGAAGCGGCAGCCGCCCGGCGTAATGAGTACGTCGTCCTCGATACGTATGCCGCCAAAGTCCTTGTAGGCTTCAATCTGGTCGAAGTTGAGGAACTCGGCGTTGATGCCCTCCTTGCGCCACAGGTCGATGAGGTCGGGAATGAAGTAGATGCCCGGTTCGTCGGTGACTACATGGCCGGCTTCGAGGCGGCGCGCAAAGCGCAGTGAGGCCGTGCCAAACTGGTCGGACGGGCGTGTCTCATCGTCATAGCCCACATAGATCTGGCCCAGACCCTCCATGTCGTGAACGTCCATGCCCATCATGTGGCCCAGTCCGTGGGGCAGGAATAGGGCATGGGCACCGGCATGTACGGCCTCCTCCGTGTCGCCGCGCATCAGTCCCAGCTCTTTCAGCCGGTCGGTCATGAGTGCGCAGACAGCCATGTGCACATCCCACCAGCGCACACCCGGACGGGCGTGGGTGAGGGCCAGGTCGTGACACTCGACTACAATGTTGTAGATGTCGCGTTGGCGTGAGGTGAAGTGGCCGCTGATAGGCGTGGTGCGCGTATGGTCAGAGCAGTAGTTGTGGTTGGTCTCTGCGCCGGCATCGACAAGCAGCAGGCGGCCCGCTTCGAGCGGACGGGGCGAGGGGTAGCCGTGCAGAATCTCGCCGTGCATAGACACAATGCTGGGGAAGGACACTTGGGCACCGTAGCTGGAGGCAATGCCGTCGAGCACGCCGCCAATGTATTGTTCGGTCACACCGGGACGGGCCAGCCGCATGGCCGTAGTGTGCATGCGGTAGCCGATGGCCGAGGCACGTTCGAGTTCGGCGATTTCCTCCTCAGTCTTGATCGAACGCAGTTTGACAACTGCCTGGATGAGGCTGAGCGAGGCCGCTTCGCGTTGCTGCGAGGGATGGATGCCGAGCAAGTCCATGATTTGGATTTGCGTGTCGTGGCGGTAAGGCGGCAGGAAGTGGATGGGACGTCCGGCTTTGCGGGCCTGCTCCACCATTTCGGCCAGGGCAGCCATGGGCTGCGACTCGCCGGCCCCACAGGCTTCGGCCATGTCGCTGACCGGCTGTACCGAGCCGTACCACACAATGTCGTCGATGTCAATTTCATTGCCGACGAGCACTTCGCGGCCTGTGTCGGCATCGATTACTCCCACCAGTCCGTCGCGTTTCTGTCCGAAGAAGTAGAGGAAAGAACTGTCCTGGCGGAACTTGTATACATTGGCGGGGTAGTTGTTGGGGCAGTCATTGTTGCCGAACAGCAATATCAGGCCCTTGCCCACCAGCTCGCGCAACTTGCGCCGACGCTCTACGTAGGTTTGCTGTGAGAATAGCATGATGTAAGGGATTTTGGGGCAGACGCAGCGGCAGGACAACGGGCCCGGAGGGCGGGGTAACTGCCCAAATCCGCTTGTCTGGAATAAACTTTTGCAGCAAAAGTACGCATTAAATTCGGTAAAAGTATAATTTTGCCATGGATTTTATCGGCTGGGTGTCGCCAGTGATACAGCAGAGGGGGTTCGGGGGTGTGCAGCATGCTGCCCAATCACCTGAAACAGCAGGCAAAAACGCCCGCTTTTTCCTGTGCCTCAAATGACATCGGCCGTCACTGACTAAACTGAATGATGCAAAACATGAATGTCATAGAACAGAGCTGCCATTTCGCCGATGCCTACCGCCAAGGGGCTGTGGGACTGGTATTGGAAGGAGGAGGCATGCGGGGTGTGTTCACCTCGGGTGTGCTCGATTGCTTTTTGGACCGCGGCATTACGTTCCCCTACTGTGCGAGCGTGTCGGCCGGTGCGTGCAACGGGCTGTCCTACATGAGCCGGCAGCGTGGCAGGGCCAAGAAGTCGAATATCGACCTGCTGCAAAAGTACCGCTACATCGGCATGAAGTACCTGTGGACGCAACACAGCATCCTCGACCGCGAGTTCCTGTATGACAAGCTGCCCCACGAGTTGCTGCCCTTCGACTATGCCGCCTGTTTTGCCAATCCCATGGAGTTCGAAATGGTTGTGACCAACTGCCTGACGGGCAAGGCCGAATACCTGACCGACCGCACGTCGGAGTCGCGCCTCATTCAGATAGCCAAGGCCACCTCTTCGCTGCCCTATGTGTGTCCCGTGGTGTGGGTGGACCACAAACCCATGCTCGACGGCGGCATTGTCGATTCCATCCCCGTGGAGCGGGCCATGGCGAAAGGCTATGCCCTGAACGTGGCAGTGCTCACCCGCAACCGCGGCTATCGCGACACCGGGCGCGACATCAAGAATCCGCCCTATATCTACCGCCGCTTCCCGAGGCTCCGTTTGGTACTGAGCAAACGCCATGCCCTCTACAACCGGCAGCTCGAACTCGTAGAACAGTTGGAGGACGAAGGCCGCCTGCTGGCCATACGTCCCAAGCGTCCGTTGGAGGTCGGACGCTTGGAGAGCCGTATCGACAAGCTCACGGCCCTCTATGAAGAGGGATATGCCTGTGCCGAAGAAGCCCTGCAGAGGCTGACGGGCCTGTAGCGTTCCGCCCGCCCATACCCGAGGCGGCGTGCTTGCTGGCTCATCAAGGCGTGGGCCCAGACCTTACCGTGTGTTCTCGATCACCTCATCTGTACTCCTATATATAATATAGGTGTACCGTCTTCCCTCTTTTTGATTCAACCATCTTGTCTGTCACTCCTATATATAATATAAGGAGTGTTTCCGCTAAAGAACGCGTGCCGAACCATGCAACTTCATGAACTTCTGAACCAATACGCCCGGCATCCACAGGTGGCAGCCCTCTGCCAGTGGAGCCGCAGTGCCGCCCGGTCAGCCCGGATGCAGATAGACGGGCTGCACGCTTCGGCTCCGGCAGTGGTGTTTGCCGCCCTGACCCTGCGGCTGAAGCAGAAACAGCGTCCCATGCTGTTCCTGATGCAGGACGAGGAGACGGCCGGCTACTTCTATCACGACCTGACCCAGATGCTCGGCGATGAGCAGGTGCTGTTCTACCCTTCGGCCTACCGGCGTGCCGTGAAGTATGCCCAGCGCGATGCAGCCAACGAAATACTGCGCACCGAAGTGCTCGGCCGGCTTTCGGCCTGGCAGCAGGATGCGGCAGCTGACCGCAGCAAGGCGCTGTTGGTGGTCAGCTGTGCGGCCGCGTTGGCCCAGCGCGTGGCCCCGCCCAAAACCTTCGGCGACAGCACCGTCACCTTGAAGGTGGGCGAGAGTTACGACCTGAGCGCGCTGGCAAAGCAGCTGTTGGACCTGGGATTCAGCCGCAAGGACTACGTCTATGAGCCGGGTGAGTTTGCCGTGCGCGGTTCTATCCTCGATGTGTTCTCTTATGCTTCGGAGTTTCCCCTTCGCATCGACTTCTTCGGCGATGAGGTAGACACCATCCGCCTGTTTGAAGTGCAGACCCAGTTGTCGCGTGAGCGCAAGCAAGAGGCCCGCATCGTGCCCGACACCGAAGTGTCGGCCCATGAGGGGAGCTTGGTTTCCTTCACCGACTATCTGCCCTCCGACACCCTCTTGGTATCGCCCGACCTGAGTTTGGTGGCCGACTCCATCGACCGCATCTATGCCGAAGGCTTTGCGCGGCAGGCTGAGCTGGCCGGTGAGGTGAAGAGCGAGATGGAGGCCGCAGCGCAGCGCGAACGGCTGAACCGCGACATGCAGCTCATCACGGCCGAAACCTTTCTGCGGGGCATTGCCCCTTTGGCGCGCATCGGCTTTGGTGCGCAGCAGCCGTCGGGTTATGTGGGCGCCGCGTTGCACTTCGACACCTCCTCCCAGCCTCTTTACCACAAGAACTTCGACTTGCTCGAAACTGCCTTGGCGCAGTTCAAGACCGACGGCTATGCACTCTGCATCCTGGCCGACAGCCCGAAGCAGAACGAACGCCTGCGCAGCATCTTCGAAGAGACCGGAAAGGGCACAACTTTCGAACCCGTCGAACACACGTTGCACGAGGGCTTCATCGACCACACCCTGCGCACCTGCTGGCTGACCGACCACCAGATATTCGACCGTTTCCACAAGTACAACCTGAAGAGCGACCATGCCCGCGACGCCAAGATGGCCTTGTCGCTGAAGGAGCTGATGCAGTTCGAACCCGGCGACTTCGTGGTACACATCGACCACGGGGTGGGACGCTTTGCCGGACTGGTGCGGATGCCCGGGTCTGACGGCGAAATGCAGGAGATGATCAAGCTGACCTATCGCAACGACGACGCGGTGTATGTGTCCATCCACTCGCTCCACAAGGTGTCGAAGTACAAGGGAAAGGAAGGCGAGCCTCCGCGCATGAGCAGTCTCGGCACCGGCGCATGGGAGAAAATGAAGGAGCGCACCAAGAAGAAAATCAAGGACATTGCCCGCGACCTCATCAAGCTCTATTCGCAGCGCAAGGAGGAGAAAGGCTTTGCCTTCAGCCCCGATTCGTTCATGCAGCACGAGCTGGAAGCAGGCTTCGCCTACGAAGACACCCCCGACCAGCTGCGTGTGACGCAGGAGGTGAAGGCCGACATGGAGAGCGCGAGGCCCATGGACCGCTTGGTGTGCGGCGATGTGGGATTTGGCAAGACCGAGATAGCCGTGCGCGCCGCCATGAAGGCTGCGGCCGACGGCAAACAGGTGGCCGTCATGGTGCCCACCACTGTGTTGGCCCTGCAACATTACAAAACCTTCGCCTCGCGCCTGAAGGACTTTCCCGTCAGGGTAGACTACCTGAGCCGCGCCCGTACGGCAGCGCAGACCCGTGGGGTGCTGAACGACCTGGCCGAGGGAAAGATTGACATCCTGGTGGGCACGCACAAGCTCATCGGCAAGAACGTGAAGTGGCACGACCTGGGCCTGTTGGTCATCGACGAGGAACAGAAATTCGGCGTGGCCGTGAAGGAGAAGCTGCGCCAGATGAAGGTGAACATCGACACGCTCACCATGTCGGCCACGCCTATACCGCGCACCTTGCAGTTCTCGCTCATGGGCGCACGCGACTTGAGCGTCATACAGACACCGCCTCCCAACCGCCGTCCTATACAGACCGAGATTCACACTTTCAGCCACGAGGTGATTGCCGAAGCCGTGAACTTCGAGATGAGCCGCAACGGGCAGGTCTACATCGTGACCAACCGCGTGGCTTCCTTGCCCAATCTGGCCCAGTTGGTGCGCAAGTACGTGCCCGACGTGAGGGTTGCCATTGGCCACGGCCAGATGCCTCCCGCCGAGCTTGAAGCTGTCGTGACAGGCTTTGTGAACTATGACTACGACGTGCTCATCTCTACCACCATTGTCGAGAACGGCATTGACATCCCGAACGCCAACACCATCATCATTGATGCCGCACACCACTTCGGGCTTTCCGACCTCCACCAGATGCGCGGCAGGGTAGGGCGTGGCCCGCGCAAGGCCTTCTGCTATCTGCTGGCACCGCCGTTGGCCCTCTTGCCCGACGATTCGCGCCGCCGCTTGCAGGCCATTGAGAACTTTTCCGACTTGGGTTCGGGCATACACATCGCCATGCAGGACCTCGACATCCGAGGGGCCGGCAACCTGTTGGGGGCAGAACAGAGCGGCTTCATAGCCGACTTGGGCTACGAAACCTACCAGAAGGTGCTGGCCGAGGCGGTGACAGAACTGAAGAACGAAGAGTTTGCCGACCTCTATGCCGACGAAATCCAACAGTCGCACCAGCTGGGCGGCGAGCTGTTTGTCGACGATTGTGCCGTAGAGTGCGACTTGCATGCCTACTTCCCCGAAACCTATGTGCCCGGCGCGACAGAGCGCATGATGCTCTACCGCGAACTGGACTCCTTGGCCACCGAAGAGCAGATTGCCGCTTTCAGAACCCGCATGGAGGACCGTTTCGGCGCGCTTCCGCCCGAGGGAGAGGAATTGCTGCGCATTGTGCCCCTGCGTGCTTTGGGCCGGAAGGCAGGTGCCGAACGCCTCACGCTCAAGAACCGCCGCATGATGCTCTATTTCGTGAGCAATCCCGACAGCCCCTTCTACCGCAGCCAGACCTTCGGCCATATCCTCGAATTTGCCACCACACACTATCATCGCTGCAGGCTCGATGAGCACAAGGGCCACCGCCGTATGACCGTGGCCGATGTTCCTTCGGTCGAGTGTGCGCTGGTTACGTTGCGGGGCATGTTGAAGGGGGGAGAAATGTAAACTTGGTTATGAGGTATGAGGTTACTTCCTTAGGTTATGAGGTTTTAGGTTATAAGGTTATAATATTACTATTTGAGTGGACGAAACATCAACCGCTCAGTCTGTGACTTTAT
>JBJEAF010000231.1:27464-28918 GCA_051868755.1 Alloprevotella sp.
GTAAAAAACCTTCCCAAGCGTAGCACGCCACCCCCTTCCAACGTCTAACGTATACACATAACGAATCACCTGATTTATATGACCGAACAAGATTTTGCCCAGCTTGTGCGCGAGCATAAGAGCACCATCTACACCGTGTGCCACATGTTTGCCGCCGACCAGGACGAGGTGAACGACCTGTTTCAGGACACCTTGGTCAACCTGTGGCGCGGCTGCGACTCGTTCAAGGGGCAATCCAAGCTGAGTTCGTGGATATACCGCGTAACACTCAACACCTGCATATCGGCCGACCGCAAAAAGCGGCGTGCGCCCACCATTCCGCTTGAAATGGACGTGAATCTCTATGAGGACACCGATGCCGATTCGCGCCAGATACAGCTGCTCTACCGTCGCATTCATCGGCTCAGACCGTTCGACAGGGCCATTGTGCTCCTTTGGTTAGAGAGTTTGCCCTATGATGAAATCGGAGCCATCGTAGGCATATCGGCCAAGAATGTGTCCGTGAAGCTCGTGCGCATTCGCGAAGAGCTCAAGCGCATGACCGATGAGTGACCGTCGGTAGCCACCTGTTATATAATGTGTAGTTTATCCTAAATCCAACAATACCTATTATGGATCCGCTCGAACAAATGAAAGAACAGCTTGCACTGCTGCGCGCCAAGCTTGAACGTCAGGAAATCATCAGCGACCGCCTCATACGCAGCATTGTGCACCAGAAAGTGCAGGCTCTCAACCGCGAAGCACTGGTCATCGGCACGGTGTCGGTGCTGTCCATCCCTTACTGCGCCTGGGTGTTCTCCATGCTGGGCACCTCCTTGTGGTTCAGTCTGGTCACAGCCGTCTTTCTGGCTGTAGCTGCCGCCTACACCTGGTATTCCCATCGGGGACTCGACCGCCGTTCGCTGGCCGTTTCTTCACTCCGCGAAGTGGGCAAGCGCATAGCCCGCATGAAGATGCTCTACGCCCGCTGGCTCTGTTTCAGCCTGCCCTTCGTGTGCTTCTGGCTGGCCTGGTTCGCGTTCGAAATAACCAGGCAGGCCGACCTCAGTGCAGAACGCCGCATAGGCATCTTGTGTGGAGGAGCCGTGGGAGGCATCGTGGGCGGCATAGCGGGCTGGATGTCCTACAGCCGCACACAGCGGTTGGCACGCGAAATTCTGGACCAGGTCGCCAACCTCGAAATGGCTTGAATTGCGCATGGCGCATAAGCCGCCTTGGTCGCTGTTTTGCATACTTCACAGGACAAACAAGCCCTTTATGCATCATTCGGACTGCCGGTTTCGGACAGACAGCTAAAAAAAATGGGCGAAAGTTTGGCTGGTAACGAAAAACTCTCTACTTTTGCATCGCTTTCCAAAACGGAGGGCACTTACACATGGTGCTTATAGTTCAGTTGGTTAGAGCGTCAGATTGTGGTTCTGAATGTCGTGGGTTCGAATCCCACTAAGCACCCT
>JBJEAF010000232.1:0-2008 GCA_051868755.1 Alloprevotella sp.
GTACGAGACCGTTTTCATTATGACTCCCGTTTTGTCTGACCAACAGATGAAGGAAGCGGTCGAAAAGTTCAAGGGTATTCTCACCACCAACGGTGCTGAGATTATCAATGAAGAGGAATGGGGCCTGAAGACACTGGCCTACCCCATTCAGAAAAAGTCCACTGGCTTCTACCAGCTCCTTGAGTTCAAAGGCGAACCCGCAGCACTGGCCAAGCTCGAAACCGCTTTCCGTCGTGACGAGCGCGTTATCCGCTACCTCACCGTGAAGCTCGAAAAGTATGCAGCCGAATACGCTGCCAAACGTCGTAACAAGTTTAACAAGAAGGAGGACTAAACCATGGCACAAGCACAATCTGAAATCCGCTATCTCACCCCGCCCACAGTGGATGTGAAGAAAAAGAAATACTGCCGTTTCAAGAAGAGCGGCATCAAGTACATCGACTACAAGGATCCCGAATTCTTGAAGAAGTTCCTCAACGAGCAGGGCAAGATTCTGCCCCGTCGCATCACCGGCACTTCGCTCAAGTACCAGCGTCGTGTGGCCCAGGCCGTGAAGCGTGCCCGCCACCTCGCTCTCCTTCCCTTCGTAACCGATTTGATGAAATAATAACAGAGGAGGCAATAAGACATGGAAATCATACTGAAAGAGAACGTTATTGGTCTGGGTTACAAGGACGATATCGTAAACGTAAAGAACGGCTACGGCCGCAACTATCTCATTCCTACCGGCAAGGCTGTCATTGCTTCTGAATCGGCTAAGAAGGTTCTGGCCGAAAACCTCAAGCAGCGTGCCCACAAGCTGGCCAAGATCAAGGCTGATGCCGAAGCTCTCGCTGCCAAGCTCGCCAACGTGGAGCCCATCAAGATTGCTACCAAGGTGAGCAGCACGGGTTCTATTTACGGTTCGGTCAACAGCCTGCACCTCGCCGAGGCTCTCGCTGCCCAGGGCTTCGAAATCGACCGCAAGGCCATCGAAGTGAAGGACGTGAAGGAAGTTGGCTCATACACGGCTGTCGTACGCCTGCACAAGGAAGTTTCTGCCGAAATTCCTTTCGAAGTAGTTGCCGAAACTGCCGAAGCATAATCTGCTGCAAACAACAACAATCCTCATAACTGCGTGCCGCTTCCCTACTCAGGGAGGTGGCACGCTTTTTTAACCTTCCGCCCCATGCGCCTGTTTGTCTACCTGTCGTTCGACGGCACCCATTACCACGGCTGGCAAGTGCAGCCCAACGCTATCAGTGTGCAACAACGCGTCAACGAAGCCCTGACCACCCTGCTGCGCACGCCTACTGAAGTCACTGGCGCAGGCCGCACCGATGCCAGGGTTCATGCACACACTATGGTGGCGCACTTCGATGCACCCGACTCGACCGACCTGCCCCAACTGTGCCACAAGCTTAACCGCATCCTGCCGCCCGACATAGCTGTCAAGCGTATCGTCAAGGTGCGGCCCGAAGCTCATGCCCGCTTCGATGCCACGGCACGCACTTACCACTATTATATATATACGCGCAAGAATCCCTTCCGGCTGCATTATGCCACACGCATCACTTATCCGCTCGACTTCGAACTGATGAACCGCGCCGCCGCCTACCTGCTCGAAGTGACCGACTACACCAGCTTCTCCAAGCTGCACACGGATGCCAAGACCAACATTTGCCACGTCAGCCGCGCCCGATGGGAAGAGGTGGACGACGACCTGTGGCGGTTTGAAATCACCGCCGACCGCTTTCTGCGCAACATGGTACGTGCGGTTGTCGGCACACTCATTGAGGTGGGGCGCGGCCGCCTCTCGCTGGATGACTTCAAGCAGGTGATACAAAAAAAGAGCCGCCAGGCTGCTGGCGACTCTATGCCGGGTAATGCGCTCTCGTTGGTGAGAATCGAATATCCCGCCGAATTGTTTGAGGCGGAGGAACTATAGGAATCTTCGGCTGCCCAGCGTTCAAAGCGTGCCCCGAATCCGAAATTAGTTTGAAGCCCTGCGTTCAAGGCACGCCCCGAA
>JBJEAF010000233.1:0-2005 GCA_051868755.1 Alloprevotella sp.
CTTAATATACTGCCTTCGCTATCTTTTCGATGCTGGCGGCGGCATTCATGGAATAGAAGTGGATGCTGGGCACGCCATGCTCCTTGAGCTCGCGGGCCTGCTGTATGCCCCACTCCACACCCAATGCCTTCACGTCGTCGTTGTTCTGACAACGCTGCAGCTCCTTGACCAGTTCGGCGGGATAGTCTATGTGGAAGGTCTTGGGCAACATGGAACGGTGGTTCAGCGTGGTAAGGGGCTTGATGCCTGGTATGACAGGCACGTGAATGCCTGCCTGACGCACGCGCTCCACGAAGTGGAAATAGCGGCTGTTGTCGAAGAACATTTGGGTGACAATGTACTGCGCACCGGCTTCGACCTTGGCTTTCAGACAGGCCAGATCGGTGTCGGGGTTCATGGCCTCTTCATGCTTCTCGGGATAACCTGCCACACCATAGGTAAAAGGTATGGCCAGCGGGTCGCTCTGCGTGCCGTCAATCAGCAGTCCGGCATTGAAGTCGTTCACCTGCCGGCACAGCTGCTCGGCATGTTCATGTCCGCCGGGAGTTGGCACAAAGCGGTTCTCGCCACGGGCGCGATCGCCCCGCAGCACAATGAGGTCGGTAATGTCCAGGAATGACAGGTCAACCAGTTCACACTCTATTTCGGCACGGGTAAAGCCGCTGCAAATCACATGGGGCACAGCCGGTATGCCATAACGGCCTTTCAGTGCGGCGGCAATGGCCACAGTGCCCGGACGGCTGCGCACACAGAGTTTTTCGAACATCCCTTGTTGCACTTCGTGGTAGATGGTCTCGGTGCGGTGGGTGGTGATGTTGATATATGCGGGATTGAAGGGCATGAGGCGGTCTATGGTCCGATAGACGCTCTCGATGCTCTTGCCGCGCAGCGGGGGCAACACTTCAAACGAAAAGGCGGTCGGGTGTGCCGACTGTAGGAAGGATGCTACTGACATAGTTTATGGTTCTTCGCTTAGTTTGTCGGGGTATATGCCTGAATGGGGCCTGGCTCACTTTAGCTTGATTTCGTCGCCCACCTGAAAGTGTTCGTCCTTGCCGATGGGATTCATCTTGCAGAGCGAACGCAGGCGGATGCCATAGCGCTGGCTGATGGTGTACAGGCTCTCGCCCGGCTCCATGACATGATAGCGTCGCTTCATGCTGCTGTCTGCCTTCTTGCGCTTCTTGCCCAAGTAGACGATGTCGCCGGCCTTCAGCTGACAGTCATCGGGCACGTCGTTATACTGGCGCAGCTTCTTCTCCCGGGTTTTCATGCTGCGTGCCACAGAGGCGTAGGTGTCGCCGGCTTCGGCCACTATATAATATTGTCCGTTGCACCGCCTCACCACATGCTGTCCGGCTCTCGCCTGCCACTTTTGCTGCTCCTGCGCCTGCTTGTCGGCCTGGTGGTGCTGCCGTCCGGCATGGTCATAACGGTCCAGCCGGTACTTCTCGATGAGTTCGATGAGCGAGGTGGCATAGGTGGGGCTGGTGGCATAACCGGCCTGCTTCAGTCCGCGTGCCCAGCCCTTGTAGTCCGTGCGTTTCAGGTCGAACAGCGCGGCATACCGCCGTCCGTTGCGCAGAAACTTGGAATGGTCCTCATAGCTCTCGGCCGCACTGCCATACACCCTGAACTTCTCGTTGGGCGCATCGTCGTTCATGAGCATATAAGGGCCTTTCCACACGCCTCCACACTTGATGCCGAAGTGATTGTTTCCCTGTGTGGCCAACCGGCTGGTTCCCGCCGCACTTTCGAGCAGTCCCTGTGCCAGCGTAATGCTGGCCGGCACGCCATAGCGGTGCATTTGGTCGACGGCCATGGCGCTATAGCGGTCGATGTACTTTTGGTACAACGACGACTGGGCACACAGCACGCAGGGCAGCAAACAGAGGCAGGACAGGAGCAGGAATCGTCTTAGCATAGCTTGAAATGGAGCGTTTTGCGGCACAAAAGTACATATAAAATAGCTACACCTTACTATTTGTCGGCATTTTTCGGTTTT
>JBJEAF010000234.1:0-1997 GCA_051868755.1 Alloprevotella sp.
CTGAAACCTCCTGAAACCTGAAACCTCCTGAAACCTGAAACCTCCTGAAACCTGAAACCTCCTGAAACCTGAAACCTCCTGAAACCTCCTTGTTACAGTCATGTTCACCTTCTTCTTGGCCCGACGTTTCTTTCGGGCAAACGGCGGCGAAAGCGGCCAGAGAGCTTCCACCCCCGCCATACGCATCGCCACGGCAGGCATCGCAGTCGGACTGGCCGTGATGATCGTGTCAGTGTGTGTCGTCAAGGGATTCCAACACCAGGTGAGCGACAAACTCACCGGTTTCGCCTCCCATTTGTCCATACTCGACATCCACTCCTTCGGCTCCCCCGAGAGCTATCCCGTAGTGACCGATTCGGCACTGATTCGGCAGGTACGCCAAGCACCCGGTGTGGCGAAGGTGCAACGCGTGTCGCAGAAGATGGGCATATTCAAGACCCAAAACGACTTTTCGGGCGTGTCGCTGAAAGGAGTGGCCCAGGATTACGACCTGAGCTTCATGCGCCAATCCATTGTAGCGGGCCGGATGCCGGAGTTCAGGGACGACCGCGCCTCAGACAGCATCGTCGTGTCGCGCATGTTGGCCGACAAGCTGGGCCTGAAAGTCGGCGACCGCATCTACAGCTACTTCTTTTCGCAGACCATCAAGCAGCGCCGCTTCACGGTCGCCGCCATCTACGACACCCACCTCAGGCAGTTCGACAACGCCTTTGTGCTGACCGACCTCTACACCGTAAACAAGCTGAACGGTTGGACAGCCGACCAGAGCAGCGGTCTTGAGGTGCAGCTCACCTCGTTCGGCCACCTGCCAGCCGCCCGGCAGTGGTTAGCCCGTCACATAGGCGGGCGCCGCGACCGGATGCAGCACACCTATTCCGTGGTCAGCATTCGCGAGAACCCCCAGACAGCCTCCGTGCTCTCCTGGTTGGGCCTGCTCGATTTCAATGTCATGGTCATCCTCATCATCATGGTGTGCGTCGCAGGTTTCACGATGGTCAGCGGCCTGCTCATCCTCATTCTGGAGCGCACGGCCACCATCGGCGTACTGAAAGCCCTGGGAGCCACCAACGCCCGTGTGCGCCACACCTTCTTGTGGTTTGCGGCCTTCATAGTGGGCCGCGGCATGCTGATAGGCAACCTCATCGGCCTGGGCCTGATCAGCGTGCAGTGGCTGTGGCAGCCGGTGCGTCTGAATCCCGACACCTATTACATCGATGCCGTCCCCGTCGAGCTGAACGCCTGGTGGCTGTTGGCCCTGAATGCCGCCACCCTCTGCCTCACCATGCTGTCCCTCGTCCTGCCCAGCCTGTTGGTGTCGAGGGTACAGCCGGCCAAAGCCATCCAGTTCGATTGACAGGGGGGGGCGTACCGCCTCCGTAACCACGTAAAAGCACCCCTCAGCCGTAAGTACGCTTCGCAGCGTTAGCGCGGCATGGGCGTAGGCTCCCGAACCTGCTGTATGTAAGGAGAGCAGGAGTATCCCATCTTGTATATATCCAAAAAAGGGGGGCTGCCAACGACACAATGAATTGTCGTTGGCAGCCCCTTATACGTTTGGGATTGTTCCATTTATCCTCTGAAAACCGTTCAGCCTTTCAGCCACCCCTTCATTATCGTTGATTCTCAGAAGGAAAATGGCTGAAGGGTTTTGTTTTCAAACCCTTCAGGATGGTTCAGCCGTGTTTGCACCTTTCAGCGTGACCCTGTGAACCTGTTCATCCTGATTTCAGGCAAGCAAGCCCAGACTTTGGTGCGACAACCCGCCGAGTTGTCACGCTCAGTCCAGACTCTGTCTTACTTGGGACCGGACTCTTGTGGAGCGACTGTTTGCTTGCATCCGGTCTTATCGTGGCTGAAGGGTTGGCTGAATAGTCTGAAGGGTTTGAAAACAAAACCCTTCAGCCAGTTTCCCGCTGAGAATCAACGGTAATGAAGGGACGGCTGAAGGGTTGAACGATTTTTACGACTTTAAAAAACGTATACGAGGTGGGGTGGTC
>JBJEAF010000235.1:0-7636 GCA_051868755.1 Alloprevotella sp.
CGCTGCTTCATCACGAAGCGCAGTTCGCCGCCGGCTGTAATCTCTTGGTGCGTGATACATCCCAGTGTTTGCTGGTCCTTAAAGCGATTCAATGCTTTCCCTGTAACTTCGAAGCTGCATTTCTGTTAGCTGGCTTTTCGCCTCTTTTAAGTCGTGCAGTATTGCTTCTCTGTCTTCGGGCAATGCGCCTGTGAAGGGAATAGGATTGCTTACAGTTCTGGCAAGGATATGTGTCCTGCATGTTAATTTGCTGACGAGGCAAATCATTTCATCGAGGCGCTCATGCTCTGTTGCTTCCACGTACAGTCCGGCTGATATTTCCTTATACAGTTGGCTTTCTGGAAACAGCGTGAGGGAGAGAAATCCGATGCTGACGGGATGAAGTTGATTGAAAACAGCTGCAGAACGGCTGGCATTTCGCTCGCCGCACCCATGTCCCGCGAGCCCTACGAGGTAGAAAAAGTGGTAGTGGATGCCTGCGGCTTCAAGCTTGCGGCATTGTTCGAGGATGTCTTCGGCAAGATAGCCCTTGTTCACCCTGGTTAGTGTTTCGCTGTCTCCGCTTTCAACCCCAATGGTGATATAGTCGAAGCCCAGATGGTGAAGTTGTTCCAAATCTTCTGCTGACTTTTTTGAAATGTCGGTAATTCGGGCAAAGCATCCAATCGTGGGGTTTCCTTCACCCACATGTTTTCGGATAAGCAGGGCAATGTCGAGAAGCCGATCCGTGGTAAGTACAAACGGATTGGCTCCTGTAAGGAACACCCTGTGTGCCCGTGGCTGGATGTGATGAATGACCTGAAGATCGCTCTCAATCTCCTCCATGGGTGACATGCGGAATTTCTGCGTACCGTACAATGTGCAGAATTTGCACCTGTGCCAAGTACAGCCTGCTGTAACCTGCAACAACTGCGAAGTAGCTTCGTAGGGCGGCCTCCATACGGGACCATCGAAATGTAGTGAAATGTCCATCATTGTGTATTGGTTTTTGAAATCAAACGCAAAGGAACATGTATCACTGCCTTTCTGGTGCAGAATACTACTCTTTCCCACTAACCCAGAGGTTAGTAAGGGGATATAAACAATCACCAATAATCATGAACAGACTCGATTACGACTATTGTCATGCTGCTCCCATTCTGGAATGGATGAGTCATAAATGGGCACTTGTTACCCTTTTGAAGATAGAAGAGGCAAGTGCATCATGCCACAAAGCACCAGTCCGCTTCGGCGATTTGTTTCGCACCATTCCGCAAATATCTGAGAAAATGCTGGCCTCTACGCTTGACTATCTCGTGATGGAGGGATTGCTTGAGCGCCATGCCTTCGTTTCTGTTCCGCCCAAAGTGGAATATATCCTTACGCCCATTGCCCTTAGCTTCCTGCGTGAGATCAGCTATGTGGTAGAATGGGGGCAACTGCATTTCGAGGAGATAATGGCAGCGCGGGATAGCAGTAAGAACGCTCCAGATTGCCACTGAGGTCTTGGCATGGTGGTGGTGCGACATCCAATGAAAACGGCTGTGAGGTGCGTTAACTTGGCTTCTTGCCTTCTTGCCCTCACTTGGCGCGGGGATTGTTCAATCTGTACACCACGTGCAGCATCGCGTAGCGTGGTACAGACATATACCAAGTTTCAGTGAACCCTTGTGCATTGAGACGGCGGGTGGTGTTCGACAGGTTGTTCAGTATGTCGAAGCCGTCGAGTATCAGGTTCATCCTGCCCTTCATGAACATCTTGGCCAAGCGGATGTTCCATACCAAATTGTCGGTGTTCATTGCACTTTCGCTGTAGCCACGGCGCCTGTACATGGTAGCGTCCGTAGAAATCTGCCAGCCCAGCGGCATATCTGCCACGAGCGTGCAGCCATAGTTAAAGTCGTCCGCATCGGTGGGTGAGAAGTCCGTGCGCCTGGAAGTCTGGTGCGTGTACGTTACCGATGATTTACCTCCAATGCGTATTTTGCCCAGTGCGTAACTCTGGCGAATACCCTGAGTGAGGTAAGAAGTATTGGCAAAACTTTTTTCCAATCTGGCTTCTGTTGCTTCGCTGCGCAGGTCTGCGCTGTGCAGAAACGATACATTTGAGTTCAAGTCCAAGGTCAGCCGCTCCCGTTTGTCCAATGGAGAGGAAAAGTTCAGGCGTGCCGAAGTGCTGCCGTTGCCGTTCACGTTCTCGGGGTGATAGGTGTACACACCCGTTTCCCGGTTATAGTCATAGCCCATGACCACCGCGTTGCGGATGAACTGGTAGTCCGCCGAGGCTGAGAACAGGCGGTGTTTCTGCGCGTCGTTCCATTTGTATCCTGCGCTCCACTTGTGCCGGTTCATCACCTTCAGCCCGTTGTTGCCCAAGTACACCTGAAGCGGATTGCAGGCAGATGAAGAATATCAGAAAAGTTCTCATTTTTACACAGATAGGATTGTAGTTCTATTCCGAAACGTCCACATGCTTGTTGAGATAGATTTGGTAAAGGAACACCTTTGCCCGATTGCCTAATTTCTTTTTGCTGAGAGAATCGAAACCTTCGTATGAATGGCAGAACACATCGAGCGAATCGAATATTTCGGCTAATTTGCCAAAGGAAATGATCTGCTTGGTGCCGTCGGGTGAGGTGAGTTCCGCGCTGCAATAGGGATTCTTGTCGAGCACGCAAAACAGTTTCTTCAGTTCCACACTGTCAGTGTAGAGCTTAAGGTAGTCCTCGATGGCAGTAAACATGGTCTGGGCCACGGCGCGGTTAAATTCGTTGTCGCCCCCATGATACATCTTTCCCAGACCTTCTATCTCTTTCAACAGCTGTTCTTGTTGCAGGCTATCTCTCTCCTTCATCAACAACTCTGCAGCCTGTCGCTTCTCCTGAACGTCTTCGGTTCTGCCAGAGGCATTAGCCTGCCAGGCATCCGCCGACTTTCTGCCGCTCACGCTGATGACGCGGAAGCAGGTCCTCGGCTTCTTCACCTTTGTCGTGTCTAACCACCACTCAATGCCTTCTACGCGGCGGTAGATGGGATTCTGGCGATTGGTGTAGGTCAGGAGCGCAAAACTGTGGCCGACTCCTCCCACCATGAATGGGTTGGCATCGTCAGCATAAAAGATTTTGGCCAAGACGAGTGCCTCGTCAGAAGGCGGGGTGTCCAGTGTTTTCGCCATGGAATAACTATAGTCCGCCTGTTCCTGACAGCGGTCATAGAGCTGCTGCATACACCTGATGAACTCATCCACCTTTTTTCGGTCATGTGCTGTTTTATAGGGGTGGGCGAAAGTCTTCACCGCGAAAGTCCATATCGAGTCGTTGCGGTCCTTGCCGCGTTGAGATTGCGTCTCTAACAGTTGGGCCTCCAAGGTCTGGGACAAGCTTTCGCTGAGTTCAGCTGCGGAGAAAGACTGCGCCATAGTCTGGCAGACAGGCAGCGTCATGAGAAAGAAGGAAAGGATAAAGGTTTTCATATCGAATAGGTGTTTTGTGATGTTTGTTCTGTCATGTTTTGAAGGATGTCCTCCACCAGTTTCTGGTAATGTAACTCCTCTTGCAGGTGTTGTTTCACGAGCTGCATGGCTTCTTCCGACACCTCTTGTGTGTTCGGTGATTCATTCCGTGCAGTCTGTGCCGTTGCATCCGCTTTCTTGACGGGTTGCACCGTCACATGTTTCACCTTCTTTCTCCTCGAAGGCTCAGCGCCAGGGGGGAGGGTAGAAGTGGAAGTCGCCTGAGCCGCTGCCTCAGCATGCCGCGCGGTGTGAACGGTCTGTGAGGACAGGCTCTTCACCTTGGGCTGTTGCATGGCCAAATCCTGTATCTCCGGTTGGCTGACAGGAGACCGATGCCAGAGCCAACCTATTGGGAGCGCAATGACGAGTACGGCCGCTGCCACATATCCCCATGAAAATCGGGGGAGGGAGCGTGACCGCTTGCGGGACTTCTGTTGACCTTTCAGCGAAGGTCTTGCGGCTGCACCGATCAACATGGCAGCTACCGTACGCCATTCCGCCGGAATCTCCGTGTCATGCAGGAAATACTCCGTCAGCCTGCGCTCCTCTTCGATGGTGGTTTCTGCCATCATGAAGCGCGTCACTAACTGCTGGATATCATCGTAATGCTGCATATCAATTCTGGGATTATAAGGTTATAAAGCCTGAGTACATCTTTCGTTTTTTTGGGGGGCACGTCCGTATGATTATCTCATCAATTCCGCCAGCAGTGCCGACATCCTTTTTCGTGCCTTGCAGAGCGTGGTCCGTACGGAACCTTCTGTAGTACCGAGAATCAGGGCAATGTCCGCATAGCTGCGTTGCTCCTCACCGCGCATCACCATCACCTGTCTCCAAAGATACGGCAGGCGCTGTATGGCCGTTTGATAACATCGCTCATACTCCTGCTGTTCCATGCTCGCATCAGGCAGGGGTGTGCTGTCGGCCATATCCCCTACGTAAGTTGGTTTCGCATCCTCATCGCTGTCATCGCCAAAGAAAAGTCTCAGCAGGGGATGCCTCACCTTCGAGCGGTGTCGGTTTCGGCAAAGATTGCGGGCGAGGGTGAGGGCGTAAGCCTCCAGCTGGCCGGCATCAGGAATCAGCATCGAACGTTTCTCCCACATTCTCATCATCACCTCCTGAGCCACATCCTCAGCCTCCTCTGTGTCGGAGAGGAAGCGGAGTGCCTCGCTGTAGGCACGCTGGCGAAGGTGGGAGGCTATGCGTAGAATGAGATGTTCCATGCTGTCTGATGGGGAATGTGGTTGGATAAGGAGATAGAGGTGAAGAAGCATTCACGGGAGGTGTGTATCACACAGCTCATCGTGGGGGCATCCCTTGGCGGTTTTGTCGCGGGCTGCTACTTCCTTATACACCGGGTTTTATGTTTTGTTACCGCCCAAGAAAACATTTTTGCGCAAAGTTCTGAAATGCGCATTAGTCCTCCTGTAATATCCCATAAAATAGAATCCCCCGAAAGGTTGCAGGTTGTGCACCTTTCGGGGGATTCTGTATGAATGTGCGGTCAGATGTGAGGGGCGATTACTCACCCTTCTCCATCTTAGCCTTGAGAGCTGCCAGGGCATCGTTCTCACCGAGTGAGGTGGTAGCTGCCTGATTCTGGATGGCAGGAACTTCAGAGGCTGCATTGCTGCGGTTGGCATTCTTGGCGGGACGGGCCTTGGCGCGTTCTGCACGGGCCTCGGCACGCTGTGCATCCTCAAAGGTGCGGCTGTGCGAGAGGATGATGCGCTTGCTGTCCTTGTTGAACTCGATCACCTTGAAGGGGAGCTTCTCGCCTTCCTTGGCGTGAGAGCCGTCTTCCTTCTGGAGGTGCTTGGGAGTGGCGAAGCCTTCCACACCATATTCGAGCTGAACCACGGCACCCTTGTCCATCAGTTCGATGATGGTGCCTTCGTGTACGCTGCCTTCGGTGAATACACCTTCGAATACGTCCCAAGGATTCTCTTCGAGCTGCTTGTGGCCGAGAGAGAGACGACGGTTCTCCTTGTCGATTTCGAGCACAACCACTTCGATGTCGGCACCAATCTGGGTAAATTCAGAGGGGTGCTTCACCTTCTTGGTCCAAGAGAGGTCAGAGATGTGGATGAGACCGTCAACGCCTTCTTCGAGTTCAACAAACACACCGAAGTTGGTGAAGTTGCGAACCTTGGCGTGGTGACGCGAGCCAACGGGATATTTCACCTCGATGTCCTTCCAGGGATCGTCTTTGAGCTGCTTGATGCCGAGCGACATCTTGCGGTCCTGACGGTCGAGGGTGAGGATAACGGCTTCTACTTCGTCGCCTACCTTGAGGAAGTCCTGGGCCGAGCGCAGGTGCTGGCTCCAGCTCATTTCGCTCACGTGGATGAGACCTTCCACGCCCGGAGCGATTTCGACGAATGCACCGTAGTCAGCCATAACGACAACCTTGCCCTTCACCTTGTCGCCTACCTTGAGGTTCTCGTCGAGGGCATCCCAAGGATGGGCAGTGAGCTGCTTCAGGCCGAGGGCAATGCGCTTCTTCTCTTCATCGAAGTCGAGGATAACCACGTTGAGCTTCTGGTCGAGCTGAACGATTTCGTGGGGATCGTTTACGCGGCCCCAAGAGAGGTCCGTAATGTGGATGAGACCGTCGACACCGCCGAGGTCGATGAACACACCGTACGAAGTGATGTTCTTGACCGTACCTTCGAGCACCTGGCCCTTCTCGAGCTTGGAGATGATTTCCTGCTTCTGGGCTTCGAGTTCGGCCTCAATAAGAGCCTTGTGAGATACAACGACATTCTTGTATTCCTGGTTGATCTTGACAACCTGGAACTCCATCGTCTTGCCAACGAATACATCGTAGTCGCGGATAGGCTTCACGTCGATCTGTGAGCCGGGCAGGAAGGCTTCGATGCCGAAGATGTCGACAATCATACCACCCTTCGTGCGGCACTTGATGTAACCCTTGATGACTTCCTTGTTCTCAAGAGCAGCGTTGACACGCTCCCAAGACTTGCTTGCACGAGCCTTCTTGTGCGAGAGCACGAGTTGGCCACGCTTGTCTTCCTGATTCTCGATGTACACCTCAACGGTGTCACCTACCTTCAGTTCGGGATTGTAACGGAATTCGCTAACGGGGATGATGCCATCGCTCTTGTAGCCGATGTTGACAACCACTTCGCGCTTGCCGATAGAGATTACCGTACCTTCAACTACTTCGTTTTCGTTGACGCGACCCAGCGTGTTGTCGTAAGCCTGCTCCTGTTCTGCATGGCTCTGGGCAGATTCTGCCGTACCGTTTTCAAATGCGTTCCAATCGAAGTCCGCAAGCGGTGCAATGTTTTTTAAATTCTCCATTTAATGAGTTAATAATAAAGTGAATAATAGCGGCTTTGGTTCGGAGCGGGGCATGTCGTGGAGCGGGGGGGGGTGGGCACTCGGCCCGAGTGGAGAGGTTGCCCGAACGAGATGCTTTGCCGTCCCGTTTGCCAAAACTCGGGCGCAAAGTTAATCATTTGTTTCGAACCGCACTACCTTTACCTTGGTTTTCAGCCTGTTTATAGTCAAAAAAATGCAGAAAGGACATTCTTCAGCTTGCCATATACCAGCGTCCGGCTCGGCCTAATTGAGATAGTCCTCCCCTTGGCATTTCTTGTGGATCGGGCAAGCAGCCAGTCTCTTTTTATGGTGGTGGTTATGAGAGACTGGAGTTTCAGCTATCTGAAACTGGGATGTAAATACTACTTCTACTGGAGTTTCAGCTATCTGAAACTGGGATGTAAGTACTACTTCTCCGGCGGAGGAGTAGTACCCCTTCGGCTGAAGAGTCAGGTTTGGGAAAGAAGTGTGTTCAAGGAGCTGTCTTTCGGGGCGTGCCTTGAACGCTTGTTAACTATCTGCAACTACTTGCGAAACTTGAATTATTCTATTGAATATATTCTTGATTCGGGAAAGAGTAACGGCATACCTTTCTTTTTTATTTTGAAAGAATATGTATCACCATGTCCACTGGGACGGCTAAGTAGGAGATCTATAGTAATTAAGTTTTGTTCAATCAGTGCATCGAATTGCCCGATATTGGGGTTCTTTGTATGTTCTATTTGCTTATAACGAAAATACGGCTCAAGCCGAAATCCCGGTGCATGTTTTTTGGATAAATGTGTGAATGCAAGC
>JBJEAF010000236.1:0-28643 GCA_051868755.1 Alloprevotella sp.
GCGACCCCAACCTTGGCAAGGTTGTGCTCTACCAACTGAGCTATTTCCGCAGAAAACTGTGTGAAGAGGAGGAGACTCGAACTCCCACGTCGCAATTGACACTACCCCCTCAAAGTAGCGCGTCTACCAATTCCGCCACCTCTCCAATGATGTTTTCTTTATGTATGAGTGAACTTGTTTCGCCCGAAAGCAGCCGCATTGTGGGGGAAGACGGCATTCGCTTCGACAAGATGCTGGAGCGGAAAACGAGACTCGAACTCGCGACCCCAACCTTGGCAAGGTTGTGCTCTACCAACTGAGCTATTTCCGCATGATATGGCCGCCCTGAGCGGTTTTGCGGGTGCAAAGATAGGCAGATGCAGCCTTTTGGCCAAATAAATCACCAAGTTTTTTGTCCGCCCCGTGGCCAGCGGCGTGTGTCTGCGGGCCACGAAAAACAACCCGGCACTTGGAAAAACCTAAGTGCCGGGTTGTTTTTCCTAAGTGCCGAGTAGTTTTTTCTAAGTGCCGCTCAGGAAATCCTGAGTGCCGGGTTGTTCTTCCGGCTCCAAGGGGCTTCGCGGCCGCCGTTGTCTTCCGGGACTGCGGAGTTTATTCCTCGTAGTGCTCAAAGAGGAAGTCGTTGTAGGGGTACTTCTGCACGTGGAGCTGCTTGACGCGCGTATAGAGCAGCTGCTTCAGCTCTTCGATGTGGAGGCGCTCGCGGGCCGAGATAAACAGGCAGTCGTCGCCCATGCGGGCCATCCAGGTGTTCTTCAGCTCGTCGAACGAGAGGTTCTCCTTCGTGGCGGGCGTGAGGTCGTCGGCCTCCTTCTCCTTCCAGGTGTAGGCGTCGATTTTGTTGAAGACCAGCAGCTGCGGCTTGTCGGAGCAGCCGAGGTCACAGAGCGTGGCGTTGACCACCTCAATCTGTTCGGCAAAGTCAGGGTGCGACACGTCCACCACGTGGACCAGCAGGTCGGCCTCGCGCACCTCGTCGAGGGTGCTCTTGAAGGAGTCGACGAGGTCCGTGGGCAACTTGCGGATAAAGCCCACCGTGTCGGCCAGCAGGAAGGGCAGGTTGTCGATGATGACCTTGCGCACTGTGGTGTCGAGCGTGGCGAAGAGCTTGTTCTCGGCAAAGACCTCCGTCTTGGCCAGCAGGTTGATGAGCGTCGACTTGCCCACGTTGGTGTAGCCCACCAGTGCCACGCGGATGAGCCGCCCGCGGTTCTTGCGCTGTGTGGTCTTCTGGCGGTCGATGTCGGCCAGGCGCTGCTTGAGCAGGGCCATGCGGTTCAGGATGATGCGGCGGTCCATTTCGAGCTGTGTCTCGCCCGGTCCGCGCAGGCCCACCGAGCCTTTTCCGCCGCCCGAGCCCGAGCCGCCGCCCTGGCGTTCGAGGTGCGTCCAGAGCCTCTGCAGGCGGGGCAGCATGTAGCGGTACTGGGCCAGCTCCACCTGCGTCTTGGCGTTGGCCGTCTGGGCGCGCATGGCGAAGATGTCGAGGATGAGGCTGGTGCGGTCCAGGATTTTCACCTTCAGTTCCTTCTCGATGTTGCGCAGCTGTTTGGCCGACAGCTCGTCGTCGAAGATGACCATGCCGATTTCGCGTTCAGCCTCCTCTTCGGCCACGATGTAGGCGCGTATCTCTTCGAGCTTTCCCTTTCCCACATAAGTGACCGATGAGGGTCCGTCCATGCGCTGCGTGAAGCGTTTCACGGCAGTCGCGCCGGCCGTTTCGGCCAGGAAGGCCAGTTCGTCGAGATATTCGGCGGTTTTCCGCTCGCTTTGGTTCTTGGTGATCAGGCCAACGAGAATGGCCGTTTCGGCCTTGGCCTCGCTTTGTATAAACTCTTTCATGTGTGTCAGTGATAGCGTCTTGTTAAGAATCTCAGTCCTGCTGTGTCCGTCCGCGCAGCCGGGCCACCATTTCGGCGGCCGCCCGGGCGGGCGCGCCGGGTTCGCCCAGCCGGGCCGCCATGTCGGCATAGCCGCGCAGCATGGTCTCGCGGCCCGGCGCGCCGGGCAGGATGTCGAGCAGGTGGCGGCGGGCGTTGTCAGCCGTCATGCCGTCGGCCACCAGTTCGGCCACCACCTCGCGGCCTGCAATGAGGTTGACCAGCGAGATGAAGGGAACCTTCAGGAAGTAGGGGCGGATGCGCGACACGAGCCAGCCGCAGCGCATGTAGTAGCACACCACCTGCGGCACGCCCAGCAGGGCCGTTTCGAGCGTGGCCGTCCCGCTGGTCACCAAGGCCGCCGTCGCGTGCGACAACAGGCGGTAGGTGTCGCCCTCCACCAGCTCCACGCAGCCCTCGGGCAGTGCGGCGCGTCGCAGCATCTGGCTGTAGAAGCTGCGCGGAATGGCCGGGGCCACGGCGATGCGTATCTGCCAGGCGGCTCCCGGCTGTGAGCCGGTGCAGAGCGGCTTCACGGCCTCCAGCATGCGGCTCAGGTTGTCGGTGATCTCCTGGCGGCGCGAGCCGGGCAGCAGGGCGATGGTGCGGCCGTCGGGCCGGGGCTGTCCGTGGCGGGCCACGTAGGCCGCCACCTCGTCGACGGTGGGGTTGCCCACATAACTGATGGGGTAGTGGTGCTTCCGTTCGAAGAAGTCCGCTTCGAAGGGCAGGATAGAGAAGAGGCGGTCAACCGTGCGGCGGATGTCGCCGATGCGGTGCTCCTTCCAGGCCCATATCTTGGGCGATATGTAGTAGAACACGGGACAGAGGCCCTGCTGCTTCACGAAGCGGGCCATCTTCAGGTTGAACCCGGGATAGTCCACCAGGATGACCGCGTCGGGCCGCCACGCGGCGATGGCCTGGCGGCAGCGGCTCATGCCGCGCAGGATAGTGCGCAGGTGGAGGGCCACCTGCACGAATCCCATGTAGGCCAGGTCGCGGTAGTGGGCCAGCAGGGTGCCGCCCACGGCCTGCATGCAGTCGCCGCCGTAGTAGCGGAAGCTCGCTTCGGGGTCGGCTTCGCGCAGGGCTTTCATCAGGTGGGCCGCATGCAGGTCGCCGCTGGCCTCGCCGGCTATGAGGAAGTACTTCATGGATTCTTGGGGGTGAGAGGGGAGGGGGAGGGACCCCGCAGCGGAACTGCGGGGAACGGTGGTCGGCGGACGGGAAAGCCAGCCGACGGGCGGGGAACGGGGGCCGGACGGACGGGGGCGGCTACAGCAGGTCCTGGAGCGGCTGGAGCAGGTCGTAGGCCGTCACGTCGAGCTGCGTGGGAGTGATGGCCACATAGCCGTGGGCCAGGGCCCAGCGGTCAGTGTCGGTGGCTTCGGGCTCCAGTTCGACCGACTCGCCCACCAACCAGAAGTACTCCGGCCCCCAGGGGTGCCGGCGGCGTTCGACCTCCTTCTGCCAGCGCGAGCGCGCCATGCGGCACACCTTCACCCCCCGGAACTGCGCCACGGCGGGGAAGTTCACGTTGAGGCACGTGAAGGCCGGCATCTTCAGGGCCAGGGCCTTCTCCACCAGCTCCGTCAGATAGGGGCGCAGCGGCGTGAAGTCGGCATCGGGCCGATGGTCACACAGCGAGAAGGCCACCGCCGGGTAGCCCTGCAGCGCGCCTTCGATGGCCACGCCCATGGTGCCCGAGTAGTGCGCGTTGACCGACGAGTTGTCGCCGTGGTTGATGCCGCCCACCACGAGGTCGGGCTTGCGGTCGGGAAAGAGGTTGAGGGCCATTTTCACGCAGTCAACGGGCGTGCCCGAACAGGAGCACACCGTCAGGCCGGGCTCGCGGCGCACAACCTGGTAGGTCAGGGGGCGCGAGGAGGTAATCGAACAGCCGAAGCCCGAGCGGGCCGAGTCGGGAGCCATGACCAGAAGGTCAGCATGGGGGCGCAGGGTCTCTATCAGAAAGTGCAGGCCGGGAGCCTGTACGCCGTCGTCGTTGGAAAGGAGCAGGTAAGGGCGCATGGAGTGGGGTCGGAATGCGGATTAGAGTAAAAGAAACGTGCCGGACGGGCCGGCCCGTTCCGGGTTTCAGCGCGGCAGGACGGCACCCCGTGGGGGCCGAATCAGCCCAAATGCTGCCCGGAATGGGAGGCAAAAGTACAAAAAATACTTTAGCGGTGTGAGGTTCGCTGATTTTTTCACTACCTTTGCCTCCGCTAATAGTGTGGACTGGCTCAACGGCGTGCAGCCCGAACGTCTGTCGGCACGGCGCGCGGCAGCGGCCCGCACCGTCCGGCTGTGGCTTCCCGGCGCGCGGCATGTGCCTGTTCCAATCATCAACCAACCCAACAACCAACTATGGGCAAAATCATTGCATTGGCCAACCAGAAGGGCGGTGTGGGCAAGACCACCACCTCCATGAACTTGGCCGCTTCGCTCGCCACGCTCGAAAAACGCGTGCTGCTGATCGACGCCGACTCGCAGGCCAACGCCTCGTCGGGTCTGGGCGTTGACCTGAGCAAGGTGGATTGTTCCATTTACGAGTGCGTCATCAACGGCGTTGATGTCCACGAGGCTATCTACACCACCGACATCGAGCGGCTCGACGTTATCCCCTCGAACATCAACCTCGTGGGGGCAGAAGTGGAGATGCTGAACTTTCAGGGCCGCGAGCGCATCATCAAGAACATGCTGGCCCCCTTGCACGACGACTACGACTACATACTCATCGACTGCTCGCCTTCGCTCGGCCTCATCACGGTCAACGCCCTCACGGCGGCCAACTCCGTCATCATCCCCGTGCAGTGCGAGTATTTTGCCTTGGAGGGCATCTCCAAGTTGCTCAACACCATCAAGATCGTGAAGCGCAAGCTCAACCCGGAGCTCGAAATCGAAGGCTTCCTGCTCACGATGTACGACAGCCGCCTGCGACTGGCCAACCAAATCTACGACGAGGTGAAACGACACTTTCAGGAGCTGGTGTTCAAGACGGTCATCCAGCGCAACGTCAAGCTCTCGGAGGCTCCCAGCCACGGGCTTCCCGCCATTCTCTACGACGCCGACTCGACGGGAGCCAAGAACCACCTGGCACTCGCCAAGGAAATCATCAACAAGAACAAACTCTAACGACCACGGGGCCGCGCTGCCCGGACCGCCGCGCCCGGCGGTCACGCCGCAGCCCCCATCCGATACACATCACATGGCTGTGCACAAAAAATTTCCGGCACTCGGCCGCGGGCTCGATGCCCTGATCTCGACCGAAGAAGAGCTGCACACGAACGGCTCGTCGAGCATCTGCGAGGTGCCCCTCACCCAAATCAAGGCCAACCCCAACCAGCCCCGACGCGAGTTCGCCGCCGAGGCACTCCAGGAGCTGGCCGAAAGCATCAGGCAGATAGGCATCATCCAGCCCATTACCCTCAGGCTCATGGACGACGGCACCTACCAGATCATCGCCGGCGAACGACGCTGGCGTGCCTCGCAGATGGCCGGACTCCTCACCATACCCGCCTACGTGCGCACGGCCGACGACGAAAACATGATGCAGATGGCCCTCGTCGAGAACATTCAGCGCGAGGACCTCAACGCTATCGAAATAGCCCTGGCCTACCAGAACCTCATCGAGCAGTACGACCTGACGCAGGACAAACTGTCGGAGAAGGTGGGCAAGAACCGCGCCACCATCGCCAACTACCTCCGGCTGCTCAAGCTCCCCGCACAGGTGCAGGTGGCCCTCCAGAACCGCGAGGTAGACCAGGGACACGCGCGTGCCCTCCTCGGTCTCGACAAGCCCTCGCTCCAGGTGAAGCTCTTCAACGAAATCAAGGAGAAGGGCTACTCCGTGAGACAGGTCGAGGAGATGGTCAAGGCACTCAACAGCGGCGAAACCCTCAAAAGCGCAGGGCGCAGCCTCAAGGACGGCGGCAAGCAGCTCTCGGGCGAATATGCCGAACTGCGCAACCGCCTCCAGCAGGTGTTCAACACCAAGGTGCAGCTCACCTGCTCGCAGCAGGGCAAGGGCCGCATCACCATTCCCTTCGCCTCCGAGGAGGAGCTGGAGCGCATCATCTCCATGCTCGACAGAATCTAAGTCTTTTAGCCCGAGGAGGGCCGGACTGCCGCCGCTTCCCCGCGTGAGTGGCACGACCGTCGCTTCCCGGCACAAACGATGAGAAGTTTGAAACATTGGCATAACCTATGGCGATTGTTGCTTTTGGCTGGTATCGCACTGACCATGTGGCGGCCCCTGCAGGCCCAGGCCCCAGAGCCTCATGGCGCAGCTGCGCCCACCGCCGAAGCCATGAAAGCCGGAGTCTTTGAAGAGGCTTCGGCTTTGCCCGTTTTAGCCAGCGAAGCAGACGGCACCCCGCGCAGCCTCGCCGCAGCCCCGGCCGACAGCCTGCCGCCCGAGGCCCGGACGGCCCCCGGCGAGCCTTCCCCGACCGACAGCGTAGCCGCCGACACCGTGGCCCAGAAGCTACAGCAGCTCAGCGACTCAGTGGGCAGCGCCGTGACGCTGCCCGCACAGCCCAAGAAGCGGTTCGTGCCCAACCCCAAGCGCGCCCTCTGGCTCTCGTTGGTCGTGCCGGGTGCCGGCCAGATCTACAACCGCAAGTACTGGAAGCTACCCATCATCTATGGCGGATTCCTGGGCTGCACCTACGCCTTCATGTGGAACCAACAGATGTACCGCGACTACTCCCAGGCATACCTCGACATCATGGACGATGACCCGCGCACCGATTCCTACCTCGACATGCTCCCCCCGCGCTACGACATCACGGGCCGCGAGGAGCAGTTCAAGAACATCTTCAAACGAAAGAAGGACTTCTACCGCCGCTATCGCGACCTCAGCGCCTTCTGCTTCGTGGGTGTCTACCTCCTTTCGGTCATCGATGCCTACGTCGACGCCCAGCTCTCGGAGTTCGACATCACCACCGACCTCTCCATGCGCGTGCACCCCTCAGTCATAGGGGGCAACGGCAGCTTCGGCCAGCGCACCGCCGCATACGGCCTCGGATGCAGCCTGAACTTTTAGTCAACGAAATGATAAACAAACCCTGACGGATGAAAAGAATAAAGACGATACTCCTCGCGTTGGCCGCCGGCTTCTTCACGGCAACCGCGCAAAACAATGACACCGAAATTACCGTCCACAACGACCAGACCGGACGCGACGAGGTGATCGACCTGCCCGAAGGCATGACCCTGAGCTGCGACTCGCTGCTCAGCGAGTGGATGGCCAAGAAGTACCTCTACCCCGACACCACCTGTGTGGACCCCGACACGAATCCCGTGTTCCTGCCCGACGAGTACCGCGACAGGCTGCGCCGCCTGCCCGTCGTCATGGAGATGCCCTATAACAGCGTGGTGCAGAAGTTCATCGACCAGTACAGCAGCCGCCTCCGCCGCAGCGTTTCCTACATGCTCGGCGCGGGCAACTTCTACGTGCCTATCTTCGAGGAAGCCCTCGACTACTACGGGCTGCCCTTGGAGCTGAAATACCTCCCCTTCATCGAGAGCGCGCTGGAACCCAAGGCCAAGAGCCGTGCCGGAGCCGTGGGCTTGTGGCAGTTCATGCTGGCCACGGCCAAGCGGTATGACCTCACGGTGAACAGCCTCATCGACGAGCGCCAGGACCCCTACAAGTCGACGTGGGCGGCTGCCCGCTACCTGCGCGACCTCTACACCATCTTCAACGACTGGAACCTCGTGATTGCCGCCTATAACTGCGGGCCCACCAATGTCAGCAAGGCCATTCACCGTGCCGGCGGACTCCATGACTACTGGAGCATCTACCCCTACCTGCCCGCCGAGACGCGCGGCTACGTGCCCGCCTTCATCGCCGCAAACTACATCATGAACTACTATTGCGAGCACAACATCTGTCCGATGAAGACGAAGTACCCCGTGAGCACCGACACGCTGCAGATACACCGCGACCTCCACATGGACCAGGTGGCTGCGCTCACGGGCATCGGCAAGGAGGCCATCCAGGCCCTCAACCCGCAGTACCGCACCGACCTCATCCCCGGCTCTGTCGGCACCATGTCGCTCTGCCTCCCCACCGACGCGCTCACGGCCTTCATCGACCAGGAAGACTCCATATACAATTACCGCGCCGACGAGCTGCTGAAGCGTCGCGACGTGGTCGAGGTGCCCGAACAGCCGGCCTCGTCGCGCCGCACCTACACCTCGTCCGGCCCGTCGCGCTCTTCCAAGTCGTCACGCTCGGCCGGCAGCAGCCGCTCCAAGCGTAAGTCCAAGTCGAAGGCGGCCACGAAGACCACCACCGTGCGTCAGGGCGACACCCTGAGCCAAATCGCTGCCCGCAACGGCACCACCGTCAAGAAGTTGCGCCAGCTGAACGGCATCAAGGGCAACCTGATTAACGTGGGACAGAAAATCCGCGTCAAGTAGTCCGCATTCCGCCGCATCCCGCCGCGACGGGGTGCGCGCGCTGGCCCCCGCAATGAGTTAGTTTCACTGAACTTTAACCCTTTAGCTCTTCGTCATGAACGACACACTTACACCCCAGCCCCTCACTCCGCAGGAACAGAAGGACGAAGAAATGATAAGCGCGGCTTTCCAACGGCTTATCGATACCTATCTGGCCACGAACCACCGACGTAAAGTGGACCTCATCACCAAGGCCTTCAACTTTGCCAAACAGGCGCATAAGGGCGTGCGCCGACGTTCGGGCGAACCCTACATACTCCACCCCATTGCCGTGGCCCAAATTGCCTGCGGCGAGATCGGACTCGGGTCGACCTCTATCTGTGCCGCACTGCTCCACGACGTAGAGGAAGACACCGACTATACCAACGAGGACCTCTCCAACCTCTTCGGACACAAGATTGCCAACATCGTCGAGGGCGTGACGAAAATATCAGGCGGCATCTTCGGCGACCGCGCCTCCCTGCAGGCTGAGACCTTCAAGAAGCTGCTGCTCATGATGAGCGATGACATCCGCGTTATACTCATCAAAATCAGTGACCGCCTCCACAACATGCGCACGCTCTCCTCTATGTTGCCCTCCAAGCAATACAAGATTGCAGCCGAAACCCTCTACATCTTCGCACCCATAGCGGACCGCCTCGGACTCAGCCGCATCAAGACAGAACTCGAAAACCTCAGCTTCAGCTACGAGCATCCCGAGGAATACCATGCCGTGCTCGAAAAGATAGAGAACTCCAAAATCGAACGAGACGACATCATCGCCCACTTCACGCCGCCTATCCGTCAGAAACTCGACGAAATGGGTGTGAACTACCACATCAAGGCACGCGTGAAGAGCCCCTATTCCATCTGGCTCAAAATGCAGAACAAGCACATCCCCTTCGAGGAGGTGTTTGACATACTCGCCATACGCATCGTCTTCGTGCCCGCCGACCGCGACCACGAGAAGGACGAGTGCTTCCGCATCTACTCGGCACTGACCGAAATCTACAAGCCCCATCCCACCCGTTTCCGCGACTGGCTCTCCAATCCCAAAACCAACGGCTACCAGGCCCTCCACAACACCTTCATGTCGTCGCAGGGCAAGTGGGTCGAGGTGCAGATACGCTCCGACCGCATGGACGACATTGCCGAAATCGGATTTGCAGCCCACTGGAAGTATAAGGACAAGTCCGCTGCCTACGACGAAACCGAACTCGACCGCTGGCTCAACTCCATCAAGGAAATCCTCGATGACCCGCAGCCCGACACGCTCGACCTGCTCGACAATATCAAGCTCAATCTCTACGCCTCCGAAA
The DNA here is from genome assembly GCA_051868755.1 of Alloprevotella sp. Lineage (GTDB taxonomy): Bacteria > Bacteroidota > Bacteroidia > Bacteroidales > Bacteroidaceae > Alloprevotella. The sequence continues at coordinate 9,647 of JBJEAF010000236.1, forward strand.
TCATGGTGTTCACCCCGAAGGGCGAACTCAAGAGTATGCCCAAGGGGTCCACAGCACTCGACTTTGCCTATGCCATTCACACCACGCTCGGCTCCCACTGTATCGGAGCGAAGGTGAACCACCGCCTGGTCCCCCTGAGCCACGCGCTGCGGAGCGGCGACCAAGTCGAGATTCTCATCTCGCGTAACTTGCAGGTGCAGGATGCCTGGCTGGATTACGCCACCACGGCCAAGGCCCGGGCCAAAATACAGGCGAGCCTGCGCAAACTCTCGCGCGACAACCAGGTCAAAGGCCAGCAGATGGTGCAGCAGTTCATCGCCCAGGAGCAGCTGCCCGACACGGAGGAGACCGTTGACCTGCTGCGCAAGGTGCTGCGCCAGCCCACTACCGAACAACTCTTCGTTCGCTTGGGACAAGGTTCCTTGGTGCTCAACCAGCAGCTCGTGCGCCAGTTGCAGCAGCTGGCTGAGGGCGGCACGTCGTCGGGCCACTCGTCGCGCTGGCGGCGTTTCATCCCCTTCATCTCCTCGCGCGGCAACCAGTCGGGCAAGGCGGCTGAAGGGCAGGAAGCCTCGGCTGCCGCACAGGACGATGCGCTCAGCGACCCGCAGTGGGCGATGAAGCTGAACCGCAAGGAGACGCTCGTGCTCACCGATGAGGTGCTCGAACGCTGCCAGATGGCCTCATGCTGTACGCCCATCCCCGGCGACGACGTGCTGGGCTTCATCACGCCCTCGGGTGAGCTGAAGCTCCACAAGCGTAATTGCGAAACGGCCCTCAAGTTGAAAACGCGCTACGGCAACAACATCATCGCCACCCGCTGGGCCACCCACCGAACCCGCCTCTACGATGTCAGGATCGGCATTCGCGGCATCGACGCCCAGGGCGTGCTCTATTCGATTGCCGACTTCCTCCACAAGCTCAGCCACTTCAACCTGCGCCAAATCAACCTCAACACGAACGACGGCATTTTCGACGGCACGCTCACCATTGGCGTGTATGACACGGGCGACGTCGAGACGCTGTGCTCCCAGCTTAAGGAGATAGACAATATCACTGAGGCCGTGCGGGTGTAGGCGCGCGCGGCGGCCGGGGGGCTGGAGTTTCCGGATAGTCCGGACTTTCTGGACTTTCCGGGCTTTCTGGACTTTCCGGGCTTTCTGGACTTTCCGGATAATCCAGAAATTCCGGCCTCTCCGGCCCCCCAAGCCCCCAAAAATTGAAGCCCCGCCATTCCGAAGAATGGGCGGGGCTTCGCGTTATCCTTGATTTTTTGTGTTGGATAGCGTGGGGATTAGAAGCGGTAGTTGATACCGAACGACAGATTCTCGCCGCTGGCGTAGAGGCCGAAACCGTTCTTGCCGTAAGCGCAGTAGTTGTCGTCGGCATCGCGGTAGCCGATGAAGCCGCAGTGGGCCACGAAGTCAACGTTCTTGGCCACGTTCACGCGGATGCCGGGCTTGAGGCCAACCTGCCAGCCTGTCTGAGAGTCACCGCTCACACCGTTCATCCTGTTCTTGTAAGTCTGGATGCCGAAGGTACCATCGAGGAACAGGCTTACCTTGCCGAACTGGGCATAGGTGTAACGGGCGTAAGGATTTACGCTGAAGGCGTTGGTCGAGAGGCCATCGTTGTAGTTGTGGCTGTAGCCGAGGGCGATACCCAAGTCCCAGTCTTCAGAGAGGTTGTAGCCGATTTCAGGCTGAATGCTGAAGTCCGTCTGGTTGTCGTCGCTGTTGCGCCAGAAGCCGGCTTCGCCGCCAACATACACTTGTGCCGAGGCACTGATGCCCATGAGGGCCACCATGAGAGAGAGTACAAACTTTTTCATTGCAAAATAGTTTAGTTTAGTTCTTTATGCGTTCGGACGGGAGCCGGCCCCGGTGCGGCGCAGGTTGTGTGTGCCTCGCCGAGGCCTGCTCCCGTCCGTTTTCGGGTGCAAAGGTATGGGGCTTTCGTTCAAACCGCCAAATTTCAGTGCCGTTTTATAGACTTTTTTTGCACTTTGAGCTGCACGTTGAGAAGCTTAACTTGCAAAAGAACAAACTAAGCGGGTAGAGAAGGAAACTAATTTTGCGAATAAAGTTTCTTTCTTCCTTCACTTACTTGCTCCATTGGGCCGCAGCGGCAATCTTGAGGGGAATCTCGGTATTGTCGATTTGCCCGTGGAAGTTTTCGGCCCCGGCTCCGACGGCAAACACAGGCACAAAGCCATTGGAGTGTCCGCCGCTCTGCCAGCCGACCAAGGCACACTCGGCCAGCAGCAAGCGGGCCGTGTCGGCGAGCGCGTCGACCTTGGCGTAGAGCGTCTGTTTGCCCTCAGCCTGACCCGAAACCATGCCTTCGAATGCCTTTTGGAGACGTTGTTGCTGCTTCTCGCTCAGTGTTACGCCCGCACCGAAGCCCCAGTTTTCCTTCAGGTCATTTTGCATCACCTGCCAGGTGAGCTGGTCGCCCAACTTGTCGTGGAGTGCCTTCACGTGGGCACCGTAAGCCTCGACACTCATGCGCTGGTAGCGCAGCAGGTCAGTGTGGAGCTCGTACGGGCCGCGGCCCAGGGCGATACCGCCCGTTTCGTGGTCGGCAGTGACCACAATCAGCGTTTCGTCGGGATGCTGTTCGTAGAACTCATAGGCCACCTGTACCGCCTTGTCCATGTCGATGACCTCATTGAAGACCGTGGCAGCGTCGTTGCTGTGGCAGGCCCAGTCTATCTTGCCTCCTTCGACCATCAGGAAGAATCCGTCCTTCTGTTGCTTGTTCAGGAAGTGGATGGCGGCACGTGTAATCTGCTGCAGGGTCAGGTCGTCGGCCTTTCGGTCAATGGCGTAGGGCAGCGAGTTACGTTGGAGGTTGCTGGCCTTTTCGCTTTGCAACAGCAACACCTTGCCGGCCTTCTTGTTGCGGCGCTGGTAGTCCTTGTAGCCACGACATACCGTGTAGCCCGCCTGTGCGCACTGTTCGTAGAGCGACGGGGCGGCCGGTTCGGCACTCTCGGTGGGCTGCATGAAGTCGGAGCCGGCATAGAAGTCGAAACCAGCCTTCACCAAGTCCTGTCCGATAGCGTAGTAGGAGCCTCGTCCGCCCTGGTGGGCATAGAAGGCGGCCGGTGTGGCGTGGTCTACGCTCACGCTGGTCGTCACGCCCACGGCAGCTCCGGCCTGTTGCGCCCACACCGCTATGCTGTTGACTGGCGTCTGCAGGTCGGCCAGCACGCCCAGCGCGCCGTTTTTCGTTTTCTGCGAGGTGGACAACGCCGTGCCTGCCGCAGCCGAGTCGGTCACGCCGTTGGTGGCCGAGAAGGTGGTGACGAAGGCCGAGTAGGGGAACTGTGTGAAGCAGAGCGGCGTGATGCCGATGCGGCCTTCGAGGGCGGCCAAGTAGGTTTCGGTGCCGTTCACTTGGTTGACACCCATGCCGTCGCCGATGAAGTAGAAGACATATTTGGCCCTGCCTTCGGCCATTGCCCCGAGGGCAACGACCAGCAGCAGGAAGGAGGTGATCATTCGTTTCAGCATTTTTCTTTTTCTTTTTGGTTCATGATTTTAAGGGTGATTGGCTGTGTGGCCCGCTGCCGGAGCGTCATTTACCCCATTCGCTGGGATTTTTGCGCCATTCGTGGAGCAAGGCCACGTGGTCCTGCTTGATGTAGCCCGTGGCGAGCGCGGCTTCCACCACGGCCTCGTAGTCGGTGAGCGTGGTCAGTTCCACTTGGGCTGCCTGGAAAGCCTCTTCGGCCACGGGGAAGCCATAGGTGTAGCTGGCCACCATGCCGATGACCTCGCAGCCGTGCTGGCGCAGTGCTTCGACGGCCTTCAGGCTGCTGCCGCCCGTCGAGATCAAGTCCTCAATCACTACGACCTTCATGCCCGGCTTCAGGTCGCCTTCAATCAGGTTGGCCATGCCGTGGTCCTTGGCTTTGGAGCGCACGTAGGCAAAGGGCAGCCCCAGGGCATCGGCCACCAGTGCACCTTGGGCAATGGCACCTGTGGCCACGCCGGCCACGGCTTCGGCTTCGGGGTACTTTTCGGCCACGATGCGGCTCAGTTCGAGCTTCACGAAGCTGCGCAGTGAGGGGAAAGCCAGGGTCTTGCGGTTGTCGCAGTAGAAGGGCGACTTCCAGCCGCTGGCCCAGGTGAAGGGGTTCTCGGGTTGTAACTTGATAGCCTCCACGTGGAGGAGTTTCTCGGCAAAGATTTTCTTCAGATTGCTCATGGTAGTATAGATGAGTGGGTTAAAGATGTTTCAGGGTGGGGTCCGGGCCGGACGGCATGCCCACGTGGGGGGCGGCGCATACTGGGAGGGCGTGGCTTCCAGCCCGCCCGTGTCGGACGGCGTGCCCATGCGGGGCGGCGCGCACTGGGAGGGCGTGGCTTCCAGCCCGCCCGTGTCGGACGGTGTGCCCACGCGGGGGCGGCGCGCACTGGGAGGGCGTGGCTTCCAGCCCGCCCGTGACGGACGGTGTGCCCACGTGGGGGGCGGCGCGGTGCGGCCGGACGTTGTAGAAGGGGAGTGGCCAGGTTCAGGCGCGTCTGTGCGGCAGCGGCTACATGAGCAGGATGCCGTGTTGGCGGCAGGCGGCAATCTGCTCTTCGGGCCAGATAGAAGCCTGCACCTCGCCGATGTGCGCCTTCTGGAGCAGGAACATGCAGAGGCGGCTCTGTCCGATGCCGCCGCCAATCGAGGGCGGCATTTCGCCGGCCAGCAGCTGGCGGTGGAAGTTCAGTTGCAGGCGGTCTTCGCAGTGGCGCAGCTTCAGCTGGCGGCGCAGGGCCTCCTCGTCGACGCGGATGCCCATCGAGGAGAGTTCGAAGGGGATGCCCAGCACGGGATTCCACAGGATGAGGTCGCCGTTCAGGCCCTTGTGGCCTTCGCCGTTCGGTGTGCTCCAGTCGTCATAGTCCGGGGCACGTCCGTCGTGCGGTTCGCCGTTGGAGAGTTCGCCGCCGATGCCGATGATGAACACCGCGCCATAGCGGCGTGCCGCCTCGGTCTCGCGTTCCTTGGCTGTGAGGCCGGGGTATTGCTGCAGCAGCTCTTCGGCGTGGATGAAGGTCACTTCGTCGGGCAGTACGGGCGTGATGTGCGGGAACTGCTCGAACACCATTTCCTCGGTCTCGCGCAGGGCGGTGTAGATTTGGCGCACGGTGCGCTTCAGGTAGTCGAGCGTGCGGTCGGCCACGGTGATGGTGCGCTCCCAGTCCCACTGGTCGACGTAGAGCGAGTGGAGGTTGTCGAGTTCCTCGCAGGCGCGTATGGCATTCATGTCCGTGTAGAGTCCGTAGCCAGCGGGAATGGCGTAGGCTCCGAGTTTGGCGCGCTTCCACTTGGCCAGCGAGTGTACCACCTCGGCGCGGCGGTTGTTCATGCATTGTATGGGGAAGGCTACGGGCGATTCGACACCGTTGAGGTCATCGTTGAGACCTGTGCCCGAGAGCACGAACAGCGGGGCGGTAACACGGCGCAGGCGGAGCGCACGCGAGAGCCTTTCCTGGAAGGCTTCCTTGATGAGTTTGATAGCCACTTCGGTTGTTTCGGGAAGCAGCTTCAGGTGGTATTTGGGTGGAATGATGAGAGGCATGAGTTTAGGGTTTAAGAGGGTGAGACGGATGGCGCGCCGGGCGGGCCTGTCGCGCCGGGGCCTGGGCTTCGCCTGTCAGCGAATGGTCGAGAGCATACTGGCCAGGCCGTCGGCAGCCTGTTGCAGGGGCTTGGCCACCATGCCCTTCATGAAGAAGTTCACTTCGGCTCCCACCGTGACCTTCATCTTCGACTCGTAGGTGCCGTGGGGCAGCAGCTGAATCCAGAGATAGAGCTGTACGGGGCTGCCTTCGGAGGCAAACTTGATGCACTTGGGTTCATCGCGCTCGACGATGCGCAGCGTGATGGTGCCCATGGGGCTGCTGATGTGCAGGGCGTCGGTCTCGAAGCTCATCTGCCCGGCATAGTTGCGCAGCTCGTTCATCTTGTCGGCGGGCACCTGTTCGGCGAGCCGTGCCTGTACATCGGGATCGTTCAGCCGCTCCTTCAGGGCCGACAGGTTGTTCAGGTCTGACAGGCGTTCGTAGACCACCTGTTGCGACTGCTGGACTATTTTTACTTCACTCTCAAATTTCGATAAAGACATATAGGTTGGGTTGTATTGTGAATAGACTTTGTAGGGCTACAGCCTGCGTCGCAGCAGCATGTAGAGCACGACGGGCACGCCCACCAGGGGGGTGATGGCCGCCATGGGCAGCACGCCGCGTTCGCCGGGAAGGTGTGACACGATGAGGGCCAGCAGGGCCACGTCGGCACCCAGCAGCAGGCAGGCGGGGAGCAGGCGGCGGTGGTCGGCACTGCGCAGCAGCAGGCGTGCCGCGTGGGGCACGGCCAGACCGATGAACGACACCGGGCCGCAGAGGGCGGTGACGGTGGCGGTGAGCAGGCCCGTGAGCAGCAGGAGGCGGGTGCGTACGCGCCGCACCCTGATGCCGAGGTTGGCGGCGTAGTCAGGACCCAGCAGCAGGGCATTGAGCGACTGTGCTAACGGGAAGAGGGCGGCCAGCGTGAGCAGGGTGACCAATGCGAAGGCGGGCAGGCGGCTGAGGGGCACGCCCGCAAAGCTGCCCAGTCCCCAGAGCATGAACGAGCGCACGCCGTCGGCGGTGGCGTAGAAGCTGAGCAGCGAGATGATGGCCGAGAGCAGCAGGCTGAGCATGATGCCGCACACCAGCAGGGCGGTGTTGCCGCGCACCATGCGGCTGCATGCCAACAGCAGGGCGATGACGGTGCAGGCTCCGGCAAAGGCGGCGGCCACCGTGAGGGCCATGCCGCTCAGCGTGGCGGTTCCTATGGCAAAATGGCCGCCCAGAGCCAGCATAGCCAGGGCGGCTCCGAGCGAGGCCCCGCTGTTGACACCCAGCAGGGAGGGGTCGGCCAGCGGATTGGCGAAGAGGGCCTGCATGACCAGTCCGCCGGCAGCCAGGGCGGCACCTGCGAGCAGGGCCGTGAGCACCTGCGGCAGCCTCACCTGCATCACGATGAAGTGGGCCGCCGTGTGCGTGTCGGGGGCGGTGAGTGCCTGCCACACCTCGGCGGGCGTGAGGGGCACGGTGCCGGTGAGCAGGGCCAGCGGGCAGAGCACCAGCAGCAGGAGCAGGGCGGCGAGTGTGGGTTTCAAGTTGTGGGTGAATCGTTGTGCCGAAACCGTGCGGCGGCGCGGCTCAGGGCCTTGCCGGGGGCATGGGCGTATAGTAGTCGGGCTGGCCCGGCGGTGCGGGGGGCAGCTTGAGTTGCGGGTGGAAGATGCCGACGAGCTGCTGTAGCAGGCGGTCGGGGTGGAAAGGCACCTCCTCGTAGAAGGGCACCGAGAGCGTGTTGCACTGCCAGATGCGGCGTGTCTGCCAAGCCTTGAACTGGCGGGCGGCGGGGAAGTCGGCGGCCAAGCTCTCGTAGGTGAGGTCTGTAGGCGAGCCGTGCTTCACCAACCAGAGGTCGGCCTGCCGGGCCTTGGCGTAGACGGCTTCGAGGTCGAGGGCGATGCTGCCGCTCTCGGGCCGGTCGGCCCAGAGGTAGTCGGCCCCCGCATCGGTGAGGAGGCGGCCCATGGTGCTCGCTCCGCCGGGCTGGTACCACGTGGCTCCCGTGGAGAGGTCGCAAAACACGGTGGGGCGCGGCGCGGCGGCCTGCTTCACCTGCCTTTGCAGGGCCTCGTAGCGGCGGGCCGTGGCGGCAAAGAGCGAGTCGGCCTCGGCGGCCTTGCCGAACAGGCGGCCGTAGAAGCGCATCCACTCGGCCCGTCCCAGTGGGGAGGTCTCCATGTAGTCGGCGCAGACGATGAGCGGAATGTCGAGGCGTTCGAGTGTGCCGTGTCCCGCATTCTCGAAGGGAGAGGCCAGCACCACGTCACAGGCGGCGGCCCGCAGGGCTTCGAGGTCGGGACTGAGGCTGCTGCCCAGACTGGCGGCCTGGCTGCGGCACAGGCGGCGCAGCTGCGGGCTGACCACGTAGGCTGTGTCGGCCACGGCGGCAATGCAAGGCCCGGCCTGGAGGTCGAGCAGCAGGGCGGCGTGGACTGCTGAGAGCAGGGCGGCGTGGCGCAGCGGTGTGCGCACTACCTGGCCTTCGGGCAGGCGGGCAGGGAGCGGGCGGCCGGCGGGCACCAGCACGTAGGAGGCCTGCGTCAGGTCGCGCTTCCAGGCGTTGCGTACCGTCACGCGGCAGAAGCTGTCGGTCTCCTCCATTTGCAGCAGTTCGGCGTAGTGCAGCAGCGGCCGGGCCTCCTTCCCGTCAGGGGACGGCGTGGTGGCCGGGCGGCAGGCATACAGTAGCAGCAGCGTGAGGCAGCAAAGCAGGTGTCGCATGGTGTCAGATAGTGATTTCGCCGGCGATGCTCGTGTTCATCTTCTCGATGATTTCCTTGGTCGATCGGCTGTGGCCCAGCAGGAACATGAGTTTGGTGATGACGGCCTCGACAGTCGAGTCGTAGCCGTTGATGACGCCGGCCTGCAACAGTTGCAGTCCCGTTTCGTAGCGGTGCATCTCGACCGTGCCCTTGTAGCACTGGGAGATGTTCACGACAATCACGTCGCGGGCGATGAGCTGCCTGATGCGCTCCAGGAACCACGGCTTCTGGGGCGCGTTGCCCGAGCCGTAGGTCTTCAGGATCACTGCGCGCAGTCCGTTCACCGCAAAGCAAGTGTCGATGACCTCTTTGCGGATGCCCGGGAAGAGGGTGAGGATGAGCACGTTGTTGTCGAGCAGGAAGTGCGGCTTGAAGGGCTTGTCGTGCTTCGGCTGGTGAATGAGGTGCTCGTCATACTTGATGTGTATGCCCGCATAGGCCAACGGTGCAAAGTTGAAAGAGCGGAAGGCGTTGAAGCCCTCGGCATTGATTTTCGTGGTGCGGTTTCCGCGCATCAGCTTGCTTTCGAAGAAGATGCACACTTCGGGCACCATGGGCTTGCCCTCAGCGTTGCGTGCGGCGGCTATCTCTATGCTGGTCAGCAAGTTTTCCTTGCCGTCGGTGCGCAGCTGTCCGATGGGGAGTTGCGAGCCAGTCACGATGACGGGCTTGGTGAGGTTTTCGAGCATGAAGCTCAGGGCCGACGCCGTGAAGGCCATGGTGTCGGTGCCGTGCAGCAGCACGAAGCCGTCGTAGTTGTCGTAGTGTTCGGCAATGATGCGCGCCATTTTAATCCAGTAGCGCGGCTCCATGTCGCTGGAGTCGATGGGCGACTCGAAGGCGAGCGCGTCGATTTGGAAGTTGAAGCGCTTGAGCTCGGGCACATGGTGCCGGAACTGTTCGAAGTCGAAGTTTTCGAGCGCGCCCGTCTCGGGATTCTCAATCATGCCGATGGTGCCGCCCGTATAGATGATGAGTATGTGTGGGGTGTGCGTATGATGCTCCATGGTTGCAAATGTAGGTAAAATCCCTGAGCTATGGCGCGGGGGGCGGGAATAATCTGCCCGGAGGGCTGGGTTTGTGGGGGCGGGGGCGGCCGGAGCTCCGGAAACTCCGGACAATCCGGAACCTCCAGAAAGTCCAGATAATCCGGAAAGTCCAGATAATCCGGAAAGTCCGGCCAGCTCGCCGCATACAAGCTGTGCCCGCAAGCTCGCTTGCGGGCACAGCGTATGGTCGGGGGCGGGTCGCCTTAATGTTTCTTCTTGGCGGTGTAGCCATAGCCGTAGCCATAGCCCGTGCCGTAACGCTCGTGTTTCTCGTTCACATCGTTGAGCACGATGCAGAGGTTCTTGAAGCGGTCGTTCTGGTACATCTTTTCGAGCTCGGGCAGGAAGTCGCGGGTCTGGACCTTGGCGCGCATCACGAAGAAGGTCGTGTCGGCCACGCGGTTCATGACTGCTGCGTCGGCCACGGCAAACATCGGCGTGGAGTCAATGACAATGTAGTCGTAGAGGTGGCGCAGTTCGTCGATGAGCTGGTCCAGGCGGTCGCTCAGCAGGAGTTCGGACGGGTTGGGCGGCGTGGGTCCGGCTCCCATGAAGTCTACGCCGGGCGCGATGCCGTCGGCCTTGATGATGTCCTTGATCTTGGTGAGCGGGTCGGAGAGATAGGTCGTGAGTCCCAGGTGATGGTCAAAGTTGTGGCTGAGCGTGCGTCGGCGTATGTCGCCGTCGATGACCAAGACGCGCTTGCTGGCCATGGCGAAGGTGATGGCGATGTTGCGCGACAGGAAGCTTTTGCCCTGGCCCGGGGTTGTCGAGGTGAGCATGATGACCTGCGTGTCGTGTTGCAGGTAGTTGAGGCTGTAGCGCATGATTCGGAACGCCTCGACCACGGGTGCGTCGCCGGGCAGGCTGCTGATGAGCGTCTCGCCGTTGGTGTTCTTCACGTGGGGTATCTCGCCGATCAGCGGCACGGTGGTCGCCTCTTCGATTTCCCTGCGTCCGTGAATGGTCACGTCCATCTTGATGCGCAGCCAGATGATGAATGCGGGGATGAACAGGCCGATGCAGAGCGAGATGAGGAGAATCATGCTGCTGCGCGGGCTTACCCTGCGTCCGCCGATAGGTCCTTCGACCAGTCGCACGTTGGCTTCGTTGATAGCCTGTTGGAGGGCCACCTCTTCGCGCTTGTTGAGCAGGTAGGTGTAGAGCGATTCCTTGAGGGCCTGCTGGCGTTGGATGTCGATGCCGCGCTTTTCCTGTTCGGGTGCGCTGGCGATTTTGCTTGTCAGCGAGAACTCGTTGCTGCGGGCATCGCGCAGTTGCAGTTCGAGCGAGTTGATGTAGTTTCGCAGCGAGGCCGAGATGGTTTGTCTGACCTGTGCCAGCTGGCGGTCCATTTCGCGGATGACGGTCTGCTCTTCGCTCGTGTTGCTGGCCATTCGGTTACGGTCATTCATGAGCTGGTTGTAGGAGGCAATCTGCTGGTTGAAGTGTCCGTCGCCGAGGTTGAGCGTGGGTATGAGGTCGCGGTCGTTGGTGCTGTTGTTGAGGTAGTTGTTGAGGAACTGCGCCACGTTGAGCTGCGTTTCGATGTTGAGGCTCTGCTGCCGGGCGGTGGCCGTCTCGTTGAGCACCGTCTGGGAGGTCTGTTTGAAGTCGACAATCTGGTTGCGCTTCTTGAAGTTGGCCAGTTCGTTCTCCACACTGCTCAGTTCGGTGCCGATGATGCGTATGCGCTCGTCGATGAAGTTGGCCGTGCTTTGCGCCACGCGGTTCTTGTTCTCCACCACGTCCTCCTTGTAGATGGCATAGAGCGTGTTGAGCACGTCGTCGGCGCGCTTCTCGTTCATGTCGTGGGCGGTGAGCACGATGAGTGAGGTCTCCTTGTCATATTCGCCCACGTTGAGTTTGTTCTGGTAGATGCTGGCGGCGTAGGCCACGGGAGTGCGGGTCACGGTGATGACCTCGTCCTTCCACTTGGCGAACTGCATGCCGCGCACGATGCAGAGTTTGCCCACGGGGGTCTTGACGACCTGTCCCAAGCGCACGATGAGGTTCTTCGTCTTCTTGCCCTGTGCGTCGGTGAATCCCGACAGCAGGACGGTGCCCTCGTCGCGTTTGGTCACGTCGAAGCTCAGTGAGCTGCATCGCAGCTGCTTGGCGCGCTCTTCGGTGAACGGTTCCTGGAAGAGCACCTCGAAGGGCCGCTCATCGCCGTACATGGCCACCTGATGGAGGTTCTCCTTGCGCTGGTAGTCGATGTCGAGGCGCAGGCGTTCGGCCACGCGCAGCATGAGGCGTTTCGATGAGATGATGAATATCTCGTTTTTCAAGTTGTCGCCGACGCTGACGCCGTTGAGTTCGAGCAGGCTGGTCATGTTGTTTCGCCGCGAACGCTTGATGCCGCTGGAGGTCCCGGTAGCGTCGGCCTCTTCGATGAGCATGACGGACTGTCGCTCGTAGATGCGGGGCATGCACTGCTGGATGAACCAGCCGGCCACTACACAGACGATAGCCGAGAGGAGAAACCAGTACCAGTTCTTGATGAACTTGCGGTAGCAGAGGGCTAACAGGGGGATGATTTGCATTTCATCGTTCCCTTCGAGTTGTTGGGGATTATCCATCTTATAAAAGTAGAGTAGTGTGAGCAAACTGGCGGCAAATGTACGACAGAAATTCGACAATACGGACGCTTTGCCTGCGCGAAGTGTGAAATAGGCCGTGTTTTTTTCGCAAGGGAGCGTTCAGACGCGCCAAACCGTGTGTTTTTTTAACAAATCGGCACTTTGTCGGGCCGCTTCGGAGCATCGTGGTGCTCAGATGCGGCAAAGCCGGGCAACGGCGCGTTGCGTCCGTTGTCCGGCTTCGGCCTGTCGTCCCGCAACCGCCAAACGTGGCTGCGGGACGGAGTCTTTCGGGGTCTCAAGCCGCCTGCGGGATTAGTGGCAGGCAGTGCGGGGCTTGATTTGCTGGAAGAAGTCGTTGCCCTTGTCGTCGACGAGGATGAAGGCGGGGAAGTCCTTCACTTCGATCTTCCACACGGCTTCCATACCGAGCTCGGGATATTCGACACACTCGATGCGCTGGATGCTCTGCTGGGAGAGGATGGCGGCGGGTCCGCCGATGGAGCCGAGGTAGAAGCCGCCGTGCTTCTTGCAGGCGTCGGTCACGGCCTGCGAGCGGTTGCCCTTGGCGATCATCACCAGCGAGCCGCCGTTGGCCTGGAAGAGGTCCACGTAGGGGTCCATGCGTCCGGCCGTGGTGGGGCCCATCGAGCCGCAGGGCAGCCCTTGCGGAGTCTTGGCCGGTCCGGCGTAGAGCACGGGGTGGCGCTTGATGTAGTCGGGCAGCTCTTCGCCCTTGTCGAGACGCTCCTTCAGCTTCGCGTGGGCGATGTCGCGGGCCACGATAATGGTGCCGTTGAGGCTGAGTCGCGTGGCCACGGGGTACTTGGTCAGCTCCTGGCGCACCTCGTCCATGGGACGGTTGAGGTCGATGCTCACGCCGCCGCCTTCGCCCGCTTCGCGCAGTTCGGCGGGGATGAGTTCGGACGGGTTGTCGTCCATCTTCTCGATCCAGATGCCGTCCTTGTTGATCTTGCACTTGATGTTGCGGTCGGCCGAGCAGCTCACGCCGAGTCCCACGGGACAGCTGGCGCCGTGGCGGGGCAGGCGGATGACGCGGATGTCGTGGGCGTAGTACTTGCCGCCGAACTGTGCGCCCAGACCGATGCGGTGAGCCTCTTCGAGCAGCTGCTGTTCGAGTTCCACGTCGCGGAAGGCGCGTCCCGTCTCGTCGCCGGTGGTCGGGAGGTTGTCATAGTAGTGCGTAGAGGCGAGCTTCACGGTGAGGAGGTTCTTCTCGGCCGACGTGCCGCCGATGACGAAGGCCACGTGGTAGGGCGGACAGGCCGCCGTGCCGAGCGTCTTCATCTTGGCCACGAGGAAGGGCACCAGCGTGGCGGGGTTGAGGATGGCCTTGGTCTCCTGGTAGAGGTAGGTCTTGTTGGCCGAGCCGCCACCCTTGGTCACGCAGAGGAACTTGTACTCCATGCCTTCGGTGGCCTCGATGTCGATCTGTGCGGGCAGGTTGCACTTGGTGTTCACCTCGTCATACATGTTGAGAGGCGCATTCTGTGAGTAGCGGAGGTTCTCTTCGGTGTAGGTCTTGTAGACGCCTTTGGCGATAGCCTCCTCGTCGCAGAAGCCGGTCCACACCTGCTGTCCCTTCTCGCCGTGTACGATGGCCGTGCCGGTGTCCTGGCAGATGGGCAGCTGTCCCTTGGCGGCCACTTCGGCATTGCGCAGGAAGGTGAGCGCCACATACTTGTCGTTGTCGGAGGCTTCGGGGTCCGAAAGGATTTTGGCGACTTGCAGGTTGTGCGAGCGGCGGAGCAGGAAGGACACGTCGCGAAACGCCTGGTTGATCATGCGGGTGATGCCTTCGGCCTCGACCTTCAGCATGGGTTTGCCTTCAAATTCGCCCACCGACACGTGGTCTTTGGTCAGCAGGTAGTATTCCGTGTCGTCCTTGCCGACCTGGAACATGGGAGCATACTTGAATTCAGGTACTTGTGCCATATTGATGTAGGTTGTGTAGAAAATTTGGGGTCTCTCTCTGGAGTCTCTGGGGGCGGTTCCGGCGGCCCGGGCCTTGCCCCTTGGGCTTCTCAGGGCAAATGTAGGTATAATTTGCGAGCTTTCTCGGTCTGCGGGCCAAGAATCTGTCAGCGCGCCGTGCGGGCCTTGCGCCCCGCCGCTCCCTACTCGTCGCGCCAGAAGGCAGGCGTGAGGGGCAGCAGGAGCGAGTAGATTTCGAGGCGGCCGGCCAGCATCAGGAAGGAGTTGAGCCAGAGCGTCGCGTCGTTGAGCGGGCTCCACGAGCTGAGCGGCCCGACCACGTGGCCCACGCTCGGGCCGATGTTGCTGAAGGAGGTGATGGCCAGGCCGAAGGCATCGAGCAGCGGCAGGCCCATGGCCGACATGGCGATGGCCGACAGGATGACCAGCAGGCCGTAGACGGTGAAGAACACCAGCAGCGTGCGGCCCATCTGGGGCGTGACGGTCACCCCGCTGATGCGCGTGGGCAGCACGGCGTGGGGGTGGAGCATCTGGCGGAACTCGGCGCGCGTGAACTTCCAGAGCATGAGCAGGCGCACGCACTTGAGGCCGCCGCTGGTCGAGCCGGCGCACGCGCCGAACACGCTGACGAACGTGAGCAACAGCCAAGTCGTCGGGTGCCACGTCATGAAGTTCTCGTCGGTGAAGCCCGTTGTCGTCTGCATCGAGGCCGTGTTGAAGAACGCGCTGCGCAGGGCGTCGCCCAGCGGCAGGCCGTCGGCATAGTGGAGTATGCCCGTCACGGCCAGCGCGCAGGCCAGGAAGAGGCCCGCGTAGAGCCGCAGCTCCTCGTCGCGCAGGGCCTCGCCGAAGCGTCGCTTGATACAGAAGAGGTAGAGCAGCGTGTAGTTGATGCCCGCCACGAAGATGAACAGCGCCGAGACCCACTCGATGCGGTCCGACTGGAAGTAGCCGATGCTCTCCGTGTGGGTCGAGAAACCGCCCGTGCCGATCGTCGAGAGGCTGTGGTTGAGCGCGTCAAACCAGCCCATGCCGGCCAGGTAGTAGCCGCCGGTGAAGGCCACGGTGAGCAGCAGGTAGATGCTCCATATCCAGCGGGCCGTCGTGCTGATGCGCGGGTGCAGCTTGCCGATTTTCAGTCCCGTGGTCTCGGCCGAGAAGAGCTTGAGGTCGCCCCCGCCCATGTTGGGGAGGATGGCAATGGTGAAGAACACGATGCCCATGCCCCCAATCCAGTGGGTGAGGCTTCGCCACAGGAGGATGGAGCGCGGGAGCGCGTCGATGTCGTCGATGGCGGTGGCTCCGGTCGTGCTGAGTCCCGACATGATTTCGAAGAAGGCGGCTGCGACGCGCGGCTGGTGGCCTCCGACGAGCAGGGGCAGCATCCCGATGAGCGTAAAGGCTATCCAGGTGGCCGACACGATGAGGAAGCCGTCGCGGCGGCTCATGCGGTTCTCCGCGTGGCGGCCCGCCCAGCGCAGTGCGAAGCCTGTGGCGAAGGCCACCGCCACGGGTATGCCGAACATGGCCGGGTTGTTCTCGCCGGCCCACACGCCCATGCCGAGACACAGGGCCAGCAGCAGGGCTTCGAGGTAGAGCAGTGTGCCCACTGCCTTGTAGATGAGTGGAAAGTTGAGCATGACTGAAGCAGCCGTGGGGGGCGGTGCCCTATTTGAAGTACTTTTCGAGTTTCTTGATGCCTCCGGCCAGGCAGAAGGCCACTACCGTGTCGCCCGGCTGGATCTGGGTGGAGCCGTTGATGAGCTGGCCTTCGCCGTTGCGCACCAGGCCGCCCAGCGTCACGCAGGAGGGCAGGTGTAGGTCCTTCACGGGGTGGCGCACGACGCGGGCCTCGGGCGAGACCGAGAACTCCGCCACGTCGGCGTTGGCCACGGTGAGGCTCTTCACCGAGGTGATGTCGGCCTTGAGCATCATCTGGTAGATGTGGCTGGCCGCGAAGGTCTTCTTGTTGATGATAGTGCCGATTTCGAGGCTCTCGGCCATGCTGATGTAGTCAGTGTTTTCGACCATGGCCACCGTCTTGCGCACACCGAGCCGCTTGGCGGCGAGACAGGCCAGGATGTTGGTCTCGGCGTTCTCGGTGAGGGCGGCGAAGGCCTGGGCCTTGCGTATGCCCTCCTCTTCGAGCAGCGAGAGGTCGCGGCCGTCGCCGTGGATGATGAGGGCATGCTTGTTGTGTATGACCTCGTTGAGCCGTTCGGCCCGCTTCGGGTTGGCCTCGATGATTTTGGCGCGCATGTAGTCGGGCATGGCGTTCACGAGGTGGACGGCGGTGCTGCTGCCGCCCATGACGAAGACGTTCTGCACGTCGGGGTAGTCCTCCTTTCCGGCCAGGTCGCGGATGTAGTTGATGTATTTGGGCGTCGTCATGAAGTAGACGATGTCGCCGTGGTGAAGGCAGTCGCCGCCGTGGGGAATGACGGTCTCGTCGTCGCGCTTCACGGCCACGATGTGGTAGGGCGACTCCGGGCCGCAGAGGTCCTTGAGCGGCTGTTCGAGAATCTGGGCCGAGTGGCGCAGCTTGGCGCCGAGCAGGATCAGGGCCCCGTTCTGCACCTCCCACCACTGTCTGATCCAGCTCCGCTTGATGTTGTGCAGGATTTCCATCCCGGCCAGCATCTCGGGGTAGATGATGGAGTCGATGCCCACGGTGCGGAAGAAGTCGCGGTGTTCGGGCAGCGTGTACTCGTAGTTTTCGACGCGGGCCACCGTCTTCTTGGCCCCGAGCTTCGAGGCCAGCATACAGGCCGTCATGTTGTGCGCCTCGTCGGGCGTGACCCCGATGAAGAGGTCTGCCCCATTGACCTCGGCCTCCTTCAGGGCGTTGATCGAGGAGGGCGAGAGCGGCAGGGTGAGTATGTCGAAGTTCGACGAAAGGTCCTCCAGCTTCTCGGGCGATTCGTCCATGAGCGTGATGTCGTGGTGCTCCTGCGAGAGCAGCTTGGCGAGGTGGGTGCCGACGGCACCCGCTCCGGCTATGATGATTTTCATTACAAAAGGTTTATGCTTTAACTTCCGTGGCCTCGCCTTCGAGAATGGCCGCACAGATGTGCGCTGCGTCGAGCCCCGTCATTTGGCGCAGCTCGCCGACCTTGCCGTGTTCGACAAAGTGGTCGGGCAGGCCGATCCGCGTGAGGCGGGGGTGGTAGCCGTGGTCGTCGAACCATTCGAGCAGCGCGCTGCCCATGCCGCCCAGGCGGGCGCCGTCCTCGACGGTGACCACGCGGCCGAAGCCTCGGCCCACCTCGTGGAGCAGCTCCTCGTCGAGGGGCTTGAGGAAGCGCAGGTCGTAGTGGGCCGCCTGCAGGCCGGGCTGCTGCTCCTCGGCCAGGGCGATGGCGCGGGCTGCTTCGGTGCCGACAGGCCCGAGGGTGACCACCGCGATGTCACGGCCCTGCTTCAGGCAGCGTCCCTTGCCCACGGGTACGGCTTCGAGCGGCACGCGCCAGTCTACCAGTGAGCCGCTGCCGCGCGGGTAGCGTATGACGAAGGTCCCCCTGCCGGGCAGCGTGGCCGTGTACATGAGGCGGCGCAGCTCGGCCTCGTCGTAGGGCGAGCAGATGGTCAGGTTCGGGATGGGGCGCAGGGCGGCCAGGTCGAAGGCTCCGTGGTGGGTAGGCCCGTCCTCGCCCACCAGTCCCGCACGGTCCAGACAGAGCACCACGGGCAGGTTGAGCAGGGCCGCGTCGTGAATCACGTTGTCGTAGGCGCGCTGGGCGAACGACGAGTAGATGTTGCAGAAGGGCAGCAGGCCCTCTTTGGCCATGCCGGCGGCGAAGGTCACGGCGTGGCCTTCGGCAATGCCCACGTCGAAGGCACGGTCGGGCAGGGCGTTCATCAGTATGTTCATCGAGCAGCCCGTGGGCATGGCGGGTGTCACGCCCACGACGCGCTGGTCGGCCCGGGCCAGTTCGAGCAGTGTGTGGCCGAACACGTCCTGAAACTTGGGCGGCACGGGCTTCTTCGGCTCGTCGACCAGCCGTTCGCCGCTCTCGATGTCGAACTTGCCCGGCGCGTGCCAGATGGTGGCCTCCTCTTCGGCCGGCTTGTAGCCCTTGCCCTTGACGGTGTGTATGTGGAGCAGTTTCGGCCCCTTCATCTCCTTGATTTCGCGCAGTATGCGCACGAGTTCCACCACGTCGTGGCCGTTGGTCGGCCCGAAGTAGCGTATGTTCATCCCCTCGAAGATGTTCTGCTGGTTGGTGAGCAGCGACTTCACCGAGTTGTTGAAGCGCAGGATAGCCCTGCGCCGGTCCTCGCCGAGCAGTCCCCACTGCGTGAGCTTCTGCGACACCTCGAAGCGCAGCCGGTTGTACCAGCCCGAGGTGTGGAGGTGCATGAGGTAGCTGTTCATTCCGCCCACCGCGCGGTCAATGCTCATGTTGTTGTCGTTGAGTATGATGAGCATGTTGTTGGGCGTGTCCGACACATTGTTGAGTCCTTCGAAGGCCAGGCCGCCGCTCATGGCCCCGTCGCCGATGAGTGCCACCACGTGGCGGTCGTTTTCGCCCTTCTTGAGCGCGGCGAGCGACATGCCGAGGGCGGCCGAGATGGAGTTGGAGGCATGTCCGCAGGGGAAGGTGTCATAGTCGCTTTCGAGCGGTGAGGGGAAGGGCCTGATGCCGTGCAGCTTGCGGTTGGTGTGGAAGGCGTCGCGCCGTCCCGTGATGATTTTGTGTCCGTAGGCTTGGTGTCCCACGTCCCACACGATGCGGTCGTAGGGCGTGTTGAACACGTAGTGCATGGCCACGGTGATTTCGACCGTGCCCAGGCTCGATGCGAAGTGTCCGGGGTTGTCGGCCAGTTCGTTGATGATGTCTTGGCGCAGCTCGTCGCACACAGCGGGCAGCTCCCCGATGCTGAGTTTGCGGAGGTCGGCCGGCGAGTCGATATGCGGGAGATATGTAAAGTGAGTCTTCTGTTGCATTTCTCAGGCGAAATGTTTGCCGCTTGCAAAGGTAGTGCAAGGCGAGCGCAGTGCAAAAGAAAAGCTGAAAGATTTT
>JBJEAF010000237.1:0-7544 GCA_051868755.1 Alloprevotella sp.
TTTTCTTTTCTATACGCTCGCCTTGCACTACCTTTGCCCCCGATGTGAAGACAAAGGGGTGCCGCGTCCGTGCTTCGCGATGCTGACAGCGGCTGAGATTACACCCTTACGACCTGATGCAGTTAATGCTGCCGTAGGCATTGCTCACGCAACCAACCTGCCCCTTCTTTTGTTATGCGCCGGGCAGGACGCAAGCACCCTCCTTTCGCTTCGCAGCCAATTTCTTACACGCTTCAAACATTTGGCATTATGAAAGTATTGTTGAACAATCAGGAGGTGCAGACACAAGCACAAAACATGTCGGAGCTGCTCTCTGAACTCGGCTACCGCGCCGAAGGAGTGGCCGTCGCTGTAGACAACCGGATTGTGCCCCGTGGCACGTGGAGCGACACGCCGCTCCGCGAGGGCTGCCGCATCACAGTCATCAGAGCAGCCTGTGGCGGTTAGCCCGCTGTTCCCTATCATCAACCATTCACCCAATCCCCCTTTACACACCATGACGCAAAAACTGAAGATTGCCGGCCGCGAGTTCGGTTCGCGGCTGTTTCTGGGCACCGGCAAGTTCCGCAGCAATGAAGAAATGAAGTGCGCCCTCGAAGCCTCCGGCGCAGAGATGGTCACCCTGGCCATGAAGCGCGTGGAGCTGGACGATGAGAACGACGACATGCTCAGCCACGTAAGGCGCGACGGCATACAGCTGCTGCCCAATACATCGGGCGTGCGCGATGCCGGCGAAGCCGTCTTTGCTGCCCAACTCGCACGCGAAGCCTTCGGCACCAACTGGCTGAAGCTCGAAATTCATCCCGACCCACGTTACCTGCTGCCCGACAGCATCGAGACCCTCAAGGCCACCGAAAAGCTCGCCGCCATGGGCTTCGTCGTGCTGCCCTATTGCCAGGCCGACCCCACGCTGTGCAAGCGGCTCGAAGAGGCCGGCGCTGCTGCCGTCATGCCCTTGGGTGCTCCCATCGGCACCAACCGCGGCCTGCGCACCCGCGACTTCCTGCGCATCATCATTGAGCAAGCCAATGTGCCCGTCGTAGTCGATGCCGGTATAGGCGCACCCAGCCATGCCGCCGAAGCCATGGAGCTGGGAGCCTCCGCCTGCTTGGTGAACACGGCCATTGCCGTAGCCGGTAATCCCGCAGCCATGGCCCGCGCCTTCAAGAAGGCCGTCGAGGCCGGACGCGAAGCCTATGAGGCCGGACTGCCCGCACAGATACACAGTTTCGAGGCACAAGCCAGCTCGCCACTCACCGCCTTCTTGCAGGAGTAAGGCTGTCGGGCAACCCGAAACCCGGAATACAAATCCCCATATCATGTTCTCAGAAGAATTGTCCTCATACAGCTGGGAGGAAACCACGGCCGCCATTGCCGCCAAAACCGCCGCCGACGTAGAGCGCGCGCTGGGCAAGGAGCAGTGTGACGTGGACGACTTCATGGCATTGGTGTCGCCCGCAGCCGAGCCTTATTTGGAGACCATGGCCCGCCTGTCGCGCCGTTACACCGAGGCGCGCTTCGGCCGCACGGTGTCGATGTTCATTCCCCTGTACCTTACCAACTCATGCACCAACTCGTGCGTGTACTGCGGCTTCCATGTGGCCAACAAAATGAAGCGCACCATTCTCACTTCCGACGAAATGGTGCGCGAGTTCGAGGCCATCAAGCAGCTCGGCCCTTTCGAGAACCTGCTGCTTGTGACGGGCGAGAATCCCGCCCGCGCCGGCGTGCCCTATTTGGCCCGTGCGCTCGACTTGGCCAAGCCCTACTTCTCCAATCTGAAGATAGAGGTGATGCCTCTGGCCACAGCCGAATATGAAGAACTCACCCATCACGGGCTGAACGGCGTTATCTGCTTTCAGGAGACCTATCACCGCGCCAACTACAACCTCTATCACCCGCGAGGCATGAAGGCCAACTTCGAATGGCGCGTCAATGGCTTCGACCGCATGGGCCAGGCCGGCGTACACTCCATTGGCATGGGTGTGCTGATAGGCTTGGAGCGCGAGTGGCGCACCGACCTCACCATGCTGGCCCGTCACCTGCGCTACTTGCAGCGCCGCTACTGGCGTACCAAGTACAGCGTGAACTTTCCGCGCATGTGCCCAGCCGAGAACGGCGGTTTCCAGCCCCGTTGCATCATGACCGACCGCGAGCTGGCGCAGCTCACCTTTGCCATGCGCATCTTCGACCACGATGTAGACATCTCCTACAGTACGCGCGAGCTTCCCCGCTTCCGCGACCACATGGCCACACTGGGTGTCACTACCATGTCGGCAGGCAGCCGGACCGAACCGGGAGGCTACTCCACCCACCGCGATGCCCTCGAACAGTTCGAGGTGAGCGACCCGCGTACGGTGGAAGAGGTGGCCGCAGCCCTGCGCCGCATGGGCATGGAACCCGTGTGGAAAGACTGGGACAGCAGCTTCGACCGCGTGCGCTGCGTGTGATTCATTCACCCCTGGTGCATGTCATTCCCCATCCTTTCTTTCATCTCATGGAATCCCGTTACCAACGCCAGCTCCTGCTGCCCGAGATTGGGGAGCAGGGCCAAAGCAAGATAGCCCGTTCGCGCGTGCTCGTGGTAGGCGTAGGCGGATTGGGCAGTCCCATAGCCCTCTATCTGGCCGGTGCCGGAGTGGGCACACTCGGCCTCGTCGATGATGATGTGGTGAGCCTCACCAACCTTCACCGTCAGGTGCTCTATGCCGAGCGGCAGCTGGGCCAGCCTAAAGCCGCCGAAGCCGCCCGCCGTCTCAGTGCGCTGAACAGCGAAGTGAAGGTCGAGCCCCACGTGTGCCGCCTCACGGCGCAGAACGCTGCCCGGCTGATAGGGCAGTATGATGTGGTGGTCGACGGTTGCGACAACTTTGCCACGCGTTACCTCATCGACGATGCCTGTGCTGCGGCGGGCCGTCCTTACGTGTATGGAGCCGTGTGCGGCTTTGAGGGACAAGTGTCGGTGTTTCATGCCGGCAGCACGCCCCGCCGCTATCGCGACCTCTATCCCGATGAAGCCTCTGTGCTCGCCATGCCCCATCCGGGCAAGGCCATTGTCGGCATGACCCCAGGTGTGGTGGGCAGTGTCATGGCACAGCAGGTATTGCAGCTTGTCTGCGGTTACGGCCAGCCCCTTTGTGGCCGCTTGTGGACTATCGACTTGCGCACCATGCAGTGTGACTTGCTCGACCTGTAGAGGGCTTTGCGTCGATAAACGGCGGCTGCAACCGTGAAGACAGGACAACTAAAACAGATTGGGCAAGCTCAATGTAGCCTGGGATTGAGCGTTCAAGGCACGCCCCGTAGGGGCAACAGCGCATAGCCCAGGGCAGCGCCCTGGGTTGGATGACAAGCGATAATGTGCGCCCTGCAAGGGCAAAAGCGTAAGCAAACAGGGTTGTGATTCTACACGCTTTTGCCCTTGCAGGGCGCACTTGCGGCGGTCAACCAACCCAGGGCGATGCCCTGGGCTAAGCGCTTGTTGCCCCTTCGGGGCGTGCCTTGAACGCTTGTCAGCCAGCGGGACGAGCCAGCGGGACGACTTGCTAAACAGGACAACTAAAATAGGTTTGGCTAATACCAATAAAAAACTTTCACTACTTTTGCTGCGCCAAAGCAGGCTGCGGTTCGCCAAAGCAGGCTGTGGCCCAAAGGCATAAAACTCTGTATGACCTATGCAACTGCTCACTCCCGTTGAACTTCCGCCACAAAGGCTGCAACTCACCCCGCATTCGAAGGTCGTGTTGGCCGGGTCGTGCTTTGCCGAGCACATGGGTGAACGGCTGGCCCGATGCTTGGGCCGGGAGCAGGTGTGTGCCAATCCGTTCGGCGTGATGTATAATCCCGAAAGCCTGTGCGGGGCCTTGGCCGACTGGATGCAGCCCGAAGCGCCGCACTGGGAGGCCGACATGTTCCAACACCCCGAAGGAGGCTACCGCCATTGGCATTTCGCCACGCGCTTCGAAGCAGAAAGCCCCGACGCATTGTGCGGGGTGCTACAGGAGGCATGGCAAGAAGGACACCGTGCGCTGGCTGAGGCCGACGTGCTGTTGGTGACGCTGAGCACCGACCATGCCTACTACAGGGTGGGCGAGGAGTCTGTACGCGCTGTGGCCAACTGCCACAAGATGCCGGCCCGCTTGCTGCACGAAAGGGTGTTGCCGCACGACGCGATGCTTGCGGCATGGCGCAACGTGCTGGCCAGACTGCTGGCGCAGCGGGCAGAGCTGAAGGTCGTGCTGACGGTGAGTCCCTACCGCTATGCAAAACACGGGATGCACGCCAGCGCACTCTCTAAAGCGCGCCTCTTGTTGCTGGCAGATGCGTTGCAGCAGGAGTTTGACCGCGTGCTCTACTTCCCGGCGTTTGAGATAGTGACCGACGAGTTGCGCGACTACCGCTTCTATGCCCCCGACATGCTCCACCCCTCAGAGCAGGCCGTCGATTATGTGTGGCAACGCTTTGGCGAATGGGCCTTCACACCGCAACTCAAGGAGTTCGCCCGCGAACGGATGCAGCTGCTGCGCGATGCCGAACACCGCCCTTTGCATCCGGACAGTGAGGCGCACCAGCACTTCTTGCAGCGAATGCGCGAAAGGCGCGAGGCGTTTGAACAAAAGTGGCAGCGCGGCTTGGCCGATGTTTGAACAGACACTGCCTACAGACGGACGGCCCGCTGGGTGCCGCACTTTGAGAAGAATGCAGTTGCCCTTCATTGTACACTGTTAATTGACAAGATAGCTTATGCTCTATTCAATTGAAAACATTGCGGCCCTGACGGGCGCACACAGGTATGGCACCCAAAGTGCCGAAATTGACCGGCTGCTTACTGACAGCCGTTCGTTAGCCTTTGCCGAGACCACGCTCTTCTTTGCCCTGCGCACCAAGGTAGGAGACGGACACCGATATATAGCCGACCTGTACCGGCGAGGAGTGCGCAACTTTGTGGTGGGCACAGTGCCTGCCGACTGGCAGACGGCCTATGCCGATGCCAACTTCCTGAAGGTGGTCAGTCCGCTCAAGGCATTGCAGCGGTTGGCCGAACGGCACCGCGAAGAGTTCGACCTGCCCGTAGTGGGCGTGACGGGTTCTAACGGCAAGACGGTGGTCAAGGAGTGGCTCTACCAGCTGCTTTCGCCTTCCATGCACGTGACACGTTCGCCCCGTTCCTACAACTCACAGGTAGGCGTGCCGCTCAGCGTGTGGCTGCTCGACGAACATTCGCAGGTAGGCGTGTTCGAAGCAGGCATCTCGCAGCCTGGCGAGATGCAGGCATTGCGCGCCATCGTGCAGCCCACCATCGGAGTCATGACCAACATCGGACCGGCCCACCAGGAGAACTTTGCCACGCTCGAAGAGAAGTGTCAAGAGAAACTGGAGCTGATGCGCGATGCCGAACTGTTAGTGTGCTGTGCCGACGACGAAGTGACCCGCAACTGCTTGGAGGCAGCACCGCCGAAGGGAAAGCTCCTGGCATGGTCCATGAAGGACGCTTCCTGTCCGCTCTTCGTGCAGGAGGTAGAGAAGGAGCAAGAAGGTGCCCGCATTCGCTACACCTACCAGCGGCAGCAGGCTGAAATGCACATCCCCTTCAGCGATGACGCTTCGGTGAGAAACTGCATACACTGCCTGGCCGTATGTCTGGCTCTGAAGCTGGAACCGGCCGACATTGCCCGGCGCATGGAACGCCTCGAACCTGTGGCCATGCGTTTGGAGGTGGTGCAAGGCGTGAGAGGTTGCACCGTGATCAACGATGCCTACAACTCAGACGTGGCTTCGTTGGACATCGCGCTCGACTTCATGAACCGCCGCCCGGAACTGGGCGAACGGCCCAAGGTGCTGATCCTGTCGGACATGCTGCAAACGGGACTGGAACCGGACGTGCTCTACAGCAAGGTGGCCCAGATGCTGGAGCTGCGCGGCATAGACCGGCTGATAGGTGTGGGACAGGAAATTACCGCCGCACAGGCACGCTTCGGCATGGTGAAGACCTTCTTCGCTACGACCGACGAGCTGATGCAGAGCGGACTGCTGGAAGAACTGCACGATGTGGCTGTGCTGGTAAAAGGCTCGCGCAGCTTCGGATTCGAGCGGGTGACTTCAGCCCTTTCGCTCAGGGTACACGAAACGACACTCGACGTGAACCTGGAGGCTATCGCCGAGAATCTGAACTTCTACCGTTCGTTCATGGAGCCCGGCACGAAGATTACCTGCATGGTGAAAGCTTCGGCCTACGGGGCGGGATCTGTCGAAATTGCCAAGACGCTGCAAGACCGAGGTGTGGACTATCTGGCAGTGGCGGTGGCCGACGAAGGAGCGGAACTGCGACGCGCCGGCATCACTACGGGAATCATGGTGATGAACCCGGAACTGACAGCCTTCGGTACCCTCTTTGAATATGACCTTGAACCCGAGGTGTACAGCTTCAAGCTGCTCGACGCGCTGGTGCGGGCGGCCGAGAAGCAGGGCATACAGGGGCTTCCCGTTCACATCAAGCTCGACACGGGTATGCATCGTCTGGGCTTCGACCCGCTGAAGGACGTGCCTGTACTGATAGACCGCCTGAAGCATCAGACGGCTCTTGTGCCCCGTTCGGTATTCTCCCATTTTGTAGGCTCCGATTCGCCCGACTTCGATGACTTCTCGGCACAGCAGTTCAAGCTGTTTGACGAGGCTTCGCGTACGTTGCAGGCAGCCTTCGGCCACAAGATACTGCGCCATATCTGCAACAGTGCCGGCATCGAGCGTTTCCCGGAACGCCACTTGGACATGGTGCGTCTGGGCCTGGGCTTGTATGGCATTGATCCCATCGACAACCGCCGGCTGCACAATGTGACTTCGCTGAGGTCCACCATTCTGCAAATACGCGAAGTGCCGCAGGGCGACAGCATCGGCTATTCGCGCCGTACAGTCACCACGCGCGACTCTCGCATTGCGGCAGTGCCCATAGGCTATGCCGACGGACTGAACCGCCACTTGGGCAACCGCAAAGGCTACTGTCTGGTGAACGGGCAGCAGGCTCCGTATGTCGGAAACATCTGTATGGATGTGTGCATGATCGACGTGACAGGCATTGACTGCAAGGAAGGCGACGCCGTGGAAATCTTCGGCGACAACCTGCCCGTGACGGTGCTGTCAGACCTGCTCGACACCATCCCCTATGAAGTGCTGACATCGGTCAGCAACCGCGTGAAGCGCGTATACTTTACGTAAGTTGGCTGAGACTATCCTATAAAGGGAGAGGCCGGGCCGATGTCTCATCCAATAGTTCAACCGAAATGAGACGCTAACGGCTGGGAGGGCGGGCGCTTATCAAGCCAATTTGAGGCGACGGTGCACTGGGAGGGCGTGGCAAAGGCCCGCCCGTTGTCAATTTCAATAAGATAGGCTGCGTTCGGCAAAAAGTTTGGGGCAAGCTTGGCTCTGCGCTCACTTGCACAATCTATCATATAACAAGAAAAGGTTGAACGGATATTTCATCCTATGATTTAAACCGGGATGTAGCGCTAACGGCTGGGAGGGCGGGCAAAGGCCCGCCAGGAATA